>NZ_JAVKPR010000006.1:0-175553 GCF_040980905.1 Kocuria sp. CPCC 205235
TGAGCTACGCGGACATTTCACCTGAGGCAAGCACGAACACCATCCGGACATCTTGACATGAGGCAAGACGCCTAAAGCCGTTGCGCCGCCAACATGTCAGGCTCTGGGATGCGCCTGAGCATAGGCATTCTTGAGTCGTTCGACCGAGACGTGGGTGTAGATCTGGGTGGTGGCCACGGTGGAATGTCCCAGGAGTTCCTGCACGCTCCGCAGGTCCGCTCCCCCGTCCAGAAGGTGCGTGGCCGCGCTGTGCCGGAGGCTGTGCGGACCGCTCGCGTGCGTGTCCGGCACGGCCTGCAGGGCATCGGCGACCACCCGTCGCGCAACCCGGGCGTCGATTCTTCCGCCGCGTGCACCCAGGAACATTGCGGCACCCGACTTCTCCGTGGCCACGACCTCACGACGACGCCGCCACACCTCCAGAGCCTGCTCTGCCCGGTCGCCGAAGGGCACTCTCCGTTGCTTGTTTCCCTTGCCGGTCACGGTGATCACTTTGATGCTTCGATCTACGTCCGAATCGTTGAGGTTGACGACTTCGCTGATGCGGGCCCCCGTGGCGTAAAGCAGTTCGACGAGCGCCCAATCCCGGGCCGCCAGAGCCGCGGAGCGATCATCCTCAGCGGGTTGTTCTGCCGCGGCGGCCAAGCCGTCGAGCAGGTCGGACAACGCGGTCGAGTTGACCACCTCGGGGAGGTGTTGACCTGTTTTGGGCCCTTTCACGGACGCGGCCGGGTCATGGTCCAGCCGACCGTTGTCCACCGCCCACCGACAGAACGTGTGAACCGAAGCGATCCCCCGTGACACCGAACTGCGGGCCAATCCCCGTTGATGCCGCTGCGCGAGCCAGCCTCGGAGGGATTCACGGTCAAGATCCTCGAGTCCCTTGAGCCGGCGGGCCGTCATCCATGCGGACAACTCCTCCAGGTCCCCCACGTACGAGCGGATGGTGTGTTCGCTCCTGGCTTTCTCATGTCGCAGGTGCCGGGCAAACAACGCGATCTCCTCCGAGAGGGCCGTTGCCGTCTCGTGGTCCTGTTCCGGTTCATGCGCGGGATGTTCCTGGGGCATTCTTCGAGCCTACTCGGCGCCATCCCAACAGGGAGTCTGCTGCCAGTCCCCGGGATCGCAACGTGGACAAGCCGGTCATGACTTCCGTCGGTGACAGCCCGGACACTCGGCACAGATTGGACGGATCGGCATCCTGTCTCAGCGGCAGGGCGTCGTAGAGGCGTAGCAAATGCGGCTCCAGCGAATCCTCGGGCCGCTGCGCCACGTCGTCCTGCTCGGCCTGGATGCCCAGGGCTGCGTCATTGCCGAGGGTGCCGAGCAGTTCCAAGACTTCGGCACCGTTGTTGACCAGGATGGCGTGATCTTCTCTGATCAGTTTGTGACAACCGGCCGAACCCCCGCTCAGGACATCACCGGGTACGGCCGCGACCTCCCGCGACAGGGATTCGGCGTGGTGAGCGGTGTTGAGTGATCCGGACCGCCAGGCGGCCTCCGTGACCACCGTGGCCCGGGACAGCGCAGCGATGAGCCGATTACGTTGCAGAAACCGATATCGCGTGGGTGAGCAACCCAGTGGAACTTCGCTGAGCAGCATCCCGTGTTCCTCGATACGACTCAGCAGGCCCGCGTTGGCGCTCGGATAGAACCTGTCCACCCCGCAGGCTAGGACTGCGACCGTGGGTGGCTCCGCAGTGCCCGCGGTGAGCGCCGCGGAGTGCGCGGCGGCATCGATCCCGTAGGCCCCGCCCGAGATCACGCACCACCCCTCGCCACTGACGTGATGCGTGATGTCCCGAGTTACGGCCGCGCCGTAAGCACTAGCATTACGAGATCCGACCACGGCCACGCTGTGCGCGAGACCGGGGAGTTTGCTGCGATCCCCGCGCCCCCAGAGCGCAATGGGTCTGTTCAGACCCAGGTCATCGAGTGGTTCGGGCCAGTCAGGATCCTCCGGAATCACCACCCATGCGCCCAGGGAGTGAGCATGGCGAGCATCCGTGTCAGGGTCGACCGCCGGCAGTCGGGAGCGCCAGGCCTCGAAACGGTCCCCCAGGTCGGCGGGCTTACTGCGAAGTCCCCACGTGGCCATTGCGGTCTGGACTTTTTGGAGCAGCCACCCCGGCGGTCTCTGATGAGAGGTGATGGTGTCCCGCAGGGTGATGGGCCCCAGACAGTGCAACAGGGCCATGCCCGCGCGATCGGCCGGTTCGATCATGCGGGCGAGTTGGGTTCTGGCTCCGCGCAGTTCATCGCTGTACGTCGCGGGGGATTCGTGGTCTGCCATTGGCTGGTTCATGAGGTCACCGTGGTCTTGAAGAAGAGTGCGAGTTGCACGTGCTCTGAGCTGGGAGATCCGGCACCGGCCAAGTCAGCGAGGGTCCATGCGACACGGAGCACCCGGATGTAGCCGCGCGCGGTCAGGGTGTGGTTGTCCATGGCTTTCTTCAGTGACTGAACAGTGTTCCGTTCGGGAGACAACGCTTTGCGCAGAAGAGAACCGGGGACATCGCTGTTGAGCTGCAGTCCGTAGCGAGCTAACCGTTCGCGTTGCGCAGCCCTTGCCGCACCGACCCGTTCGGCCACACTCGCGCTGTCCTCCGGAGGCTCACCCCGCGCGGAGTTCAGCTCGTGATAGGTCACGGCGGGCACCCGCAGTTGTAGGTCCACGCGGTCGATAAGTGGCCCGGACAGCTTGTTGAAATACCGGTGCCTTTGGTGAGCGGTACAGGTACATCGATTCCCGACTCCCTCTGCTTGACCACACGGGCACGGATTCGCAGCGAGAACCAGTTGGAACTTGGCGGGATATCGGGACACGTTCTGCGAGCGCGCAATGGTCACTGTTCCGGACTCGAGGGGCTGACGGAGCGTGTCCAACACCCGCCGTTCAAACTCCGGTGCTTCGTCCAGGAACAACACACCCCGGTGGGCCAGTGAGATGGCGCCCGGTCTAGGGATTCCACTGCCCCCGCCACACAGTGCGGGCGTCGTAATGCTGTGGTGGGGGGCCTGCAAGGGTGGCCTGCGGATCAGTTCGGAACAGCGCGAGTCACCGCGCAGGGAATGGATCGAGGTCACCTCGAGTGACTGGTGGTCGTCCAGATCCGGGAGGATTCCGGGCAGCCGTTCGGCGAGCATTGTCTTCCCGGCACCCGGTGGTCCCACCATCATCAGGTGATGGCCCCCGGCGGCTGCGATTTCCAACGCCTGCCGCCCTTCGATCTGCCCCACCACATCCCGAAGATCCGGAGCTTCCGTATTCTCAGCCGTGTCCGTGCAGCCGTCCGGTGACTTGCTACCCCCGGGCACCCTGTTCAACAGCTGCGGGTCGGCGCCGTGCATCACGAGCAGTTCCGCCAAATGCGAGACGGCGGTGACCTCGGCACCGGACACCAGCCGCGCCTCTTCGTAATTTTCCCTGGCTACGACAACCGTGGAATGCCCGTGCAGTACCGCCGCGTGCACCGCGGGCAACACGCCCCGCACGGGACGCAATGACCCGTCCAAACCCAGTTCGGCGAGGTACACAGTGTCTGAAGCAGCCCGAATGGCACCGTGCGCCGTGAGCACCGCCATGACCACAGCGACGTCGAAATGTGAACCGCGCTTGGGAAGCGTGGCCGGCGACAGGTTGACGGTGATCTTCCGCGCGGGAAGCTTGATCCCGGCATTGCGCGCGGCCGCACGAATACGCTCCCGTGACTCGTTCACCGCCTGGTCCGGGAGCCCGATGATGCTGAAGGCTGGCAACGATTGGCCGATATCAGCCTCAACGTCAACCACGTGACCGTCCAACCCGACCAACGCCACGGACTTGGTCCGTGCGAAGCCGGTCATCGCGCATCACTTCGCAGGTACGGGCGGCGGACGTGTCGCTGGGGGCGACGAACAAGCTGTGAATGCGAGTGTCTGGGCATGACACCACCATGACGGCGCGGGCCCACACGGCACAGAGCCTACCGCCCGCTGTGCAGTTCTGGAGTGGGCTCCGCACGGCGACCGGAGAACGCAATCAGCAATCCATGGATAACGAGCCATGGCCCACAGGCCCAGCTCAGTGAGCCGCCGACTAAAAGGTCCATCAGTGAGTGGAGTTCAGGCCGTCACGGCTGCACAGGTTGCTGCTCCCCCACCGCCTGAGCGGGAACAGATGGCGCGACAGGGGGCACCGATGCTCCCGCCTCGGGCGCGGTGGTGGGCTGAGTACCGGGTTCGGATGGCACCGGTTCCTGCGGCGGCGCAGGGGCATCCGTGGGCTCTTCGGGAACGGGATCGGTGGTCGACTCGGAACCGCCGCCATCGGCGGGAGGTTCCTCTTCCGTGGTCTCATCCCCCGGATCCCCCGGAGGGGGGTCTTCCTCCGGAGCTTCCGGTTCGGCTGGATCCGCCGGGGACGCGGGGCGCGGCGCGGCAGGTTCGTTGCGGCTGTCCGGGCTGGGTCTGACAGCTCGTTCCTCGGAGTCGCCCATGGACGGAATCAGTTCCATGCTCGCGAACGTCGCCGGCAAACGACTCAGGTCTCCCACCAGAATTTCATCGCCTCGGCCACCCACCGGCACGTCGCCGGTGTACTTGGCCACGGTGTCATCCACGCGACGGTCGATGTCCCGTGCCTTTTCTTCGGAGACCCGATCACCACCGGCATTCGTCCATTCCCCGTTATCGCCCCGCTCGGATGTCCATTCGGGCGCTACCTTGGGAAGAGCGTCGAGTCGGTAAATGGAACCGTCCTCGGCGGTCAACACCAGCCTGCTCACGGAGACCGGCTGACGGCCGTTCCGATTGTCGATGCTGATTTTCGCGTACAACGCTCGCTCTACCCCGGCGTCCTTGCGGAGCTTGTCGACATCCTCGTCGGGCGGCGGCGTTGCGGGGAGGGTGATCCGCACGGATGCGCCCGAGGGCAAACGGGCATTGAACGTTCCGCCACGCAGACCGGCGCTCGACGTTTCGGCCGAGACCGACGGCGATTCCTCCGGGACTTGCTCGTCCCCGTCGTTACAGCCGGTCAGGAGGGACACGGAAAGTCCCGCGGCTATCAACACACCCATGGCGCGCCTGCGTGGCAGAAAGAATGTCACCAAGCGACCCCCACTGATCATCGACTGTTCAGGGTGCCGTTCTCGACCCCCGACCTACCGTGGCACGTTGGGCTGCGGATGTCACTCAGCACGCCGGGAGTCCATCAAATTGTGACCTTTGGATATCAGTGCCAGCTCAGCGACCCCATGTGTTCGACGCGCGGGGCATCCCCGGCCGGCCAGTGCACCGACACCACGTCCACACTGGGGATCTCTGACCAACCGTGTTCCCGAGCCCATGCGCGGGCCAACCGATGGAGACGTTGCAGCTTCTCGGGTCCCACGGCCTCAGCCGGGTGACCGAAGCCGGACCCTGTTCGGGTCTTGACCTCGAAGATCGTGACCGCGCCCGCGCGTTCCGCCACGATGTCCAATTCACCGCGCACCGGGTGATCTGCTGGGGTGGCTCGCCAGTTGCGATCCAACACATGCCATCCGGCGCGGGTCAGCAGATCGGCAATCAGATCTTCCCCGGAGCGGCCCGTACTGATGTGGGTCGCGGGCGGATCCGGAGCGGCTGGGGACACGCGAGAAATACTCATGGAACCATCGTGACGATCCAGCGCTCCCATGAACATGGCTAACGTGTGCCTGTGGAGTGCGCATGCTCGATTGACCCGGACATTGCCACGACCCGAACGGAGCTAAATGCCCAAGTTCCAACTCACCCGATGCAGCGGGGTCGCGCCGTGCTCCACTATCGCGGCCCGGTGGACCGCACTCCCGTAGCCCTTGTTCGACTCCCAGCCGTACGCCGGGTACTCCCCCGCGTAGTTGCGCATGATTGCGTCGCGCTCCACCTTGGCGGCAATCGATGCGGCCGCCACAGAGACGCAGTGGGCGTCGGCCTTGACCAGGGTGCGCACCACCGCGGGCACGCCCCACGGGTCGGTTTCCTGGCCCAGCACTGGTTCGGTGCGCAACCAGTTGTAGGACCCGTCCAGGATCAGCCCGTCCACGCTGATCCCCGACGACGCCGCTTGGGCCAGTGCCCTGAGTCCGGCCAGTCGAAGGGCGGCGCTGATTCCCAGTCGGTCGATTTCGAAGGGTTGAGCGTGGCCCACGGTGCAGGCTGCGGCCCACGAATCGATGGCCGGGGCCAGTGCTTCGCGGCGCTTGGCCGTCAGTGCCTTGGAATCCCGTACCCCGTGCCAAACGGAAGGATCGGCGCTATCGAGGGCGGCGGCGTCGAACACCACGAGCCCGACGCTCGCGGGACCGGCCAGTGCGCCGCGACCCACCTCGTCCATGCCGCCCACGTACCGCAGACCCTGCGCGGCGAGTTCGCGCTCCAGATCGATGCCGGGATCACTCGTGACTCGTGAGCCCACGATCAGTCGTCGGAAGAGCCGGTGGCCGGAACGTCCGCGAAGACCTGTTCCGGGTGGTGCAAGATCTGGAAGCGATCCAGCGGCCATGCGATCACGAACGCGGTGCCAATGATGTCTTCCTTGTGGATGAACGCGTTGTTGTTGGCCAGGTGCACGCGGGAGTCGGCGGAGGCGTTGCGATGATCGCCGAGCACGAAGAAATGATTGTCCGGAACGATCACGTCGAACGGGATCTCGGACGGCACGGCACCCGGGTACACGTAGGTCTCGTCCAGCGGCGTGCCGTTCACGCTGATCTTGCCGTCAGCGTCGCAGCAGACCACATGGTCACCGCCCTGACCGATCACGCGTTTGACGAGGGCCTGATCACCGCTGTCCGGGAGGATTCCCACGAAGGACAGGGCGCTCTGGATGGCTCCGCCCAGGCCCTCGCTACCCTGCGGCTGGGAGGGGAGCCAGTTCTTGGTGTCATCGAAGACCACGATGTCGCCGCGGTCGATGTTCCCCAGATTGGCGCTCATGACGTTCACGAAGATTCGGTCATCCAACTCCAGAGTGTTCTCCATGGAGCCGGAAGGAATGTAGAAACCCCGCACGAACAGGGTCTTGACGATGAAGGCGATCAGGATGGCCAGGACCACCACGATCAGGATTTCCTTGACGGAGCTCCAGGCCGAATTGGCCTTCTTGGCGCTCCGCGAGGCCAAGGAACGGGACGAACGCGAGGACCGGCGGGGCCGCAACGGCTCCTGCTCCGGCTGCTCCCCCGCGGAATCTGATGGACGTTCTTCAGTCACTACGCCGTGTTCCTTCCTGACATGGTGGGTGTCTGCACCCATGGGCAGACTACAAGTCCCGGGCTCGGTCCAGGGGCCACAACACCCGTTCTGCGGTTCCGATGATGCGTTCCGTGCGGATCAGCCCACCGCCGGGTGCACCCAACAGAGAACGCGAATCCACAGATTCACTGCGGTGGTCCCCCATGAGCCAAACGCGATCAGCGGGAACGTGCACGGCAAAGGGAATGTCCGAGGGCCGGTCGCCAGCGTACAGATACTCCTCCTCGAGAGGCTGGCCGTTGACCGTGATCTTGCCCTGAGCGTCACAGCATTCGATGGAGTCTCCGGGCACCGCCATCACACGCTTCACGTACGCGGTGGACGATCCGTTCAGACCCAGCCAGCGACCCACACCGTTGACCGCCTGGGTGTACCAGGGGTCCGTGGAATGCAACGGGTCCAGGGAACCGCGACCGTCGAAAACCACGAGTTCTCCGCGCTGCAGCTCATCCGTGTCGGCGAGCTTGCTGACCAGCACCCGATCCCCGCCCTGCAGCGTGGGCTCCATCGAGTTGGAACCCACCCAGTAGACATCCACCACGAATGCACGTACCACGGCGGCGATGAGCAGAGCCGACAGTACGGCAAGGGTGACGACCCGCAGCCACCAGCGCCGCGGGGAAAGGGGTGCACGTACAGCGGAGGACCCGGCAGATGCCGGGCCCTCCGTGCGTTCCGAGTGCAGATGCACGTGGAAAATGCTTACTTGCTCGAAGCGCTCGAGTCACGCTTCTCGCGGATACGAGCGGCCTTACCGTGGCGATCGCGCATGTAGTAGAGCTTGGCACGACGCACGTCACCGCGGCTCACGAGCTCGATCTTGTCGATGATCGGGGAGTGCACCGGGAAGGTACGTTCCACGCCAACACCGAAGCTGACCTTGCGAACGGTGAAGGTCTCGCGCACGCCGGAGCCCTGACGGCCCATGACGTAGCCCTTGAAGACCTGGACACGCGAACGGCTGCCTTCAATGATGTTCACGTGGACATTCAGGGTGTCGCCGGGGCGGAAATCCGGAATGTCGTTACGCAGGGACTTGGCATCAAGCTGATCGATAAGGTTCATGCTTTTTCTCCTCGCGACTGCCGCAGGTCGATCGCGTGTGGTCCGCGCGGCTCAGCCGTGAAGGTTTGAGCCAACGCGCAGAAGTATGTCGAAATCGGGCCGGTGTGGTGATTTCGAATGCGTGGTTGTTGGTCGCTCTCCCCCCTGCGGCAGGGGCGTGCCCAACTCACGCACAGCGACCCATTATGCCATATTTCGGCTAGCCCTGTGCGCCGTCAGCGGGGGCGGGGGCACAGACCTGGAACGACCCGTTGACCACCTGGAATCCGTGCTCGCGCAGGATGGCCAGATCAGCCTTGTTCAGGTCCGCCGGGTTGAGCTGTTCGATCATGTCCGGGCGGCGCTGAGCAGTGCGGTGCAGTTGCTGGTCACGGCGCCAGCGGGCAATGTTCCCGTGGTGACCGGACAACAGCATGTCCGGGATGGCGCGTTCTCGCCACATGGCCGGTTTGGTGTACACGGGGTATTCGAGCAGCCCGCCGGTGTGGGATTCTTCGGCGAGGGATTCCGGGTTGCCGATCACCCCGGGGATCAGCCGGGTCACGGCCTCGACCATGGCCAGCACGGCCACTTCTCCCCCGTTGAGCACGTAGTCACCCAGGCTCATGGGACGCACCACGGCGTGTTCGGAGGCCCAGTCGATGAAGCGTTCGTCGATTCCTTCGTAGCGGCCGCACGCGAACACCAGGTGCTCCTCGTCGGCCAGTTCGTACGCGACGTCCTGGGTGAAGACTTCGCCGGCCGGTGAGGGCACGACCAGCACGGGCTTCCGGAACGACGGCGACGCCGCGGTCACGGACTCGAGCGCCTGTGCCCACGGTTCGGGTTTCATCACCATTCCGGCACCACCGCCGTACGGGGTGTCATCCACCGTGCGGTGCCGGTCCGTGGCAAAGGTCCGTGGATCCGTCACGGACAGGTCCAGCACGCCGTCCGTCATGGCCTTACCGATCAACGACAGTTCCAACGGCGCCAGGTACTCGGGGAAGATGCTCAGCACATCGATGCGCACGGTGCTACTCCTCCGAGCCCAGGTCCAGCAGACCGGCGGGCGGGGTCAACAGCACGCGGCCGGTTTCCAGATCCACCTCAGGCACGATTTCTTCGACGAACGGGATCAGAATACGACGCCGCTCCCCCACGATTTCGAGTTCCAACAGGTCCTGAGCCGCTCCGGAGATCAGGGCGGTGACCTTTCCGACCTCGCGATCGTCTCGGGTGGTGTCCACGGCCATGAGACCGAGCAGATCGTCCTGGTGCCATTCGTCGTCCTCGAGTTCCACCTCGTGGGCCTCGGCATACAGCTGTGCCCCGCGCATCTCTTCTGCGCGGTTGCGGTCGGTGATCTCCTCGAAGCGGGCAATCAGCACTTTTTTGTTCCAGCGAAAACCCGCGGTCGTGAGGGTCTCGGGAAGTCCCGCGGCGGCGTCGGCCTGCCCCTGAGGCCACTGGATGCTCAGGTTCGACCCGGGCGCGAAACGCGACTCGGGATCGTCGGTGAACAGTTGCACCGTGACTTCCCCGCGCACGCCGTGGGGCTTTCCGATGCGTGCAATCCGAACGCTCATGAGATCTCCTTTGCCGGATCTGGACCAGTGCGATGTTTTTACCAAATGATGACGGCCCCCGTCTCCCGCGTCTGCAGGAAACAGGGGCCGTTCACGTACGCGCGGTCTTTAGCGACGACGACGGTCGGTATCGACCACGTCTACGCGCACATTTTCGCCGGGTGCCAGGGCCGTCACGACGGTGCGCAAGGCCTTGGCGGTGCGTCCGGAACGCCCGATCACGCGGCCGAGGTCATCGGGGTGAACCCGAACCTCGAGGATCTGCCCGCGGCGTCCTTCGCGTGAGCGAACGGTGACGTCCTCGGGGCTGTCCACAATGCCGCGAACCAGGTGTTCCAGAGCCTCGGCGAGCATGCTCACTCTGCCTTCTCGGCGTTGTCCTCCGTGGAGTCCTCAGCCGCACCCTCGGTGGAAGCTTCCTCGGCGGGCGCTTCGGCCTGCTCGGAAGCCTCGGCCTTGTCAGCCTTGGGGGTGATGGCCTCGGGGATGATCACGGAACCCTTGTCGGGTGCCACGAACTCAGCCTTGGTCTCGGGGGCCTTATAGGTACCCTCGGCACCGGGCTCACCCTTGAACTTCTGCCAGTCACCGGTGATCTTCAGCAGTGCTGCCACGGCGTCAGAGGGCTGTGCGCCCACGCCGAGCCAGTACTGGATCCGGTCGGAAACCAGGTTGATGTAGGAGGGGTGCTCGGTCGGCTGGTAGACGCCGACCTCCTCGATGACACGACCATCGCGCTTCTTGCGGGAGTCGACGATGACAACGCGGTAACGGGGATCGCGCATTTTACCCATGCGCTTGAGACGAATCTTAACTGCCACTTGAGTGGTTACTCCTGTTTCGAATGTGGTCGGAAATGCACACACTTGCACCCGTGGGGCGGGTCTTGGTGGGATTTCCTGTGGACGCGACACACGTGCGGTGAGAGGGTCCGCACGGTTCGAGTACCCGTCTATTGTGCCACACGTGTCAAACCTGTGAGTGCAGATGGAACGTGGTCTACCTCTCGAGCCTGAGAGCCTTGCGCCACGTGAGCGCCTGACCACCCTGGAACACTGCGCGCTGGTAGACCCGCTCCCCCACACGGAACATGATCAGTCCGAACACGGCGCACAGCCCCAGGGCGAGCCACGGTTCCCACCACTGCACGGTATCGGTCAACATCCGCACGGGCATGGCCACCGATGAGACCAGTGGCACGTAGGAGGCCACGGTGAGCCAGGTTCCCTTGGCGAACAACCCCACGAGCAGGGCCGCGATCAACACGGACATGATGGGGCCGGTGTTGGACTGCAGGTCCTCCGTGCGAGAGGCCAGCGAACCCAGCACCGCCCAGATGCTCGCCTGGGCGGCAAAGCCCACCACGAAGAACCCGATGAACCATCCGGAGGCCTGCAGGATCCACCCGATCGATTCCGCCCGGCCGAGCAGATTCACGCCCAGTAACCCCACGGCCCCGTACAGAATGATCTGCGCGTATGCCAGCAGGCAGTTACCGGCCACCTTGCCGTAGAGGATGTGGCGCACCGGGATGGCGGTGGCCAGGATCTCCACGACCCGGTTCTGCTTCTCCTCGAGCACCGAGTTGGCAATGGCCATGCCGAAGATGATGGCGGCGGTGTAGAACAGCATGGCGAAGACGAAGCCCAGTACGTTGGCCGCCACGCCGCGATCCGGTTCGTCCGAGAGGGTGCGCGTCTGCACCTCTGAACCGGCCGTCAGCTGTTCCGTGGTGGTTCCGGCGTCCGCCGCGTTCTGCTGCGCGGTCACGTCCTTGGCTGCGTCCGAGAGCATTCCGCTCAGGGAAGCATCCATGGAGTTGCGGGCCGTCAGGACCCATTCGTTGTCACTGCGCGACACGGCGGCATCGATGTCTTCGTTCTGCAGGAGCTCACGAGCCTCCTCGGGCGAGGCGGATTGCACCTCGAGCGTGGTCTTGTCCTCGGCCGAGTCCCGGGCCGCCTCCGCCACCGTGACCGATTGCGGGTCCGTGGCGGCCACGGTGTAGCTGGTGGTGCGCTCACCCATGAAGAACATGAACGCGGTGAGTCCGATGATGCCCAGGACCGTGAGCACAGTGGACAGCACGAAAGCGCGGTCCCGCAGTTTGACGCCGATCTCGCGATTCATGACGGTGAGCCACGGGGCGGACACCTGTGTGGTCTGTTCCTCTTCTGCGGCCGCTGTGGTGGTCGTGTCGTGGCTCATGAGATGGCCTCCCGATAGAGATCTCCCAGCGAAGGACGCAGCCGAGCGAATTCCACCATTCCGCGGTCCGCCGCTTGTCTGGTCAGCTGATTGCGGGCTTCCGCGTCCGCCGGCGTAACGATGGCCGTATTGCCGTCGAGGTCCACGACCTCCACCCCGGGTTGGCCACGGGTCCAGCCCGCATCAGCGGTGCACACCAACCGATATTGTTCGGGCCGCGCACCGCGTAATTGCTCGACGGGCCCGGCCAGGCGCACCGTGCCACTGTCCAGGACCACCAGCGCGTCGCACAGTCGGTCGATCAAATCCAGTTGGTGGGAGGAAAACAGCACCGGTACCCCGCGAGCCATGTATTCGCGCAGCAGCCCCACCATGGCATCGACAGCGGTCGGGTCCAGCCCGGAGAACGGTTCGTCCAGGACCAGGGCCACGGGATCGTGAAGCAGGGCCGCGGCGACCTGGACGCGCTGCTGATTACCCAGCGACAGTGTCTCGAGCCGGTCCTTGGCTCGCTCCCCCAGGCCGAAGCGGTCCAGCAGTCGGTGGGCCTCTGTGAGGGCCCGGGAGCGTTCCATGCCGTGGAGTTGCCCCAGGTAACCCAGCTGATCGGCAATCCGTTGCTTGGGGTACAGACCTCGCTCCTCGGGCATGTACCCGAACCGCGAGCGCGCGCGGGCGTCAATCGGTCGGCCGTTCCACAGCACGGTGCCGCCGTGCTGGTTGAGTACGCCCATAATCATTCGCATGGTGGTGGTCTTGCCCGCACCATTGGCGCCCACGAACCCCGTCATCTGCCCGGGCTCCACGCGAAACGACACCTCGTCCACCACTGTCCGGTCCCCGAACCGTCGCGTCAGGTCCAGCGCCTCCAGCGTGCCGCCGGCGCGCGGTGGTGAGTAGTGGACGGAGCTGTACGCGGCCCCCGGTTCTTTCAACCTCATGCTGCCTCCTCGGATCTATGCCGTTCGCGCAGCCATAGCGTGTGCGCGACGCGGCGCGGCTGGCTGATTCCAGCCTAGGAGGACCGGCAGTCGAAGAGATCAGCCCGGCGGCGGAACTTGAGCTCCACCCTGCGGTGTATGTGGGGTGTCGCTGTCCCGGTTGTCGTCCGGACGAGAGCCGGCTTGGGGGCCAGTCGACTCGTGGCAGACGTGGCGCAGTGGGACCAGTGACGGGTCAGGACACCATGCCTGATCGATAGGCGAAAACCACCGCTTGCACGCGGTCCCGGGCACCCACCTTGGCCAGCACATTGGAGATGTGGGTCTTGACCGTGGCCTGTCCCACGACCAACGTGTCGCAGATCTCCCCGTTAGACAGCCCCTCCGCCGCGAGGGTGAGTACCTCTCGCTCGCGAGCCGTGAGCGAGTCGATGATGCGCTGTTGCTCTCCTGTTCGCTCGGGAGTTCCGGTTGACGACGCCGCTGTCAGTCCGCCCGCGGGCCCGGCCGGTTCCGCGCGTGGTCCCCGAACGGCGTCGTGCTGGGCGAGTTGCTGGACCACTCGCAGGGTGGCCTCGGGCGCGAGGAGTGCGTGGCCATCGACCACCGCGAGGACCGCCGCGACAAGGTCCTCCGGCGAGGCGTTCTTGAGCAGGAAACCGCTGGCCCCGGCGCGCAACGCGTCGAAGAGGTAGTCGTCGCGGTCGAAGGTCGTGAGGATGATGACCTTGGTGTCCGTGGCTTCAGTGATCAAGCGCGTGGCTTCAATGCCGTCCATCACGGGCATCTGGACGTCCATGAGCACCACGTCCACCGGTTCGGCGAGCACTTGGGCCACGGCGTCCTTGCCGTTGGCGACCTGCCCGACCACCTCAACGTTCTCTTCGACGGTGAGCATGAGCGCGAAACCGGATCGCACCAGCTCGTGATCGTCGGCCAACAGAACTCGGATCACGGGGTGACCTCCTGGGTAGCGCGGGTGAGGGGACGGGGAATGCGCACGCGAACGCGCCAGCCCGGGCCGGGCGTGCGTGGGCCGATCTCGGTAACGCCGTTGTACAGCCGCGCACGCTCGGTGATGCCTTTGAGTCCGAACCCCGAACCCTCCGTGCCCGGCTTGGACTGCCCGTGATCGGTGACTTCCAGTTCAACCCAAGCTTCGGTTCGAGGTTCCTCGGCATCGACCGTTGTGGATCCGGTGCGGACCACGGCCGTTGCTTCACGGGCTGTGGAGTGTCGCGTGACGTTGGCCAGGGCCTCCTGCAGGCACCGGTAAACGGTCAGCTGAAGAGAGCCGGGCAGCTGGGTGAGATCGTCGGGTTGTTCCAGTGAAGTGTTGAACGTGACCGCCAGTCCATGTTTGGCGTGGGAAGCCACCAGATCGTCCAGCTCACTCAATCCCGGTTCGGGTGTGCGGGACTGGGAGGGCAGCACGCTGCCGTCCTCGGCGCGCAACACGCCTAACAACTCACGCATTTCCGTCACAGCTTGCCTGCTGGAGGCTTCCACGGTCGTCAGCGCGGCCGCCGCGGCCTCCGGGTTCTTGGTCATCACGGTGCGAGCAGCACCGGCCTGGATTCCGATCGCGGAGACGTGATGAGCGACCACGTCGTGGAGTTCGCGCGCAATGCGCAACCGCTCCTCGACCACCGCACGATTGGCCAGCTGCTCGGACTGCTGGGCGATCCGCCAGGCCTGCTCGCGGAGCCTGCGGCGGTCCAGTGCACGACGCCACGAGGCCCTGCCCATGATGACGGCGCCGCCGAAGTAGACGACGTTCATGATCACGGAGTACCCCATGATGCCCACTGCGGGTGAGAACGGACCGGAAGTCTCCTCGATATCGTCCAGAAGTTCAGCGTAGGAGTTCGTGATCGTCCAGTCGATCATGAGCCATCCCACGGTGAAGACCGCGATCGCCACCACCATGAGGGTCACGAGCTGCCGGGAACGGGCCCAAGCGACCATCGAGTACAGGCTCGCGAAAGACGCGATCTGGAAGAACAACTGAATGTTGACGTGGGGCGCAACGTAATAGGCCCACACGAACACGGCCGTGGCCGCCAAGACCCCGGCCACCGGGTAGCGGCGCCGGAAGGCCAGCGGCACAGCGATCAGGACCGACACGAGATAGCCCAGCCACCAGGGCTGGTCTGAGGAGAACGACGTGTAGCTTTCGATCAGCGCCAAGGAAAGCACGGAGGCGGCGGCCACCGCCGCCGCCAACCACACGTCCCGGACGAGTTCGTGGGATGTGGGACGCGGCCGCTGCCAATCCGGTTCGTCCGGATCCGACAGCGCCGCAACCCACCCGCGGGCCCAGGGGAACCGAGCCACTAGGATTTCTTACGCGCCCGCACCGCCGCCCACAGTGCGGCCTGCCCCGCGGCGTCGGCCAGCAGCACCGCGGATGCCGTTCCGAGAACCCGCGAACCTCGACCACCACGACGGGCGAGGGCGGCCAACGTGGAGCCCGCGACCAGTTCGGCACCGCCCACTGCCAACAGGATCTCGGGGTGGCGGAAGTACGCACGCTGAACCCGAGAGACCACATCATTGCCGGAGGGCTCGGTGGTCATGGCATCCACCAAGGACAACCCGAGGGACTTGGGCTCGTAATGGTGGGCGTCGTCCATGTCTTCCACGGAACGTTCGGATTCCACCAGCTTCGCGGCCACCACCGGCACGCCCAGCAGCTGCAGAACCGATTCCAACAGCAAGCCCGAGCTGGGCGTGGCTGCGTAGTTTTCCAGACGAGCGGTTGCTGCGGCGTCCAGGGAGCAGATCGAGGCGATGGCCTCCACGGCGACCTTGGTGTCCCGTTCGACGTCCGTGCTCACCTGCGGTTGCGACGCAGAATCGCCCTCGCCGCCCAGGATGTCGGCGATGTCACTGTGCTCGGCTTCCCAGCGCAGCGTCGCAATGCGTCCCATCTCGATCTGATGGTTGAGCTCTGCCTCTTCGTCACGGTCAGGATCCGTACGCGAGTACACGGTGAGGCTGCGCTCGGCACCGTCTGAGGAGATCGCAATGCACATCTCGCCCGGGTGGACGGCTGCGATGAATGCGGGATCGGTGTTCTCGTCCGGCAGCACCACTGCCCACCCGTTGCGGGTGACCGCGGTGAAACTCGCGTCCAGGAGGTTGGCCAGGAACGGCAATTCGGGCGCGTCAGCGTGCACCAGGACCGCCACCCGATTGAGTTGTTGGTCTGTCATGAACGCTTTCCTCCGTCAATTACGTGTTCGACCACGGTGCCCTGCTCCAGGGCCTCCAGTGCGTCGCGGATTCGCTGTGCCATGCCGGCCGAGAGCACGGTCTCCAGATCCTGCGGAGCAACCCAGCGGTAGGACAGCAGTTCTTCCTCCTGGACCGTGATCTGCGAGTCGGAGGGAATCTGACCGCCGTCGTAGAGGAATGCGACCGAGTCCCCCCACATGCCCATGTTGAGTCCGTGCATGATCAACAGCATGCGACCCTCGGGCAGGTGCAGCCCTACTTCCTCGACCACTTCGCGGAAGCACGCGCTGCGGGGGTCCTCCCCCGCCTCTACCGTGCCGCCGGGCAGGGTCCACTCGGACTTGTAGTTGGGTTCCACCGTGAGCACGCGACCGTTCTCGTCACGAATGACGGCCGACGCCGCTAGCCGTCGCGTGGGGAGCGTGCCGATGAACTCTCGCAGTTCTTGGTCTGAAAGGTATGAACCCACTACCGACTCACTTTCTGAGGAATTTTTCAAAGCCCTTGGGAAGGTTCAAGGACTCCAGATCCGGCTGATCCTGCTGTGCCCCAAAGGCACTGCCCTTGGCCGCGGGCTTCTGACCGCTGGCAATCGCGGCATTCTCCTGAGCGCGCTTGGCGGGGTTACCCGAACGCGAGCCCTTGGCCCCCTTCTTCTTGGCCTTGCTCTTCTTACCCGCGCCGCCTCCGGCGCCGCCACCCATACCGGGGATACCCCCGGGCATACCGGGAACTCCCTTGCCCTGGGCCAGGCGCTTCATCATCTTCTGTGCCTGGGCGAAACGCTCCATGAGCTGGTTGACCTCGGACACGGACACGCCGGAGCCGCGGGCGATACGGGCGCGGCGTGAGCCGTTGATGATCTTGGGTGCCACACGCTCGTGCGGGGTCATGGACCGCACGATGGCTTCTACACGGTCGATCTCGCGCTCGTCGAAGTTCTCGAGCTGCTCACGCATACCGGCTGCACCGGGCATCATGGACAGCATCTTCTTCATCGAGCCCATCTTGCGCAGCTGCTGCATTTGCGCGAGGAAGTCCTCGAAGGTGAAGTCCTCCTGATCGGTGAACTTCTTGGCCATGCGCTCGGCCTCGGTCTTGTCCCACTGCTTCTCTGCCTGCTCGATCAGCGTGAGGACGTCACCCATGTCCAGGATGCGCGAGGCCATGCGGTCCGGGTGGAACTGCTCGAAGTCGCGCACGCCCTCGCCCGTGGAGGCGAACATGATGGGCTTGCCCGTGACCGAGCGAACGGAGAGTGCGGCACCGCCGCGGGCGTCGCCGTCGAGCTTGGAGAGCACCACGCCGGTGAAGTCCACGCCGTCGTCGAAGGCCTTGGCGGTGTTGACAGCGTCCTGGCCGACCATGGCGTCGATGACGAAAAGGACTTCGTCCGGGTTCACGGCGTTGCGGATGTCTCGGGCCTGGCGCATGAGGGCTTCATCGATGCCCAGGCGGCCGGCGGTGTCAACGATGACCACGTCGTAGAGCTTGGCGCGCGCGTGCGCCACGCCGTCGCGGGCAACCGCCACGGGATCACCGGTGGGGTCGTCGAATTCCGAGGTGGCACCGGGCTCGGGGGCGAACACCGGAACGCCCGCGCGCTGACCGACCACCTGGAGCTGGGTCACGGCGTTGGGGCGCTGAAGGTCAGAGGCCACGAGAACGGGCTTGTGCCCCTGGTCCGTGAGCCACTTACCGAGCTTGCCCGCCAAGGTGGTCTTACCGGCACCCTGCAGACCGGCCAGCATGATCACGGTGGGACCGGATTTGGCCAGGTTGATGCGACGGGTTTCGCCACCCAGAACGTTCTGAAGTTCCTCGTTGACGATCTTGACCACTTGCTGGCCGGGGTTCAGCGCCTCGGAGACCTCGGAACCCAGAGCGCGTTCCTTGATGATGGCCGTGAATTCCCGGACCACGGGAACGGCGACGTCCGCTTCGAGAAGGGCGCGCCGGATTTCCCGAACGGTGGCGTCCACATCCGCTTCGGACAACCTACCCTTGCCGCGCAGGTTCTTGAAGGTCGCTGTAAGCCGGTCGGACAGTGAGTTGAACACGGGGCAGTCGCTGCTTTCGTCGGTCAACGGATGGGGTCAGTGTCCCAGGTTATCAAGCCGAGCCCGGTCCCCGGAACGAGGCGAACGCACCGCGGGGCTCCTTGCTTGCCCCGCGGTGCGTTCGCTCTTCTTCGGTTGTCGACGCCGCCGCGCCGCTAGAGCGCGGACTCCCCACGTTCGCCGGTGCGCACGCGCACCATCTCGTCCACCGAGGTGACCCACACCTTGCCGTCACCGGCGGATCCGGAGTGGGCGGAAGAGACGATCACGTTGACCACGTCCGCGGCGATGTCGTCCGCCACGAGTGTTTCGATGCGCACCTTCTCCAACAGGTCCACGGTGTACTCGGCTCCGCGGTAGACCTCGGTGTGGCCGCGCTGCCTGCCGTAGCCGTGCACGGTCAGCACTGTCATTCCTTGGATTCCGAAGGCCTCCAGTGCGTCCTTGACGTCGCTGAACTTGTCGGGCCGTACAACGGCGGTGATGAGTTTCACAGGGAAGATCCTTCCTTGGCGTGGACGGGGGCCTCAGCGGTACCCGGGAGGGGGCGCGCCGGGGAGGTTCCGGCGAAGTAGCCGGTCGCTTCGTCCTTGAGGGAGTACGCGGATTCCGCGTGCTGGGTGACGTCGATGCCGTCCACTTCGTCCTGGCTGGAGATACGCAGACCCATCGTGACCTTGATGAGCATTCCGATGATCAGCGTGAGCACACCCGTGTAGAGCACAGCGAACACGGTGGAGGTCACTTGGGCACCCATGAGCGCCCAGCCGCCACCGTAGAACAGTCCGGCCTCGCCCTCGGACGGAATCGCCAGGAAACCGAGCGCCACGGTACCGACGATGCCCGAGACCAGGTGTACGCCGATCACGTCCAGTGAGTCGTCCAAGCCGATCTTGTACTTCATGCCGACCGCGAGCGCGGACAGCACACCGGCCACCGCGGCCAGGGCGATCGCACCCAGTGGTGAGACGTTGGCGCACGCGGGCGTGATGGCCACCAGACCGGCCACCACGCCGGAGGCTGCGCCCAGGGAGGTCGCGTGACCATCGCGAATCTTCTCGGTCAGCAACCAGGTCAGCATGGCGGCAGCAGGTGCGACCAGGGTGTTGGTCCAGATCAACGCCGCTTGTTCAGCGGTTGCAGCCGCACCCACGTTGAAGCCGAACCACCCGAACCACAGGATCGCCGCGCCCAGCATCACCAGGGGCAGATTGTGGGGTCGCTGGCCGGAGTCCTGGCCGAAGCCCTTGCGGGCCCCGATGAGCAGGATCAGCACGAATGCTGCCACGCCGGCGTTGATGTGCACCACCAAGCCACCCGCGAAGTCGATGGGTTCGCCGAACATCTCCGCCAGGGCGCCGCCCTCGGACCACAGGCCACCGCCCCACACCATGAAGGACAGGGGGAAGTACACCGCGGTGATCCACACCAGGGTGAACACGACCCAGCTGCCGAACTTGGTGCGGTCGGCAATCGCACCGGAGATCAGCGCCACGGTGATGATCGCGAAGGTGATGCCGAAGGCACTGCCCAGCAGGTCTTCGGATCCGACCAGGCCGTTCAGGCCGAAGCTGGCGGTGGGATCAGCCACCAGTCCGCCCAGGATCGCGTCTCCGGAAGACATGGACGCTCCCCACAACACCCACACCACGGCCACGATCGCAATGGAGATGAAGCTCATCATCATCATGTTCAGCACACCCTTGGCCCGGGTCATGCCTCCGTAGAAAAGCGCGAGCCCCGGTGTCATGAAGAACACCAGCCCCGCCGCCACCAAAGTCCACACGTGTCCCGCCGTTAATTCCACGCGAGCTCACCTCGTCTCAATCTCAAAGTTCCGTACAACGGTTGTCCGTTGGTAATGAGTAAAGAGCGCGCGTGTTTCGGTTGTGGTTCAGGGTTGGTTTCGCACGTGTTTCATTTGTCCACGGTTCGTGACAACCGTGTTACAGATCACGGTTCAAACTCCCGCGGTTACGCGGCGCCGCCCGAACGAACATCCGCGTGACAAGCGCGGGCACGAAAAGGCGCCCACCCCGAAACGGGGCGGGCGCCGAGAACTACCGCAGCGGTGTCGTCCTCAGTCGAGCAGCGCGTCCACGAACTGCTCGGCATCGAAGGGAGCGAGATCATCGGGACCCTCGCCCAAGCCGATGAGCTTGACCGGCACGCCCAGCGCACGCTGAATGGCGACCACGATGCCGCCCTTGGCGGTGCCGTCGAGCTTGGTCAACACGATGCCGGTGATGTTCACGGCCTCGGCGAAGACCTTGGCCTGGGTCATCCCGTTCTGACCGGTGGTCGCGTCGATCACGAGCAGGACCTCGTCCACCTCGGCGGCCTTGGTCACCACACGCTTGATCTTGCCCAGCTGGTCCATCAGACCGGCCTTGTTCTGCAGGCGACCGGCGGTGTCGATGAGCACCACGTCCGATTCCTGATCGACACCGGCCTGCACCGCGTCGAAGGCGACCGACGCCGGGTCCGCGCCTTCCTGTTCGGAACGCACCGTGGCAACGCCCACCCGGGCGCCCCAGGTCTCGAGCTGATCGGCAGCCGCTGCGCGGAACGTATCCGCTGCACCTAACAGCACGTCTTTGTCCTCGGCCACCAGAACGCGAGCGAGCTTGCCCACAGTGGTGGTCTTGCCCACCCCGTTGACTCCCACGACCAGAACCACCGCGGGCTTGCCCGGGGCGCCCACCGAGTTGATGGAGCGGTCCATGGTGGGATCCACGAGCTTGAGCAGCTCTTCGCGCAGCATGGCCTTGACGTGTGCAGGGTCCTGAGTGCCTTCGATGCGCACGCGCTTCTGCAGGTTCTCGACCAGTTCGAGGGATGCATCCGTACCGAGGTCCGCCATCAGCAGCGTGTCCTCGATCTCGTCCCACACGTCCTGGTCGATGCGCTCACGGGTCAGCAGAGCCAATAGCCCCTTGCCCAGCACGTTGTTCGACTTGGACAGGCGACCGCGCAACCGGGCGAGACGCCCCATGGCCGATTCGGGCCGTTCCAGCGTGGTGGTGGGGCGCTCCTCGACGAGCACGTCGCCTTCGCCCGGTGAGACGTCATCCACGTCCCTGGTTTGTTGGTAGCCGCCCTTGGGTGCCTTGGGCTTGCGGAGCAGCATGGTGCCGAAGATCACCATGAGCGCCACCGCTACGACGGCTATAACGAGTATCCAAATCCATTGAGTCGTGGTCACTCTTCTAATGTTCCATAAACTGTTCGACGTGTCCCGCCCATACGAAGATCCGACGCGCACCGATCCCTCCGATCTGCCCGCCACCGGACCACAACCCACGGTCCCCCCGGCCGACTCCACGGGCGGTGGCTCGGACCGCACCAAAGAGAAGGTTCCGTCACAGATCAAGGTGTTGATCGCGGCGGCGTTCGTGATCGCCATCGGATACGGAATCGTGGCTCCGGTGCTGCCGCAGTTCGCCTCGAGCTTCGGCGTGGGTGTTGCCGCTGCCTCTGCCGTGGTGAGTGCTTTCGCGCTGTGCCGGTTGCTGTTCGCTCCGGCCAGTGGCGCGGTCGTGAACAAACTGGGTGAGCGGCCCACCTATTTGATCGGCCTGTTGGTCGTGGCTGTGTCCTCTGCGGCCACGGCGTTCGCCGAGACCTATTGGCAGCTGTTGCTGTTCCGCGGCTTGGGCGGTATCGGTTCCACCATGTTCACCGTCTCGGCCATGGGCTTGATCGTTCGATTGGCGCCGCCCAGGATGCGCGGGCGGATCTCTGGTTACTACGCCACCGCGTTTCTGCTGGGTGGCATTCTGGGACCGGTCGTGGGCGGCCTGTTGGCCGGATTCGGAATGCAGGCCCCCTTCATCGTGTACGCCGTGGCGCTGTTGATTGCCTCCGCCGTGGTGTATTTCCGGCTCAAGGACGAAACCTTGGCGGCCCGCAAGGCCAAGAATCCGCAGCCTCCCATGAAATTCCGCGAGGCCTTCGAGGTCGGTGCCTACCGTTCCGCCCTGGTTTCCAGTTTCGCGACAGGCTGGACCGCCTACGGCGTGCGCGTTGCGCTGATCCCGCTGTTGGCCGTGCAGTTGGTGGGCGAGGGTCCGCAGGTCGCCGGTCTGGCGCTGGCCGTGTTCGCGGCCGGCAACGCACTGGCTCTGACTTTCACCGGGCGACTCACCGACAAGCTGGGCCGCAAACCGCTCATCCTCACCGGTTTGGTCGTGTGTGCCCTGGCGACCATCGGTGTGGGACTGGTGTCTTCCGTGCCCCTGTTCGTGATCCTGTCCCTGATCTCCGGGATGGGGTCCGGCACCCTCAACCCCGGTCAGCAGGCCGCGGTGGCGGACGTGATCGGTCCGGAGTGCGCCGGCGGCAAGGTGCTCTCGCGCTACCAGATGAGCGCGGACGCCGGTCAGATCCTGGGCCCCATCCTGGCCGGAGCGTTGGCAGACGCCGCCGGGTTCGGATGGGCTTTCGGTGTCTCTGGTGGCCTCATGCTGCTGGCCGCGCTCGCGTGGTTGCCCGCCAAAGAGACCCTGCCCCCGGAAGAGAATCCCGAGAACAAAAACCCGGGCAGCCAGGACCAGCGAGCCTGATCCGGGACAGCGGGAGTCGGTTCCGCCCAGGTCTGGTGACTCCAGGTCGGTCCAGTGCAGGTGGGTGAGCCTAGTTCGGGTAACAAGGTCCAGTCCACCGCGTTTCAGTTCACCGCGGGTCAGCGCAGTTCCGCGAGCTTCTGCCCCACGACCAGACTGACGCCGTCCCCTCGCATCGACACTCCGTAGAGGGCGTCCGCGATCTCCATGGTGCGCTTCTGGTGCGTCACGATGATCAGCTGCGAGCTCTCCTGCAGCTGCTGGAAGATGGTCAGCAGGCGGCCAAGGTTGCGGTCGTCCAGGGCGGCCTCGACCTCGTCCATCACGTAGAACGGTGAGGGCCGGGCCTTGAAAATGGCCACGAGCAACGCCAGTGCGGTCAGCGAGCGCTCGCCACCGGACAGCAGGGACAACCGCTTGATCTTCTTGCCCGCCGGTCGTGCCTCCACGTCCACGCCGGTGGTGAGCATGTCGTCCGGGTCCGTGAGTCGCAGCCGTCCCTCGCCTCCGGGGAACAGGGTCGCGAAGACCTGTACGAATTGCTCGGCGGTGTCCTGGTAGGCCTCGGTGAACACGCGTTCCACGTGTTCGTCGACTTGCCGAATGATGTTGCGCAGATCCGCGCGGGAGTTCTTGACGTCCTCGAGCTGCTCGACCAGGAAGCTGTGGCGTTCTTCCAGCGCGGCGAATTCTTCGAGCGCCAGCGGGTTGACCTTGCCCAGTGCCTTGAGCTGTTTCTCCGCGCGGCGTAGCCGGGTCTCTTGCTCCTCGCGACGGAACGGTGCGCCCGGGTCCGTCATGGTCGGCATGCGATCCACGTTTTGGACCTCGTCACGTTCCTCCGCGTCCTGGGCGGCTTCCAACACGTCATCGGCGTCCGGCACGGGCAGGTGCGGGCCGTAACGGTCCACCAGGTAGTCGAGCGTCATACCGAGTTCCTCGAGGGAGGACTTCTCTAGCGCTTCCAGCTTGGCCTGCCGCTGGGCCAGGTCGAGCTCTTCCCGGTGCAGTTGTTCGGTCACGGTGTTGAGCTGTTTGGCCAGCTCGTCCCGTTCCGCACGCAGCCGTCCGGCGGCCTCGTCCAGTCCGGCTCGTTCCACGTCCGCCGCGTCCCTGATCCGGGCAGCTTCGGTCACGGACTCGTCGGCGCGCAGCCGCAGGTAGTCCGAAGCCTGCACCACGGCCTGCGCAATGGTGGCCTGTACGCGGCGTCGTTCGGCGCGCCGCGCGGCCTCGGCCTGGGCTACCCGCTCTGCCTGAGCGGCGCGTGCCTGGGACTGTGCCCGGGACTGGACCGATCGGTGTTGTTCTTCCAACCCGCGCAGGGCCAGTCGGGCTTGGGTCTCGGTTTCGCGCGCCTCACGGGCCGCGCGCTCGGCACGATCCTTCGCCGACGCCGCTTCCAACTGATCTCGCTCGAGGGTTTCATCATCGCCGCTCTCCACGGCCTCGGCGCGGGCCACCGCGTCCTGAAGTTGCGCCTCGCGCTCACCCAGCCGCTGCTCCGCGGTTGCCACGGCCTCACGACGGCGCTGCAGTTCCGCATCCGCGGACGCCAAGACAGCTTCAACACGGCTCAACGCATTCGCGGCCTCCGAGGCGGCCTTCTGCTGATCACGTGCCACGCCACCGGCCTCGCGAGCCTTCGTGGTTGCCTCTACCCGCAGGGCTTCGGCATCCTTCGCCGCGGCCGAGACGGTGTCCAGTTCACGTGACCAGCGCGCGGATTCCGTGCGGGCCTTGTCGATCTGCGCGTGAATCTCCAGACTGCCGGCTGCCTCCGCGGCACCGCCCTGGGCCCGATGAGCGCCGAAGACGTCACCGTTGGTGGTGACCGCTCGAATGCCGGTGGTCCCCGCCTCCGAGGCCGCGTCCAACACGGCGACGGCCGCGGCGGCGTCGGGAACCAGGATCGTGGTGGCGAGCAATCCGCGCACCGCGGTGAGAATGGCTTGCGCCGCAGAATCGGTCGAGGTGTCAGGCGATCCGGAGAGCACCTCGACCGCCCGCACCGCCCCGTCAGGCAGGTTCAATGCGGTCGGCTCCCCAGCGCCGTCGGCCCCGGAGGCGACCAGGACATTGACGCGACCGAGGTCCTCGGAGCGCAGGGAGGAAAAGATGTCCGCAGCACGGGTGTGGGAACGGACCGCGAGCGCCTCGGACCACGGCCCCAACGCGGCGCCCACCGCACGTTCCCAGCCTTCGGCCACGCGCACCGCGTCCGAGACCGCACCCAGCACGGAATCTCCGTGGCTCGCCGAGACGGCCTGCGAACCGTCGGGTTGCGGCATCGACTGCTGCAGGGTGTCCAAGCGAACGGTCACGGAATGGTGTTCGCGCAGCACGCGCTGGCGTTCGGCCTCGGCCTGGCGAGCCGCTGTTTCCGCCTGATCGGCGTTCTCGCGGGCCTGTTCCGCGAGTTCCGCACTGCGCGCGGCGGCCGCGCGGAGTGTTTCGGCTCGTTCGTGGAGTTGGGCGTGCTCGCCGCGAGCGCCTTCGGAGCGGGTAATGACATCGTTGATTTCAACGCGCAGCCGCTCGATGTCGGCTTCCGCGGAGGACAAACCGGACCGCGCCGATGACACTGCGGCGGCCAACTTGGCTTGCCCAGCGCGGCGGTCTGCGGCCTCGCGCACAAGTTGAGCGGTGCGCTGCTCGGCGGCCCGTGCAACCTCCTCGGCCTCCTGCCGGGCGGTCTCCACCGACGCCAGGTGCTCCCGGGATTCGACAACGCGTTCTTCGAGCCCGGCGGCTTCAGCCCGGCTGCGCTCGGCCTGTTCCTCCAGCCGATTCGCGTCCTTGCCCGTGTCCTGTTCCGGTTCGGCGGACCCCAGGAGCCGACGCCGCTCCCCCGCCAGCGAGGACAGCGCACGGAACTGATCACGCACGGTACTGAGTTCATACCAGCTCGAGCGGGCGGCATTGAGGACTGGAGCCGTGCGGGCGGCCTGGGCCTCGGTCTCCTGCAAGCGTGCCGCAATCTGGTCCACCAGTTGTTCCAGGCGTTGCTTTTCGGTTCGCGTCCTCTCGCTGGAAGCACTGTCGGTCTGTAGCGCGGCGCGAGCCTGCACCACGTCATCGGCGAGCAAACGGGATTTGGCGTCGCGCACGTCGTACTGGATGCGCTGGGCCTTGCGCGCGGTGCGTGCCTGCCGTCCGAGGGGCGTCAACTGCCGCTGGATCTCCCCCACCAGGTCCTCCAGGCGGTCCAAATTGGACTGCAGGGAATCGAGTTTGCGGAGCGTCTTCTCCTTGCGGCGGCGGTGTTTCAGAATGCCCGAGGCCTCTTCGATGAAGCCTCGGCGGTCCTCGGGAGTGGCCTGCAGGATCCGGTCCAGCTGACCCTGCCCCACGATCACATGCATCTCGCGGCCCAGACCCGAGTCGGAGAGTAGTTCCTGGATGTCCAGCAGGCGGCACGAGCGGCCGTTGATTGCGTATTCGGAACCGCCCGTCCTGAAGAGCGTGCGAGAAATGGTGACTTCGCTGTATTCGATCGGCAGGGCGCCGTCGGCGTTGTCGATGGTCAGCGATACGTGTGCGCGCCCGAGTGCGGAACGACCCGAGGTCCCGGCGAAGATGACGTCTTCCATCTTGCCGCCGCGCAGTGACTTGGCTCCCTGCTCGCCCATGACCCACGAGAGTGCGTCCACCACGTTGGATTTGCCGGAGCCGTTGGGGCCCACCACCGCGGTCACACCGGGCTCGAAATTAAAGGTGGTTGCCGAAGCGAAAGACTTGAAACCGCGCACGGTGAGGGTCTTCAAGTGCACGTTTACGGCTCCTAGCGTGAGATGTTCACCACCGCGCGGCCCTCGTCCGGGGGTGAGCGGGCCCGCGCAACCACACCACTGTACCCGTGCGGGCCTGCGGTTCTGGGACTCGTCAATAGTCAGCCTGCAGAGAAACGGCCGAGAACCGCTGGCTGCAAGGTTCAACCTGGTCGATAGACTAAGTCGGTCCAGCCCGCCTGCTCGCTCGAGCGCCCACGGCGATGAATCACCTTTCGGTTCGTCACGGCGCAGGGAGAGCCCTGTCTCGAAAGCGCCACGTTGATCGGAAACTCAACCATTAGAAACCGCAATGCAGCCGTGCTGTCCATTACCAAGGTGGAAGCAGACGAGGTGGTCCCCTCAACGCGGTTCGATGATGAGCTCGCCGATACGTTCAAGCGCCTGCGCTTGCCGCGCGGACTCCTCGAACGCCTGGCTGGAATTCAAGAACGTCGCATGTGGGCCCCGGGCCGCCACTTCTCGGACGGCGCCACCGAAGCCGGGCAGGCAGCGCTGGAACAGTCCGGTATCAAGCCCGAACAGATCGGGTTGTTCATCAACTCGTCCGTGACCCGGGACAATTTTGAACCCGCCGTGGCCGTGGGCATTCACCATCGGCTCGGCATGCCCAGCTCCGCTTTGAACTTCGACATCACCAACGCGTGCCTGGGCTTCATCAATGCGCTGACCGTGGCCTCGTCGATGATCGACTCCGGAGCCATCGAGTACGCCTTGATCGTCAATGGTGAGGATCCCTCCCCCTGGCACCGCGCAGCCATCGAGCGTTTGAAGAAGCCCGGCATCACCCGCGAGCAGGTCGTGGAGGAATTTGCCACCCTGACACTGGGCTCCGGTGCTGCCGCTGCCGTGGTGGGGCCGGCCGACAAGCACCCGGACGCCCACCGCATCGTGGGCTCCGTGACGCGCGCCGGAACCCAGTTCCACGAACTGTGCATCGGCGGTGACGAGGGTATGTTCACCAACGCCACCGGGCTGCTCAACCACGGTGTGGGCCTCGTGGTCGCGGCCATGCAGGAAGCCGAACGGGACGGCTGGGACTGGCTCAACATGGACAGCTACGTGACCCACCAGGTGTCCAATTCGCACACCAACAAGCTCATTGCGGACATGGGACTCGACCCCGATCGTGTGCCGTTGACGTTCCCTTACTGGGGCAACGTTGCGGCGGCCGCTCTGCCCATGACCCTGGCTCTCGAAGCCGAGAAATTGCAGCGCGGTGACCGTGTGCTGTGTTTGGGTGTGGGGTCCGGTCTGAACACGACCCTGATGGAATTGGCCTGGTAAACGCCTGAGAGAAAGTGGAGTTCAACCGTGAGCAAGAAAACCTCTCGATCGATCCAGACCGGCCCTCGTTTGCCAATGAGTGACGTGTCCCTTCCGGGTGTCGATCCGGCATGGTCCACCACCGTCACGGTTGCTTCCACCGCGGCCGTGGAACCCGTGCCCGGTCGCAAGCGCCGCTGGCACCTGTTGGATAACGGTCCCGTCCTGGAGAAGGCCGCAAAGTCTCCGCGCGGCATCATCCTGGCGGTGCACGGTAATCCCACGTGGTCCTACCTGTGGCGCAGCGTGCTTGAAGCCGCGACCGATTCCGACCAGCCGTGGCGCGTAATTGCCGTGGACCAGTTGGACATGGGTTTCTCCGAACGCACCGGGTTGTTCCGCCGTTTGGAGGACCGGGTCCAGGACCTGAGCGACCTCACCGCCGAACTCGGCGTTGATTCCGCGGACGTCCCCGTGGTCACCCTGGCTCACGACTGGGGCGGATTGATTTCCCAGGGGTGGGCGCAGGAACATCCGGGCATCCACGCGGCCACCATCCTGACCAACACCGCGGTTCACCACGACAAGTCGGAGCCCATCCCCACCGCCCTGCAGGTGGCCCTCAACTCCGCGTTGCATGAACCGCTCACCAAGCAGACCACCGCCTTCCTGGACACCACGCTCGCCTTGGCCACACCCGCTCCGAGCAGCGACGTCAAGAAGGCTTTCAAAGCTCCGTACCGTTCCCGCGAGCGCCGCCAGGCCATTGCCAATTTCGTGGCGGATATCCCCGCACCGGAGGATCACCCCTCACACGCGGCCTACGAGCGCATTGCCGGTCGCATGAGTGCGCGCGAGGTTCCCACGCTGCTTTTGTGGGGCACCAATGACCCGGTATTCCAGCAGCGCTACCTGGACGACCTGTTGCGTCGAGCTCCCCACGCGGACGTGCACCGATTCGAGGGTGCCAAGCACCTGGTCGGTGAATCCCGCGACATCGCAACGCCCATCATCACGTGGCTCAACGAGCACTTCGGCGATGGTCTCCCGATCACCCAGCAGCACCGCGAAAAGCGCGCGAATGCGTCCGACAACTTCTCCCCGTTCTTCGCCGAGCTCGAGGCCCGGCGCAGCGACGATTCCCCAGCCGTGGTGGACATGGGACCCGTTGCGGGAACCGTGGACGGCACCGCTCCCGAGCTGAACGTGGAACGCACGGTGTCCTGGGCGCAATTGAGCTCCGCGGTCGACCGCTTGGGTGCCGCCCTGTTGCGCACCGGTGTGCGCCCCGGTGATCGTGTGAACCTCATGGTTCCCCCGGGTTCGCTGCTGACCACCCTGATCTACTCGTGTCTGCGCATCGGTGCCGTCATCGTGGTCGCGGACCAGGGGCTTGGACGCAAGGGTCTGACCCGCGCGCTCAAGGGTTCCTCCCCGGACTGGTTCATCGGTATCCGCAAGGCCCTGGTCGGAGCCAAGGCCCTCGGCTGGCCCGGACGCAAGATCTCCGCCGCGAACCTGGACCCCGTGACCAAGAAAGCACTAGGAGTCGAGCACACCATTCCGGAACTCTTGGACTCTGTCACCACCGTGAACACCGGCGAACTGCCGCTCGTGGATCCCGATGCAGAGGCCGCCGTGCTGTTCACTTCCGGTTCCACCGGTCCCGCCAAGGGTGTGGTGTACACCCACCGTCAGATGGCGGGCATGCGCGACGCCATTCGCGTGACCTACGGGCTGCGGGCCGGGACCGGTCTAGTGGCTGGATTCGCTCCGTTCGCGTTGCTGGGCCCCGCACTGGGAGCCGCTTCGGTCACCCCGGACATGGACGTGACCCAGCCCAAGACGCTCACGGCACGCGCACTGGCCGAAGCCGTCATGGCCATCGACGCCACCGCGATCTTCGCTTCACCGGCGGCCATCTCCAACGTGCTGGCCACGGCGGATGAACTCGCGCCGGCGCAGCGCGATGCGCTGTCCCGCGTGAACTTGATGCTCTCGGCCGGCGCCCCGATTCCGGAGGCACTGTTGGAGCGCCTCCAGACATTGCTCCCCGCCGCCGAGTTGCACACGCCGTACGGTATGACCGAGGCCCTGCCGCTCACCGATGTCAGCCTGGATGTCATCCGAGCCGCACGGGAGGACGCCCAAATGAGCCTCCCCGGTGCCGGTAACGGTGTGTGCGTGGGTACTCCCGTGCACGGTGCTCAGTTGGGCGTCCTACCGCTCAACGCGGCCGGTTATGTGACCGAAGAGATCACCACGGAACCGGGTGTGACCGGTGAGATCGTGGCCCGGGCTCCCCACGCCAAGGATCACTACGACCGGCTGTGGATCACCGAGCGAGTCTCGGACCAGACACCCGGCTGGCACCGCACCGGGGACGTCGGACATTTCGACGCCAAAGAACGTTTGTGGGTCGAGGGCCGTCTGGCACACGTGATCAACACCTCCCGCGGACCGGTCACCCCGGTGGCCGCCGAACACGCGGCCGAATCGGTTCCGGGTGTGGGCCGCACGGCACTGGTCGGAGTGGGCCCGCAGGGTTCGCAGACCACCGTGGCCGTGATCGAAACCGACCCCGCACCCCAGAAACCAGGTCTTGCCCCGGCGGACCTCGCGGATCGGGTGCGATCCACAGTGGAATTCGCCACCGGAATCCGCCCGAGCGCGGTTATGGTGATTCCCGAACACCCCACCGATATCCGACACAATTCCAAGATTGATCGGGCCGCGTTGAGCCAGTGGGCTGAGCGCGTACTTTCCGGCGGAAAGATGAGCGCACTGTGAGCAAATCCCCAGACATCACCCCCGACCCCGTATCCCGCACCGGCCGCCACCGCGCGGACACCCCCGCGGACGTCACGGGCGACCGCGAGACCAAGGCGACGACAGCGACGTCGTCGGGCCCGGGATCGACGAACACGTCCCGCCGCGACGAGATCGGCTCCACCGCGACCGAAGGCGAACTGACCGGCAAGGGCCGCACCGTTCTGGTGACCGGTGCTTCCGGCATGCTGGGCGGCGAGGTTGCTCGCACCCTGCTCGAAAAGGGCTGGCGCGTGCGCGTGTTCCAGCGCGGACACGCCGCCGTGGCCAATCGCGAGGGCGTGGACGAGGTACTTGGCTCCGTGACCGACCCTGACGCCGTGGCCAAGGCCCTCGAAGGCGTGGACGACGTGGTGCACCTGGCCGCCAAGGTCTCGTTCGCCGGTGACTGGGAAGACTTCGTGCACGTGAACATCACGGGCACCCGCGTGCTGCTGACCGTCGCGCAGGAACTCGGCGTGCAGAACGTCGTGTTCGTCTCCTCGCCGTCCGTGGCGCACGCCGGCACCTCGATCGAGGGTGTGGGCGCGGAGCCCGCCAACCCTCGCACCGCCCGCGGCAACTATGCCCGATCCAAGGCGGCCGCCGAGCTGCTCGCCCTTGAAACCGATGGCCGCGGCCTGCGCGTCGCAGCCATTCGCCCGCACATCGTGTGGGGACCGGGTGACACCCAGCTCGTGGAGCGGATCGTGGACCGTGCAGCCGCTGGTCGACTGCCCAACTTGGATCACGGTGCGGCCATGATCGACACGACCTACATCGACAACGCTTCCGAGGCGATTGCTCGTTGCCTGGAGCGCATCGACTTCACCCACGGCAAGGCCATTGTGGTGACCAACGGTGAGCCCCGCCCCGTGGGTGAGCTGGTCGCGCGCATGTGCGCCGCCGCCGGAGTGGATGCCCCCACGCGCTCCGTTCCCGGCAAGGTCGCCCGTGTCGCGGGCAAGGTCATCGAGAAGGTCTGGCCCCACATTCCGGCCAAGCTGCGCGGACACGATTCCGAGCCGCCCATGACCGAATTCCTGGCCGAGCAGATGTCTACCGCGCACTGGTTCGATCAGAAGGAGACTCACGAGCTGCTCAATTGGAAGCCGTCCGTGAGCCTGGACGACGGCATGCAGCGTCTGTCCCAGCATTACAAGGACCACCCGCGCCCGGAACGCAACACCGGCTCGGTGGCGGCGGAACGGGTCCTGGAGGTTGCCGACGATCAGCGCGTCAGGGCCGAGCGCGCCGCGGACGCCGCCGGCAGCGGTCGCAGCGATACGATGAACGATTTGCAAAACGTTCGTTCGGAATAGACCGGGGCTGGTTGAGCGGCCCCAGGGCCAGCGTCAGGCGGGACCCCCGGGACCAGCCCTGTAGTCAGGCTCAGCGCATCGCCGCAGACACCGCGGCGATGCGCGAGTCGATAGACTCTTCCATTGTTCCGATTTCCTGCTCGCGAATGTCATGCCTACGTGCAACATCGCGCCAGTCGGTCATCACCAACAACATACTTCTAATCCGCTCCCGGGCCTGGTGAACGCGTATGCCACACTCTTCGGCCAGCGGTAGCAATGCATCGGCTTCATCGGTGAGCGCCTCGGCCCCCATGATCGACGTTGCGCGTGGCCGCCACGGGTCAGGGTTAGGGTTCACGTCGAAGGCGGGGCTGAGCGTCCAAGACCCGTGATCGGCAAGAAAACCGTGGTTGCGGAGATGATCGTCCGTGTTGCCCAGAACAACCGATGCAACGACGCGGTCGAAGAGCTCTCGGTGGTCACTCCTCGGGGAGAGTGAAAGATCTCGGATGGCCTCGGCGATCTCTGCGTAATCGCGATGATCGCCGTCATTGGCACCAAGTGCCGTCATGGCACTGATGTACCCAATCCTGTGCCCATGGTCAGTGCGGTCGAACCGTCGCAGAATAAGCACGTTTCGATCCCCCACCGCAGTCAGACGCCGAGCGGGCGTTCGAATTCCGACGGCTTCCAACAAATCGAGCGCTGTCATTTCCCAGGCCATCATATCCCACCGGTCACTTGAGTGAGGAAATTTGGCAATAGCCAGCGCACCGTCTTCGAGACGCACGGATGCCTTGGGCCGTGCGCCTCCCAAGCCGGTTGTACCGGTCTCGAGCAGTTGCTTCACCGCCGCACTGGGATCGTCCTCCGATGAGAGCCGGTCAGAGGCACTCAGCAGCTCTGGGAGGGCGATCAGTTGAGGAACGCGCGACGGCTCACCGACAAATGATCCGTCGCCGTCAATCCGGTACCGCAGGGCACCCTGGCGGGTGTCGTCGCTGACCCCCAGGAGGAAGTCCAAATCGTCCAGCCTGCGCAGCGATCGGTGCTCCCTGCGGGCACGAACGCGCTCCGCCTTCTCGATGAGATTCCTACCCCAGCGATCGGGTGCGCTATCGGCAAAGGCCCGCACGAGACCGACCTGATGTTGGGCCCCAGAGACAAGGGGCAGCGCGGGGTCGATACTGGTCCCGCCATGGACCAAATACGTCGGATCATAGAGGAACGTTGTGGAAATCTGACTGCGGTGTCGAGTGAAGTGCGCCTGCCCCACCAGGATCGGGTCCCCGTCTCGGTCCATAAAAACCTCGACGGGGGTCATCGTGCACGCTTCTTCGATAGGTTGCCGGCGCGCAGACGACCAATGTCACTGCCGAGCGGGTCGATGGCATTGACGACCTGCTCGAGAACACCGAGGGCGCGCAGCACCTGTGCAACATTGCCGAATCCCACACCGGGGTCTCCGGCCTCGATCTTCCGCAGGGTGTCCCGTGTTATTCCGGCGCGCTCGGCGACCTGCTGCGCGGTAAGACCGAGCACCATGCGCCAGCCACGCACATGCTGTCCGAACTCGGTCAACTCGCGTTCGATCCGATATCCGTTCATGGTGGACACCCCTTCGCTATGGCGAGCCTAACAGGCTTATCTGAACGTTATGGCGAGCACTATCGTCACACTTTTTTCATACCACCTTCAACTATTGTTGACGCTGGCACTCCGGGCAGAAGTAACTCGACCTGTTCATGAACTTGACCCGCTCGATGGGCGCGCCACACCTGTCGCACGGTTCCCCCGCCCGCCCGTAGGCATTCAGTGAGCGAGCGAAGTACCCGGACTCACCGTTCACGTTGACGTAGAGAGAATCAAAACTCGTCCCGCCCGCGTCCAGGGCGCGACGCATCACGTCCTTGCACGCCTGGACCAGCCGCTCGGTTGTGGCAGCGCTAATAGTCTCCGTGCGGGTAGCCCAGTGCACCTGAGCCGCCCACAGGGTTTCGTCCGCGTAGATATTGCCGATCCCGGAGATCAGTCCCTGGTCCAGCAGGGCGCGCTTGATACCGGTCTTCTTGCGCCGCAGAGAAGCGTGGAAGACAGCTGGATCGAAGGCGGGGTCCAAGGGGTCCAGCGCGATGTGGGCAGCATGTTCGGGCACTGGGTCCCCGCCCTGTGGGCTGGGCACCAGCGGGTCGAGGAGCATGCCGCCGAAGATACGCTGATCCACGAAGCGTAGCTGCTCCGGCAGAGATTCCCCCGTCTCGTCGGACACAGCCGAAGACAGTTCGAAGCGCAACCGCTCGTGGCGGGGTGCGGGCTGGCCGTTGGAGGCCACCAAGAGCTGACCGCTCATCCCCAGATGCACGAGCAGCGCTCGGGACGCTTCGGTTTCGTCAGAAGTTCTAACTGGCAGCCACAGGAATTTTCCGCGGCGCTGGGCGTCCGTGACGGTCAGACCGGTCACCCGGTCCATGAAGTCCTGGGGCCCGGCCACATGACGGCGCAGGGAGCGCTCATCGTTGACGGTGACGTGTTCGATGGTGCGGCCGACCACCCAGTTGGCCACGCCGCGTCGTACTACTTCGACCTCGGGAAGTTCGGGCACGTTCTTAGGCCTTGCGTCCGTAACGGTCGTAGATGGCCTGGCAAGCCGCAGCAGCGGCCGAGCGTTCGGAGGCCTTCTTAGAGGTACCTTCGCCGTGGCCCATGACCTTGCCGTTCAGGGACACCGACGCCTCGAAGTGGCGCGCGTGATCGGGACCGGTGCCAGCGACGTCGTAGCGGACGGGGCCCAGCCCGTGGTGGGCGGCGAGCTCGCTGATCTCGGTCTTCCAGTCACGGCCCTCATGGAGCACGTGGGAGTCTTCGAGTAGCGGAATGATGAGGCGGAGCACCAAGTTCCGGGCTGGTTTGTCACCGGCGGACTCGTAAGTGGCACCGATCAGGGCTTCCATGGTGTCCGCGAGGATCGAGGGCTTTTCGCTGCCCCGAGTTCGGATCTCCCCCTTGCCCAGGCGAATGTGCGGACCGAGGTCCAGGGACCGTGCAATGTCCGCGAGAGTGCGTGAGGAAACCACGGAGGCACGGAGTTTGGCCAGTTGGCTCTCACTCCAGTCGCCGTAGCGGTGAAAGATTTCGTCCGTCACAGCCAGCTGAAGGACCGCGTCCCCCAGGAACTCGAGACGTTCGTTGTGCTTCTCGCCCTCGTGTTCGTACGCGTAGGAGCGATGTGTCAGCGCAATGCGAAGCGTCTCGGTGTCGATATCGACACCGAGACGCTCAAGCAATGCACCGGGATCCGGCATGGTAGTCACGCTTACGCGTCAGCTACCTTGCGTCCCTTGTATTCGTAGAACAAGGGGGTACCGGCGGAATCGGAAACGACCTTAGCCTGGTGCGGCAGGCTGTAGCTCACCTTGCCGTTTTCGACAGTCTTCACCAGTTTGGGGGCGTTAGCCTTCCACTGGGAGCGGCGCATCCGGGTATTCGCACGGGAAAGTTTCCGCTTGGGAACAGCCACGGCTATCTCTCTTCTCTCGTCTCGGTTGTCTGGTCCGAAGTGTCAGAACCCTGGTCAGTGCTGCTCATCAGCCCTTCCAGAGCGGACCAACGTGGGTCAAGCACTTCGTGGTGGTGATCCGGGTCTTTCTCGAGTCGCGCACCGCACTGGGCACACAGACCCGGGCAGTCAGCCCGGCACACCGGTTGGAACGGCAGCTGAATGATCACTGCGTCCCGAAGCATGGGTTCGAGATCGATTTCCTCGTCCCGCACTTCATACACTTGCTCGTCCTCGATGTCCTCGTCACCTTCGGGAGAGGCATCGAACACGAAAAGTTCTTGTACGTCGACCGGTAAATCATAGTCAATCGGATCGAGACATCTGCTGCACTCACCGTGAATACTGACTATGACGGTTCCGGATACCAGAATACCGTCGTGCACGGATTCGAGTCGAAGCTGCAGATCCATGGGCGCGCCTTCTGGCGAACCTATGACCTCCGTGCCAAAGTCCTTTGGCGCGGGAACCTCAATCTCCAGATTTCGCATGGTCCCCGGACGGTGTTCGAGATCCCGGACGCTGTGCGTAAGGGCTGAACTATTGCGGTTATTCACGAAACTCCTGGCTGACGACATGGGCCGACAGATCATGGTAGCACGCACCCAAGGTGACGGGCCACGCGGGGCCCGCCGAGCGACGTCGTCGCCAAGTTGGGCGGTGACTGACGAAGCTCGGTGCGAGCCGATGAATGGTGGGGCGGAACGCGGCTATGACGCTCGGTCGCGTTCCTTGATGGCGTCCAATACCTGGGGCGAGACGAACCCGCTGACGTCCCCGTCCAGGCCGTGGACTTCCATCACGAGCGTAGAGGATAAATGCAACAGCGACGGCTCCCCCGGGATGAACACGGTCTCCACGCCGGTGAGGGTGCGATTCATGGTGGCCATGGGCAGTTCGTAGTCGTAGTCCGCACCGTTGCGCAGCCCCTTGACCAGCGCCACGGCCTTACGGCTCGCTGCATAATCTGCGATCAAACCGGATTCCAGCGGCTCCACGACCACCGACGGTTCATCCGCGAAGACCTCGCGCACGAGCCGCAGTCGCGTTTGCTCGTCGAACCGGTGCTTCTTGTTGGGGTTCGTGGACACCGCCACGATCACCTCGTCGAAGAGCCGACAAGCGCGGCGGATCACGGCCACGTGGCCCAGGTGGATCGGGTCGAAGGAGCCGGGGCAGATTGCGCGTCGCATTCCTCCACCCTAACCGCCGGGAGCACACCGACGGCGCTCGCGCACCAACCAGCCCCGCCGCAGCCCCACCGCCCGGCCATCGTGCCGCACAGCAATCGTGACGGCGCAGCCCGGCCAGGCGAGGTGCCTTCCCTAGACTGAGTCCATGACAGCGCACACCTCTGGTTCCCAGTCCCCCACCACCGGCTCGGCCGAAATACCCTGGCAGCGCATGGCCGCCGGCGGCGGACTCCTGGATGCGTCCGGACAGCTGCGTTCCACGGTCTTCGAGGAAATGACGGCGCTGGCCCAACGCACCGGTGCCGTGAACCTTGGCCAGGGCTTCCCGGATTTCCCCGCACCCGAACGCATGGTCGACGCCGCCTCCGAGGCGCTGGCCGCCGGCCACAACCAGTACGCGCCCATCAAGGGCATCCCGGCGCTCCGTACCGCCATTGCCGAGCACCAGCGTCACTTCTATGCCCAGGAGCTGGACACCGAGTCCCAGATCATCGTCAGTGCCGGTGCCACCGAGGGACTAACGGCCAGCCTGTTGTCCTTCCTGGAGCCCGGAGACGAGGTGGTCGTGTTCGAACCCCACTACGACCTCTACGGCGCGGTGGTCCGTTTCGCCGGCGCCACGGCGGTCCCGGTTCCGCTGCTGCCGCCCGCGTTCACACCCGATCCCGACGACGTTCGCGCCGCCTTCTCGCCCCGCACCCGCGCCGTGATCCTCAACGATCCGCACAACCCCACGGGCACCGTGGCGTCGCGCGAGTTCCTCACGCAGCTGGTCGAGTTGGCCACCGAGTTCGACGCCGTGATCGTCACCGACGAGGTCTACGAACACTTGCGCTTCAACGGGCAACACATCCCGATCGCCACCCTGCCCGGTGCCTTCGAGCGCACCCTGACCGTGTCATCGGCGGGCAAGACGTTCTCCGCCACGGGTTGGCGCGTGGGCTGGGTCAGCGGTCCGGAGCACCTGATCCGCGGCGTGACCGCGGTGAAGTCCTACATGTCCCACAGCGCCGCCGCTCCCCTGCAGCACGCCGTTGCGGAGGCCGTCGGCTTCCCGCCCGAGTTCTACGAGCACCTGCTGGACAATTACCGCGCGCGCCGCGACGTCCTGATCAACGGCCTGCGCGAGGCCGGGCTGAACCCGCCGGAACCGCAGGGCACGTTCTTCGCCGTGACCGACGTGAGCGATCTTTACCCCCTGGCGGGCGTGAGTAACGCCCGTGAGTTGGGCGAGCACTGGGCCGAGAACGCCGGCGTGGTCGGGATTCCCGTCTCCGCGTTCGTGGGTGAAGCCAACCGGGATCTCTACACGGACTGGCTTCGTTTGGCTTTCTGCAAGCGCACCGACGTGCTGCGCAAGGCGATGGCCGATCTCACGTTGTCGCTCTGAGGTCCAGAACCATGTAGCCCTGAGGAAGCTCGGAAACGAGAACCCTCCGCCCCACGAGCACTGCTCAACCGGCCTCTAAGCGGATTCCGCGTCCTCGGGATGCTCGGCGGCGGACTCCTCACTTGGGGTCTCCTCCACGTACCACAGGACGGTCTCGCCGTGGGCGCTGCGTTCAAACCGCTGCAGCCCCTCCGGCCACACCGGTTCCTCGGTGCGCGCGGAGCGTTCCACCACAATGACCGCCCCCGGGCCGAGGTGCCCCACCAGTCGCGCCAGTAGCGCGGTCAGGTCCTCGTTGGGCAGCGGGTACGGCGGATCGACCAACACCAGATCCCAACGATGATTTCCCTGCCGGGCCAGAAAGGTGGCCACCGGGGACTGCACCGTGGTGATCTCGATATCCGGTCGGGCACCGGCAAGCACTTGCGCGTTCGCTCGGCACACCGACGCCGCTCCGGCCGCCTTTTCCACCAGGGTCACCTCTCGTGCTCCCCGGCTCGCGGCCTCCAGACCGAGGGCTCCGGAACCGGCGAAGAGGTCGAGCACGCGGGAGTCTTCGCACATGCCCCACGCCTCCAAGCGTGCGAACAGCGATTCCTTGACGCGATCGGTCGTGGGGCGGGTGGCCGAACCGGGCACTGACTTGATGCGCAGTCCGCCCGCGGTCCCGGAAATGATGCGTGTCATCCGCGCTCCAAAAATGCTTGGCTGTTCTCGTCCACCACTCGTCCGATGGCAGCGAGCAGTTCTGTGTGCTGGGCCAATTGCGGGTCTTCGGAAATGACGACTTCGGCGTCCTCTCGGGCACGGGTGACCAGGGCTTCATCGCGTAGCGCGCTGATCCAGCGCAGGCCGGACTTCCGCCCGGATTGCGAGGCCCCCAGGATGTTGCCTTCGCGGCGCAGTTTGAGGTCCACTTCTGCAAGTTCGAAACCGTCCGTGGTGGAGGCGACCGCGGCCAGTCGTTCCCGGCCCGGATGATCCGGACGGCTGCGCGTGACCAACAAGCACGTGCTTTCGTGCTCGCCACGGCCGATGCGTCCGCGCAGCTGATGCAACTGGGAAATTCCGAACCGCTCGGGATCCACCATGATCATGAGTGACGCGTTGGCAACGTCCACGCCCACTTCAATTACGGTGGTGGAGATCAGCACGTCGATCTCACCAGCCGCGAACCGGTTCATCGTTTCGGTCTTCACGAGCGGATCCTGTCGGCCATGCAGCACGGCGATCCGAGCATCCCGCAGCTCCGGTTGCGCACTGATCAGGCGCTCGAGCCACTGGACCGTGGCCGGCTCGGGGCCGTCCCCGTCAGCGCCTTGTTCCTGGGCCGCGAGCAACGAGTCTCGCAGGGAATCGAAGGGCGGGAGGGCGGCGTCGTCGCCGATCTTGGGCGCCACCACGTAGACCTGACGGCCGCGCGAAATGTGCTCGCCCGCGAGCGCCCACACGCGCCGTTCCCAGGAGGGACCGTGTTCGGCCAGGCCCACCACGTGCGTGTGGATGGGGCGGCGGCCGCCGGGCAGCTCGCGCAGGGTGCTGACGTCCAGGTCGCCGAAGACCGTCATGGCCACCGTGCGCGGGATGGGCGTCGCGGTCATGACCAGGGTGTGGGGCGTGTGTCCTGCCTTGTCACGCAGGGCGTCGCGCTGTTCCACGCCAAAACGGTGCTGTTCGTCCACGACCGCCAGGCCGAGATCGGCGAACTGGACCTTCTCCTGAATCAGCGCGTGTGTGCCCACCACGATGCCGGCAGCACCGCTCGCGATGTCCAACAACGCGGCGCGTTTGGCCGCGGTGGGCAGTGAGCCGGTCAGCAACACGACCTTGGTGCCGTCCGGATCGCCGTCCAGCTGATCGGGTCGGGCGAGAGGGCCGAGTGAGGCCACGATCTTGTCGTAGTGCTGCTGGGCGAGCACCTCGGTGGGCGCCAGCATGGCCGCCTGTCCGCCAGTATCCACGATCTGCAGCATCGCACGCAGGGCCACCACGGTCTTACCGGAACCCACGTCGCCCTGGAGCAGCCGGTTCATGGGCGCGGTGCCTGCCAGCTCGGCCTGGATCTGCTCGCCCACCGTTCGCTGGCCGTCCGTCAGGGTGAACGGCAGGGCGGCGTCGTAGCGGGACAGCAGGCCGTCCGCGCGGGCGGGGCGCTCCTCGACGGGTTGGGATGCGTGTTCATGACGACGCCGCGCGAGTTCCGTTTGGAGTACGAAGGCCTCTTGGTAGCGGAACCGCTCCTGTGCCTTTTGGAACGCGTCCACTGACTCCGGGCGGTGCAGGTCACGATAAGCCTGTGCGAGGCCAACGAGTTTTTCGCGTTCCAGGATGTGGTGCGGGATCGGATCGGTCAGTGAGTCCAGATCCGCGGTCAGCAGCAGTTGCTGGACGGCGCGCGTGATGCGCGGGGTGGTGAGCTTGCCGCTCTCCGGATACACCGGGATCGGATAGACCTCGCCGGACTGGGACGTGAAGTCCGTGACGGAGTCCGGGGTGTCCACCACCGCGTAGTCTGCACCCGTCATGGACAGGTTCCCGCGGTAGAGCTCGGGTTTTCCGGTGAACAGGGCGTGCGTGCCCACGGGCAGTTCCTTTTGCGCCGTGTACGCGTTGAAGAACGTGATCTTGAGGCTGGCTCCGGTGCCGTCCGAAACGATCACGTCCGTCAGGCTGCGGCGCGGATCTCGCTGCATGCGCCGCGTGGACGAAGATTCCACGCGGGCCACGAACGACGTGCGCTCCCCGGCGACCAGGTCGCCCAGCAGTTGCAGGTGGCCGCGACGGATGTAGCGGCGCGGCGCGTAGTCCAATAACTCGCCCACCGTGGTGACGCCCAGATCCTTCTCGAGCAGCTTGACCGTGCTCGTGGGGGAATTACCCGGGATGTAACGGGTCAGTGGCTGGTCCAGAAGTCCGGCGAAGGCCGAGACCGGCTGAGCCGCGGTGGTCACGGAGAAACCTGGGGCTCGTCAGAACCGAGTGACGTCACGCTCACGTTGACCGCCTGGCCGCGTGCGCGCATGAGTTCCAGTGCTTCCTCGGGATCTTCCACGTGCACGTGCACGCGCCACGTGTAGCCGTTGTCCGTTTCACTCACTGCACTGACCAAGACGCTGTCCCCGGCACTGTCCAGTTCGTGGCGCAGTTCGGCGGCGTCCAGGGCGGAAAGCTCCACCGTGCACATGACCTCGAAGCCAACGGAATCGTGTTTGTCCTTGTGCCCGGTGTGGTCGGAGTAGTCGCGAATGATGTCCGGGACCGGATTGTGCCGGGTCAGGTCACCGGTCAGGGCCGCCCTGAGTTCGACCAGTACGATCAACATGCCGAGCGCACCCGAATCCACGGTGCCGCGTTCGTGCAGTACCGGAAGTTGGTCCACGGTCTCGATCACGGCGTGGCTGCCGCGGGCGATGACCAGGTCCATCCAGTCGGAGAGTTGTTGGTTGGAGCCGTCCTGGGAATTCTCCGGGAGAGACACCTTGCTCACGGCCTCAAGGACGGAAATCAACGTGCCGTCCACCGGATCGGTGAGTGCCGACCAACAACGCACCTGCGCGGCGGAAAACGCATCTCGGAGTTCACCGGCCGTCATGCGCGTGGAACCTTCGAGCGATGTTCCCATGGCGGTGAGCGTCAGGGCCACGAGCACACCGGAGTTCCCTCGAGCCTGTTCCAGGGCGGCACGGCCGGCATGCTGCAGCAGCTCGCCAATGTCGTTGCCCTCGATCAGCTGGGCCGCCTCGGTCGCGTAGCCCACCGTGGTGCTGAGATTGACGCCGGTATCGGAATCGGCCACGGGAAAGACATTGAGATCATTGAGGACGTCCGTGTGCTCGACCAGAGCACGGTGCGCGCAGTCCAACCAATCGCGCACGGCCGATACCGTAGAGCCTCCTTTATGGCTCAAAATGATCCCATCCTTCACCCACGTCGTAGCCGAGCCATTGGCCCGGATCCTGCCCGGCAATGGTGACGGCGGTGTCCCCGATATCCGCCGGTCGGCGGTCTGCCGGCGCACACGAGCCTATCGCACGCATCCCCGGGGGAACCTGAACACCGGGCGGAAGCACAGCGAGCAAACCGTGGTCCTCTCCCCCGGTCAGCACCCAGCGCCACGGGTCCACACCGGCGGCATTGCCGGCCTCCGCCAGCTGCGCCACGGCCTCTTCCAGGGCAGCCGGGTCCAGGTCGACGACGACGCCGCTCGCTCGCGCCACACGGCCCGCATCACGTAACAGTCCGTCCGAGATGTCGATCATGGCGCTCACGCCGGCGCGGGCAGCTTTCGGCCCAGTAAGAATCGGTGCAAGGGGACGCAACTGTGCGCGCTCGAGTTCTCGTCGATTGTGCTCGGGTACCCGGTCCCAGCCGCTGCCGGGCGGGGCCTCCAGAGCGCTGAGCCCCGCGGCAGCAAGTCCGAGAGCGCCGACGTGCACCAACGTCCCACCGGCACCGGCCCCCGACCGCAGCACTGGGTTTCCATCCTCCATGACGCCCAGCACCGTTGCGGTCACGGACAACTCACGGCCGCGACCCAAATCACCGCCCACCAGGGCACAATCGGTGGCACCGAGTCTGTCGAACGCTTCTGCCAGCCCGGTGGCGAAGTCCTGCACCCACTGCACCGGGGTGTTCCCGGGCAAGGTCATCGACACGACCATGGAGGTTGGAACCGCGCCCATCGCGGCGATGTCCGCAAGGTTTTGCGCCGCGCATTTGTGGGCGGTATCCGCTCCCGTGGTTTCGTAGCCGTTGGGCCAGCGCACCCGGAAATCCTGGTCAACCACTTGTGTGTCGGTCGTGATGACGACTCGCCCTTGCGGAACCGCCACCACAGCGCAATCGTCCCCAGGCCCCACCTCGACATACGAGGACGCGGTTTTGGACAGCGGCAGGAACACTGACAGCAGCTCGGATTCGGAGACCTGCTCCACCGTGGCTGCGGGGGTCGGTGTGGGGGAAACGGTCATGGGTTCAGCGTAACGAGCGGCACACCCTGGTTCGCAGAAGCCACCCGGTCAGCACGTCTACAGTGGAGGTCATGTTCTTCTCCCGCGCGCGCTCCCAGGACGGATCTCACGGACTCCACATCTCCACCCGCCGCGCGGCCCTGGCGACCATGGCACTGAGCGGATTGTTGCTCACCGGTTGCGGCTCCCCCGTCTCGGTCGAAGGCGCACCGCACAATACGGACCCCGCGTGCGCGTCCGCCATGCTGGCCATGCCCGAGACCATGGGTGACCTGGATCAGCGGGCCACCACGAGCCAGGGCACCACCGCCTACGGCGAACCCTCGGGCGTGATCGTGCGCTGCGGTGTGGAACCGCCCGCACCCACCACCGACCCGTGCACCAACGTCAACGGCGTCGACTGGCTCATCTCCGAGGTCGAGGGCCAGGAAAACCAGTGGCGAGCCGTCAGTTACGGTCGCTCCCCCGCGGTGGAAATGCTCTTCGACACCGGTCGCGTCCCCTCATCCACCGCAATCGTGGAGGCCGGCAGCGCCGTGGCACAGATCCCGCAGGAGAGCACGTGCCTGTCCGTCTCCGACACTCTGGACTTGCAGAACACCCCCTAACCCGAGTCGGGCCAGGGGGTGTTCGAATCGACGACTAGTTAGCGCAGTCCCACGGGACGTTCGAGAGCCAGCGAAATCAGCTCGTCGATCAGGTCCGGGTACTCCAGTCCGGACGCCGCCCACATCCGCGGGTACATGGAAATGGGCGTGAAGCCGGGCATAGTGTTGATCTCGTTGATAACCACCCTGTGATCGGGCGTCACGAAGAAATCGCAGCGCGACAGACCTTCACCGTCGATGGCATCGAACGCCTGAACGGCCTTCTCCCGCAGAGTCTCGATCACGTCGCCCGGGAGATTCGCGGGGCAGGACAGCCGAGCGCCGTCGTCCTCGACGTACTTGGCCTCGAAGTCGTAGAAGTCGTGGCCCTGGACCTCGATCTCGCCGGGCAGGGACGCGCGCGGCGCGGACCACTCATGGCCGCCCAGCACGGCACACTCGATTTCGCGGCCCTCGATCCCCGCCTCGATCACGAGCTTGAGGTCGTGCTCGCGGGCTGTCTCGATGGCGACGTCGAGGTCCTCTGCCCTGTCGACGCGGGTGATTCCGAACGATGAACCCGCGCGGGCGGGTTTGACGAACACCGGGAACCCGAGCGCGGCCACGTTCTCCCGGACCTGCTCCGAGTTGGTCAGCCAGTCGCGGTTGTGCACCACCGTGTACGGGCCGACCTCCAGTCCGGCGGCCTCGAAGGCGACCTTCATGAAGTGCTTGTCCATGCCAATGGCAGAGGCCGAGACACCGCAGCCCACGTACGGCAGGTCGGCCAACTCCAACAGACCCTGCAGGGTTCCGTCCTCACCGAAGGGCCCGTGCAGCAGCGGGAACACGGCGTCGATGTGGCGGCCCCGGGTGATGGTGCCGCCTTCGGAATTGAGGTCGTGGACGAGTAGCTCGTTCTCCCCCACCTGCAGCGGCAAGGTGACGCGCTGATCACCCACGGGCAACGTGGCCAGGGGCTGATGATCCAGAAGTGCTTCCAACTCGTCCTGGGAGTACAGGAACCAGGCGCCGTCCGTGGAGATGCCCACGCTCACCACGTCCCACCGGTCGCGGTTAATGGCACGCAGCACCGAACGCGCGGTGATCAAGGACACCGAGTGCTCGGAGGAACGGCCCCCGAACACCACGGCGACGCAGGGTTTCGTGGCCGAACCGGCCCCCTCCGCGGTCGCTTGAGCGTTGTCCGCACTGTTCATCATGCGCTGTTCCCTTCGGATTTGAGATCGCGGCCGAGCAGCTTGGGTGCCAGCTGATCTACCGGAATGTCGCCGCGCAGCACACCCACCACAGCCTCCGTGATGGGCATTTCCACGTCGTGTTCTTGGGCCAGAGCCAACACGGCGGGGGCCGACCTGATGGCCTCCGCGGTTTGGGTCATGGCGTCCTGGACCTGAGCGATACTCAGTCCCGAACCCAGCAGCTTACCCGCCGTGTGGTTCCTGGACAGCGAAGACGAACACGTGGCGACCAGGTCTCCCATGCCGGACAGCCCGGACAGCGTGGTCAGGTCACCGCCCAGCGCCAGGGCCAGGCGGGTGGTTTCGGCCAGCCCACGGGTCATCACGGAGGCCTTGGAATTGTCGCCGTAGCCGCGGCCGTCACAGATGCCGACGCACAGGGCGATCACGTTCTTCACCAGGCCGCCGATCTCTGTGCCGGTGACATCGGTATTCGTGTACGGACGGAAGTACGGGGCGGCGCAGCAACGGGCCACCCACGCGGCGGTGGTCAGTTCCGGGGCCGCCACCACGGATGCGGTGGGCTCTTCCCGCGCGATTTCCATGGCCAGGTTCGGACCCGAGAGCACGCACGAGCGGCGCGCCCAATCGTCATGACTGCTCTCGGTGTGCTCGGCCAGAGCCTGCGCAATCACCTCGGTCATGCGCAGTCCGGTCGCGGATTCCAGGCCCTTGGCCAGTGACAACACCACAGCGTCCGGGTCGATCAGCTCGGCCACCGCAGCCAGTTGCGCGCGCAGTGACTGCGCCGGGATCGCGGCCACGACCAAACGCGCCCCGCTCAGGGTGTCGCGCAGATCGGAGGAGAAATGAATCTGGTTCGGCAGATGGATGTCGGGCACGTAGCGCTCGTTGCGGCCGGTCTCGCGGATCCGCTCCATCGATTCGGGATTGCGGCCCCACAAGTGGACGGTGCGTTCGGCACCGGCGTCGCGAGCGGCGTCGGCGAGGACCTTGGCGAACGTGGTGCCCCACGAACCCGCGCCCAGCACGGCGACTTTGCTCGGCCCGTTGGGTTCCTCGGCCAGGGCGATCAACGACGACGCCGCGGCGGCTTCCGGGGGTGCCTCGCGGTCGATCGGGCGGCCGGCAGAGGCGTTCATCGGGATTCCTTGCGAACGCGAGGGTTGAAGCGGTCCGCGGGCGCTACTTCAGCACGCAACTCGGCCAGGAGATCGGTGATGCGATCCATGATCACGGTGGTCGCGTAATTGAGGTCATCCGCGGTGGGTTGATCCGTGGAGTGTTTCCCGGGACGCATGAGGTCCTGCGGAAGGAGGGGTTCCCCAATGAGCACGCGGACCTTCTTGGGCGGGAACAGGTTGAAGGTCCGTTTCCCCTGCGGGTCCCGGTACAGCACCTCCTGGTCGCCCCAGTGGGCCATGGGCACCACGGGAACTTGGCCCTGCAGCGACAGCCGCGACGCTCCCGTGTGGGCGCGCATGGGCCACATGCGGGGGTCACGAGTCACGGTGCCTTCCGGATACACCAGGATGGCACCACCGTCATTGAGCTCAATGAACGCGGCTTCCAACGAATCCTTGGCGCGCGTGGTCCCGCGATACACGGGAACCATGCCGATGTGGGTGAGCAGCCGACCAATGACGGGGACCCGGAACAAGGACTCCTTGGCCAGAAACCTGGGCATGATGCCCGACTTGTAGACCGGGTACGCCACCGTGATGGGGTCGATCTCGGTGAGGTGATTGGCCGCGACCACGAACCCCCCGGAGTCCGGAAAGTTCTCGGTCCCCCTCCAGGAGATCTTGGCGACCAAACGGTAGAGGGGAATGGCAATCCCCGCCAAGACCCGGTACGTGGACCGCTGCGACGTTCTACTCACTCGAGCATTCTCTCCCTACACCGCTCGTGACAGACACTCGCTGGGCCGACAGGTGCTCAGCGTTCTTCGAGATCGAAGTCCGCGCCCAGTCCCGCCAGCTTATCGGTGAAGTGCTCGTAGCCTCGTTTGATCAGTTCGATACCGGTCACGTGTGAAACGCCGTCCGCCGCCATGGCCGCGATCAGGTGCGAGAAGCCACCGCGCAGGTCGGGGATGTTGATGTCCGTGGCCTTCAGAGGCGTGGGGCCGGAAATTACGGCGGAGTGCAGGAAGTTGCGTTGACCGAAGCGGCACGGCACGGACCCCAGGCACTCGCGGTGCAGTTGGATTCCGGCACCCATGCGGTTGAGCGCGCGGGTGAAACCGAAACGATTCTCGTAGACCGTCTCGTGCACGATCGACACGCCCTTGGCCTGGGTCAGAGCGACCACCAGGGGCTGCTGCCAGTCGGTCATGAATCCGGGGTGCACGTTGGTTTCCACGATGAGCGGGTTCAGATCGCCACCCGGGTGGTAGAAGCGGATGCCCTCGTCCTGTATGTCCAGGCCGCCACCGAGCTTGCGGTAGGTGTTGAGGAAGGCCATCATGTCCGCCTGCTTGGCCCCGGCCACAAAGATGTCACCGCCGGTGGACAGTGCCGCGGAACCCCACGACGCCGCCTCGATACGGTCCGGCAGGGCACGGTGCTTGTAGCCGCGCAGCTCAGGAACACCCTCGATGCGGATCACGCGGTCGGTCTGGACCGTGATGATCGCGCCCATCTTCTGCAGAATGGCGATCAGGTCCATGATCTCGGGTTCGGTCGCGGCCCCCCGCAGTTCGGTGTGACCCTCGGCGCGGGTCGCGGTGAGCAGGACCTGTTCGGTGGCGCCCACGGACGGGTAGGGCAGATCGATCTTGGCGCCCTGCAACCCGTGTGGTGCACTCATGCGGATGCCGGATTCCAGCTTCTCGACACGCGCACCGAAGTTGCGCAGCACTTCCAGGTGGTAGTTGATGGGTCGGTCACCGATGCGGCAGCCACCCAGGTCGGGAATGAACGCCTCACCCAACGCGTGCAGCAGCGGGCCGCACAAAAGGATCGGGATTCGAGAATCCCCCGCGTGCGCGTCGATGTCCGCGTGGCGCGCCTGGGTGACGTTGGACGGATCGAGGGTGAGAACGCCGTCGGCGCCATCACGAGTGACCGAGACCCCGTGCAGACCAAGGAGGTTGGTCACCACGGACACGTCCTTGATCTCGGGGACGTTGCCGAGAACTGACGGTGTGGAACCGAGCAGCGCAGCGACCATGGCCTTGGGAACCAGGTTCTTGGCTCCGCGGACGGTTACCTGACCTGACAGCGGAACTCCGCCGGTGATTCGTAAAGAACTCATGACCTACCGATCTCGGGGGAAGCTAACATTCCATCGCATAGCGCAGTACGGAACCTGGCTATTCTAACGAGTCGACAGACTTATCAGCGCACTGAGTTCTCAGCTTTTTGCCGGGAGCGTGACGGGCTTGAACGCCGGTCGGCCGTCTTCGTAGGCCTTGACGTCTTCGTCATGCTGAAGAGTGAGACCAATGTCATCCAGTCCTTCCATCAGACGCCACCGGGTGTAGTCGTCGATCTGGAACGGGACCGTGACGGTGTCGCACGTGATGGTTTTGGACTCGAGGTCCACCTCGATCTCGATGCCGGGCTGTTCGTCCATGAGCTTCCACAGCAGTTCCACGTCCGACTGGTCCACCTGCGCCGCCAGCAGACCCTGCTTGCCGGAGTTACCGCGGAAAATGTCGGCGAAACGGGAGGAAATCACCACGTTGAAGCCGTAGTCGCGCAGCGCCCACACGGCGTGCTCACGGGAGGAACCCGTGCCGAAGTCAGACCCAGCGACCAGCACGGAACCGTCCTTGTAGACGTCCTGGTTGAGCACGAAGTCAGGGTTCTTCCGCCAACCGGCGAAGAGCGCGTCGTCGAAGCCGGTCTTGGTGATGCGCTTGAGGTAGACGGCCGGGATGATCTGGTCCGTGTCCACGTTCGACTGCTTGAGCGGCACACCCGTGCCGCGGTGGGTAATGAATTTCTCCATGGTGAGGTCCTTACTACAGTTACTGGGCCGCCTGCCGGTCCGGCCGGGCGCCGAGAATCGATTTAGACGGCGGGCACGGATTCCAGGTCCGACGGCGCGCTGAGGGTTCCGCGCACGGCGGTCGCGGCGGCGACCACGGGCGAGACCAAGTGGGTGCGACCACCCTTACCCTGGCGTCCTTCGAAGTTGCGGTTGGAGGTCGAGGCGCAGCGCTCCCCCGGTGCCAGCTGATCCGGGTTCATGCCCAGGCACATGGAGCAACCAGCAAAGCGCCAGTCCGCACCGAAGTCCTTGAACACCTGATCCAGGCCCTCGGCCTCGGCCTGCAAGCGGACCTTGGCGGAACCGGGGACCACCATCATGCGCACGTTCTCGGCCTTGGTCCGGCCCTTCACAATGTCCGCGGCGATCCGCAGGTCCTCGATGCGTGAGTTGGTGCACGACCCCAGGAATACGGTGTCCACGGGGATCTCCTTCATCGGAGTCCCGGCTTCCAGGCCCATGTACTCCAGGGCGCGGCGGGCGGCGTCCTTGGCGTTGTCGTCCCCCGCGTCCTCCGGGTTGGGCACGGGCTCGGACAGCGGCACACCCTGGCCGGGGTTGGTGCCCCACGTGACGAACGGTTCCAGCTCGTCCGCGTCGATGAACACCTCGTTGTCGAACTCGGCGCCCTCATCGGTGTGCAGGGTCTTCCAGTACTCGACCGCGGCATCCCAGTCCTCGCCCTGCGGCGCATGCGGTCGGCCCTGGACGTAATCGAACGTGGTCTGGTCCGGAGCGATCATGCCCGCGCGGGCACCGGCCTCGATCGACATGTTGCAAATGGTCATGCGGGCTTCCATCGACAGCGACCGAATGGCCGAGCCCCGGAATTCCAGCACGTAACCCTGACCACCACCGGTGCCGATCTTGGCAATCACCGCCAGGATGATGTCCTTGGAGGTCACGCCCGGCTTGAGCGTGCCTTCCACCGTGATGGCCATGGTCTTGAACGGAGCCAACGACAGAGTCTGGGTGGCCATGACGTGCTCGACCTCGGAGGTGCCGATACCGAAAGCCAGCGCGCCGAACGCACCGTGGGTCGAGGTGTGGGAGTCACCGCACACCACGGTCATGCCCGGTTGGGTCAGACCCAGCTGCGGTCCCACCACGTGCACGATGCCCTGTTCCGCGTCTCCCAGGGAGTGCAGTCGAACACCGAATTCTTCACAGTTGGCACGCAGGGTGTCGATCTGCTTGCGGGAAGTCTCGTCCTTGATGGTCGAGAAAATATCTTCGGTGGGCGTGTTGTGGTCCTCGGTTGCAATCGTCAGATCGGGGCGACGCAGGCCACGGCCGGCCAGGCGCAGACCCTCGAAGGCCTGGGGGCTGGTGACCTCGTGGACGAGGTGAAGATCGATGTAGATCAGGTCGGGCTGGCCGTTCTCGCCCTGGCGCACCAGGTGATCCGTCCAGACCTTCTCGGCGAGCGTGCGCGGAGTGGCGCTGGAATCCTGCGCAGTGGTGCGGGCTCCGGTGGTTTCTGACATCTAAACCTCTCCTGATCATGGCTGCGCCGGTGAACCGGTCGCGGGGTACCTCGCGTGGATCGCTCGGCACCGTGTTTTCTCTATGGTCCACGGGACACGCCGAGCAGTTCCAGTGTACTCGCTTGCTTCTCGCATTGTGAGACGGCAGTCTTAGAGCATGGACAATCTTGATGCGATGGATCCCACCGGCGCACTCCTCGGAACTCCGCTCGGCGGACGGGGCACGGGTGCGGGCATGCCCGTGGAGTCGTCCTTCTCGCCGTCGGGGGTGGGTGTCATCGACAAGGCGTCTCTCATTCTGGACGCGCTCGAAGCCGGACCCGCTTCGCTCGCGGATCTCGTGGAGGCCACGGGTCTGGCCCGCCCCACCGTGCATCGACTGGCGGTGGCCTTGGCCCATCACCGATTCGTCGGACGTGATGTCCAAGGCCGGTTCGTCCTGGGCTCGCGCGTCGTCGAGCTTGCATCGGCCGCGGGCGAGGACCGTCTCATCTCCGCCTCGGCACCGGTGTTGCTCCAACTGCGCGATGCCACCGGGGAGTCGTCGCAGGTGTTCCGTCGTCAGGGTGAATGGCGCGTGTGCGTGGCCTCCGCCGAACGCCCCATCGGCCTGCGCGACACGATTCCTGTGGGCACTCAACTGTCCATGAAGGCCGGTTCCGCCGCGCAGGTTCTGATCGCATGGGAGGACCACGCCCGATTGATCGAGGGCCTCGCGCACGCTCGCTTCTCGGCCACCACCTTGGCCGGCGTACGACGCCGCGGCTGGGCCCAGTCGATCGGCGAGCGCGAGCCGGGCATCGCCTCGGTCTCGGCGCCGGTGCGCGGGCCTTCCGGGCGGGTCATCGCGGCCGTGTCGATTTCCGGTCCCATTGAACGGCTGTCCAAGCAGCCTGGACAGAAGCACGCGGAAGTAGTCGTGCAGGCCGCCCGTCAGCTAACCGAGGCGGTGCGGGTGAGCGCCGCCTAGGTGTACTCACCGGACGCTTTGGTCAATCGTGAGTACGGCGGCAGATTCTCGCAGGCAGTATCGCGGTGGTGATGGTTGTCATAGTGCAGCCGCCCCTCGAGTTCACCGCGGCGCTCGGCCTCGAAACGAAAAGGGACCAGCCGAATCGGCTGGTCCCATCAGGTCGCGAGTGCAATTCAGCTGGTCTGCGATGCCGCGGATCGGATGATTTCGGCGAGGTCGCGCGGTCGGCTCCACATGGGCCAGTGTCCCGTGGGGAGGTCGATGATGTCGACGTGTTCGAGATTCGCGACCTCGGCAAACATGGGGTGACCTGCCTGGACCAGTTCCGTTACCTGCTCGCCCGAGATTGAGCAGCACACTAAGGTCGTCGGGACGCCGTGGCGGGACTCGTTCACCAGCTCGACGGGTTGACGGAGCACTGAGGCAGGCTCCGGGACAGCCCTCGTCCGGAATCGCTCAAGGTCCTCGGCGCTCAAGCCTTCGAGACTCGCCTGCTGTCCGAGGGCATCGAACGACGGCAGAGGTAGCTCATCGAGCTCAGCCGGGAAGTCAGGGGCAAAGACGGTGCCGTCCGCCACGGGGCCGGAATCAACCCACATCACCCGGGCGACGAGCTCGGGGTGCCGGTCAAGGACGAGGCTGACGGGGGCGTTGGCGCCGCTGTGAGCGACGAGAATCGCAGGCTGATCGCCTCGCCGAGTGATGACGTCCCGGATCGCTGCTGCTTGGTCGTCGAGAGTCTTAGCCGCACGGTTGTTGTCGTCTCCGTCGAGACCAGGCAGAGTCATCGCGACTGCACGAATGTCGGCGGCTTCGAGGTGTTCAAGGGTTTCGTCCCATGCCCACGCTCCCAGCCAATGGCCGGCGATGAGAACGATGGTTGGACTGCTCTTAGTAGTTGTCATGTGGCTACCCTCCCAGCCCAGATGGACAAGAGTGTGTCACTATTTATGGCATGAATTGGCCAAGGCCTGAGCTGTGAGGCGATCCGAACGTCTTCATGCCCTGTCCGAGATGTTGCGTCGCAGCGGCGCGCGGGGCGTCACCGCTGAGCGGTTGGCGCGAGAGTTCGAGGTGTCGGTGCGGACTGTCAAACGAGACCTCAGTGCCCTGGAGAACAGTGGTGAGCCGATCTGGTCTCGTCCGGGCCCGGGCGGTGGGTATGGGCTGGCCAAAAGCGGGTCGCTGCCTCCCGTCACCCTGTCCTCGTCTCAGGCCGTGGCGCTCATGGCGGCTGTGTCTGCCGCGCCCGACGCTCCCTACGCGGATCTGGCTGCGGCCGGCATCCGGAAGATCATGGACGTCCTCGACTCCAGGACCCGAGCGCATGCATACGAGCTGGCCAACCGAATCTGGGTCGACGCGCTTCCCGCCTCCTCTCGCGCCGTCAGGTCAGCAGTGGAGGAGGCGATGGCCGAGCAACGGGTGATTCGTATCCGCTACACATCACGAGACGGCAACACGACGATTCGTGACGTCGAGCCGGTGCTGTTCGCTTCGGCGAGTGGGAGGTGGTACCTGGTCGGGTGGTGCCGTTTGCGCGACGCGATGCGATGGTTCGCCGTATCACGCATCGAACGGGCAAGCGTCACCAAGACGGCCAGCAATGGCCATGCCGTCCACGAGGTCGGAGAGCCTCCAGAGAACGCCAGGCCAGTGCACGGCGGAGACGAGTGACTGCCTCGGTCCCCCTCTCCGATGAGCACCTAGGCCACGGGACTCGTGGTCGTGGCCAGTGAGTCTCCAAAGCGGCGATGCGCTTCGAGTTCGCGTTCCACCGGGGTCTCCACGAGCTCGCGCGCGGTCTCGCGCACCGACTCGCCCAGGCGGCGTCGTAGTCGGGAGGCCCGCATGCGGGAGGCGATCGAGGCGACCACCCCGCCCGTGATGGCCAAGAAGATCGCAACCACCACGCCCGTGATGACCATGAGCGTGGGCACCGGAAGCGGGAAGCCTTCGACCGTGGGTGGCGGGGGCAGCGGAATCTGGAAATATTCGGCGGCGAACAGGCCCAGCAGCCAGAGCAGTCCCAGAACGGTCATCGCCATCGCAATCCACTGCAGCACGTCGAAAATGATCCACCACCAGGACGCGGAGCGTGCGGAGAACTTGGTGCGGGCCACAGCCTGGTCGAGCGCATCCGGAAGACGCGATTCGTGGGAGCGGGCGGCCACGCGCACGCTGCGTCGCCACGGTGCCCCGGCGCCCTCGGACACGGCGTCCGCGTAGTTACGGACCGCCGAATCCGCTGCGGCCTTCTGCGCGGCGTTCATGGGAGGCAGTGAGGTGCGGTGGACCGAGGGGTCCGAGCCCTTGTCATGGCTTTCGATGTGCAGCCGCTTGAGCGGGTCCTTGCGGAACTTCGCGAGCCAGCGCGTGGCGATCCAGCCGGTGTGTTTGCCCGCGCGCAAGCGATAGGAGCGTGCGGCGGCGTCGGCAATGAGGTCCACGCCGGCGGCCCGAACGAGGCCCGCGGTTAAACGCTCACTCGCCTCGCGCGTGATGCCACGCGGATCGCCTTCACCGGCTGCTTGCGCGAGCATTTGCCCGGCGTGAACCACGTCCGCTTCGAGCCGCTGTCCCGCGGCCGCCCGGTGCGCGGCGATCCCGTGGATGCGCTCACGCAATTCGGGAACACCGTCACCGGCCAGTGCGGACACGGCCACCGGGGTGCTGGGCCCCGAGGTGGGCAGTCCGTCCTGGGCGAGCAGTTCTCGCAGCGAGGCCAACACGTTGGGCAGGTCCGACGGCGCCAAACGGTCGGCTTGGTTGAGCACCACCATGGTCACCGCTCCGTGGCGGGACAGCGGTTGCACGAAATCCTGGTGCAGTACGGCGTCCGCGTACTTCTGCGGGTCGACCACCCAGACGACCACATCGACCAGGCCGACCATGCGGTCCACGATCTCCCGATGTTCTCGAGTGACCGAGTCGAAGTCGGGCAGATCCAGCAGGACCAGTCCGCCACTCGTGGTGCTGGCCTTGCGACCCTTACCGGTGCTGATGCTCAGCGCCGGCCCCACGACGTGGCGATCGCTGACGTCCAACCAGTCGAGCAGGGCTTCGCTACCCTCGTCACCCCAAATGGCGGCGAGCGGTTGAGAGGTCGTCGGCCGGCGCGCAGCGGTGCGCGCCAACTCCTGTCCAACCACCGCGTTGAACAGCGTGGATTTGCCGGAACCGGTGGCCCCGAAGAAACCGACCACGGTGTGATCGGCGGACAGGGCCCGCCGCTCCCCCGCACGATCCAGTGCGTCACGGGCTGCCGTCACGGCATCCTGATCGAGGCGACCCCCGGCCAATTCCGTGGCTTCCGCGAGACCCTTGATCCGGTCGGACAGTGTGATCTCGGGTTGTTTGTTGCGAAGTTTCACAGGGCTTCACCGGCCGTGCGAATGTGCTGGGCAGCGGAGCGCAACTCGCCCGCGGTGGGGTGTTCGCCCAGTTCGTCCACGCGGTCCAGGAACGCTTTGGCCCGCTGATCCAACAGGTGCTTGATGCGGGTTTCCAGGTTCTCGCGGGCCTTCTGGCTCATGCGTCGTACGGCGTCCTCGCCGAAAACCGCCTCGAGCAGCTTGGTGCCGACCACGCCGGAGCCACCGGCAATGCCGACTTCCAGGCCCGTGAGGCCACCCGTCATGGAGAACACGCCGATCATCAGGATCACGGCCAGCGCGTTGACGCCCAGGGACATGGCGCGGGCCTGCGTGCGCTTACCCGCACCTTCTTGCTGGATCATGAGCATGACATCCGACTGCCACGCGCGGATGTGTTCGGCCGCGGTCTCGGGATAGTTCTCCGGCAGTGCGGACAAGTCGCGACCCGCAAGCAAAACCTGCCCCGAGGTTTCATCACGCCAGCGCCGCTCGGCCAGCTCCGATGCCCGGGCCGTATGCTCGACGATCACCGCCTGGAGTCCGGTTTCAATGGCTTCTTCGACCTGAACCTCCGGGGCGGGCTCGCCCTTGAAGAACGCGGTGATCCGGTCGCGCACCCGCCCGATCCCGGCCTCCAGGTTTCGGAAGAACTCACCGGTTCCCACGAAGTCCTGCCAGCGCGCGAGCACCTCCCCGCGCAGCAGAGTGCCGTCACGGGTCGAGTCGATAATGGCCTCCAGCGCGTCATCGAAGGCGGTGGTCACCTCACGGCGCAAATGATCCTCCGTGCGCTGTTGGCCCTCCACCGCGTCCGCGGTGCGATCGGTGGTGTCCGCGAGTTCGCGCACGGCTCCGCCCAGGGTGCGCGCCGCAATATCCGAGCGTGCTTGGGCGTCGGCCCCGAGCTCTTCGAGCCAGCCCCGCAACGGTGCCACCACGTGTGGCGGCAGCATGCCCAGTTCGTTGAGCGGAGATTCCTCCACCACGAAAATGGGCGCGTGCGACAGGCCTTCCTGGTTCAGCATCCGGCGCAGGTCATCCTGGATTTCCACCGCCGACGCCGCCTGCACACGATCCAGCACCACGGCCACGGTGATGTCGCGGCCGGCCGCATTGCGCAGCAATTGCCACGGCACCGCATCCGCATAGCGATTGGCGGTCGTGACGAACAGCCACAGGTCAGCCGCGGAGAGCAGTTGAGCGGCAAGCGCCCGGTTGTCGTCCGAGACGGAGTCGACGTCCGGAGCATCGAGCACCGCGAGGCCCTGCGGGATCTTCTCGTCGGCGAGCAACACCAGGGAGCCGGTGTCCTCGACCGGACGATCGCCGTCGTTGGGGGCAGGAGCCGTGACGGTGGGATCCATGAGCTTGCCGCGGACGCGCGCCAGGTGCGGGAGGACGCGCTGGGAAGTGAACGCAGCGGCGTCGTTGGGATGATGGATCAGGAGCGGTCGGCGCGTGGTGGGGCGGATGGCACCGGAACGGGTCACCGGGTGCCCCACGAGTGCGTTGACCAGCGTGGATTTACCCGCGCCGGTGGAGCCGCCGACCACCGCGAGCAGCGGGGCGTCCAGGGAACGAACGCGCGGCAGCACGTAGTCGTCAAGCTGGGCAACGGCCCGGCCGACGGTCTCGCGCTGCTGCGGCGCACTGGCCGTGGCGAGGGGCAACGTGGTGGAGCTCAACAGGTCTCGGGTCTGCTCAAGCGCTTCGATCAGCGGAGTGGCAGATGCGTTTTCGGTGCTCACGCCGCCATTGTGCCAGTGTTCAGGCGCTTGCGCGGCGTATCACGGGAAACGCCACGCACCGTGGCTCAGCGCAGGTCGAGCAGCGTGCGAACCTCCGCAAACGCTTGCGGGACCACACTGTAATGCGCCCATTTCCCCCGTTGCTCGCGCGTGATCAACCCCGCGTCCACGAGTTTTTTCATGTGGTGACTGACCGTGGGCTGGCTGATGCCCAGCTCATCCGTGAAGTTGCACGAGCACACGCTGTCGCAACCCTGCGCCGCCATGTGGGACAGCAGCCGCAAACGCATGGGATCCGCGAGCGCCTTGAGCACCCCGGCCACTCGCTGAGCATCCTGGGCGCTCAAAACGCCCTGGGACAGCGAGCAGCATTCGCTGCTCTCCGGGGTGGGTGTGCAGCACGCAGAGGAGGCGACGTCCAAGGGCTCTGATGTGGCGGTCATTCGTTCATCTTACATTGACGAGTGTCGATGTGATCCGTAATCTCGGGATCGTGAGCACTGAATCCTCGAAACCCAGCGTCCTGTTCGTGTGCGTCCACAACGCGGGTCGCTCCCAGATGGCGGCCGCGTACCTGTCACACCTCTCTCAAGGCAGAGTGGAGGTTCGCTCCGCCGGATCAGCACCGGGAGATTCGGTCAATCCTGTTGCCGTCGACGCCATGGCGGAAGAAGGCATCGACATGAGCGCGGCTCAGCCGAAAATCCTCACCACGGAAGCCGTCAAGGAGTCCGACGTGGTCATCACCATGGGCTGCGGAGATGCCTGCCCGATCTTCCCCGGCAAACGCTATGAGGACTGGCAGCTCGACGATCCCGCAGGTCAGGGCATCAACGCCGTCCGGCCCATTCGTGATGAGATCCGGGCACGGGTCGAGCACTTGATCGACGAACTGGTGCCGACTGGTACGGAATCTTCGTAGCGGTTTGATCATGGCCGGGTCGAGTCACACCGCCTTTTCATAGATGTGGGCGGTGGTGATCACGCCGTCCTCACGCACCCATTCCTTGGCCTCACGCGTGGGTTCGTATCCGAGCCGGCGCCAAAACCCTTCCGCGGCCTCCGCGTTGGTCGCCACGATCGACAGCCGGAGTGTGGCGATCCCGGAAGAGTTCCGTGCCTGGTCCACCAGAGCATCATGAAGGGCTCGCCCGGCCCCCTTGCCGTGGCTGTCGGGGGCCACCTGAAGCAGACCCACGTACATGACATGTGCTTGCGGGTAGTCGCGCACAGCATCTGCCACCCCAATAAGTCGGTCATCGTCCCACAACCCCAGGGTGATCTTGGACTCGGGGCCAAGACTAGGTGGCCGAGCGTGGAGAACGTCTCGAGCGGCGTCGGCCTTGGGTGGCCGCCCGAACACGCGCATGGAGTACCCGTCGTCGTCCATGATCAGGCCGGTGAGCGCCTCGAGGTCATCGGATGTGAGGTCGGAAACGCGAAAGATCATGCCATCAGTCTATGAACCGACCGAAAATCGTACATCCAGCCGACGACGCCGGCTCCTCGCCTCCTCGCCTCCTCGGGCAGCGTCACCCACATCCCGGGGGCCGCGAGAACCCTCCGACCCACCTGGTGCACTGTAAGAACCCTCCCGGTCGCCGAAAAAGGCTCTAACGACGCCTGAAGTGTTGTAGAGGGTTCCAACGGCCCCTCAGATGTGGGCAGAACCCATGACACACCCGAACCAGCACCACGTTTCTGGCCTAAAACCCGCAGGTAGAGCCTTCTAACCCAACTCAACACGCCCGAACTAGCAACACGTTTATGACCTATAACCCGTTTCTGGCCTTTAACCCGGGTTATAGGCACCGCCGTCAGGGCACGAAAAAACCCCGCCTCCAAAAGGAGACGGGGTTTCGTCACATGCGTGACCCCAGCGGGATTCGAACCCGCGTTACCGCCGTGAGAGGGCGGCGTACTAGGCCGCTATACGATGGGGCCCTAGTTGACCGAGAAGCTTTTCGGCTCAATCGACGGACTAAACAGTAACATCAGATTGTGCCAGCACCAACTTGCTCGCTCGGTGCATTCCATCCGCTGCTAGATCAGTGGATGGTCAGCGCTGGGATACCAGGACTCGAACCTAGAACGACGGTACCAGAAACCGCTGTGTTGCCAATTACACCATATCCCAATGTTTTGCTAGGGCTTTCGCTCCCGCGCAACGAGCAATAACTATACCCGCTCGCTGCGCGGGAGCCAAACCGACGAAAGGGCGCCTAGCTGAGCTGCGCGGCGAGGGCCTTGATCCGGTTCAGGGAGGATCCCTTACCCAGGATTTCGAGTGACTCGAACAGGGGCGGGGAGATTCGCTCACCGGACACGGCTGTGCGCACGGGACCGAAGGCCAGACGCGGTTTGATTTCCAAGCCCTCGACAATTGCCTCGCGCAGAGCGGTCTCGATGTTCTCCGCAGTGAAGTCCTCCAGCGGCTCGAGTGCATCAATGGCGGCTTGCAGAACCTGCGGAGCGCTCTCCTTGAGCTGCTTCTGAGCATCCGGGGCGATTTGGATCTGATCATCGGAGCGGAACAGGAATCCCAGCAGGCCCGGGGTCTCGCCCAGCAGGTTCATGCGTTCCTGCACCAGGGGTGCTGCCTGATCCAGGATCGTGTTCTGCTCATCGGTCAGGGTCTCCCCCACCAGTCCGGCGGACTGCAGGTACGGAATTAAACGATTGCGGAAGTCCTGCGGATCCAACAAACGGATGTGGGTGCCGTTGATGGCCGTGGCCTTCTTGACGTCGAAGCGCGCGGGGTTGGCCAGAACGTTGTGGATGTCGAAGTTCTCCACGAGCTGTTCCACGCTGAAGATGTCCTCGTCCGCGGACAGTGACCAGCCCAGCAGAGCAAGATAGTTCAGTAGACCCTCGGGAATGAAGCCGTTGTCCCGGTGGTGGAACAGGTTGGATTCGGGATCGCGCTTGGACAGCTTTTTGTTGCCTTCACCCATCACGTAGGGCAGGTGACCGAACTCCGGGATGAATTCGGCCACTCCGATGTCCATGAGCGCGCGGTACAGCGCAATCTGGCGCGGGGTCGAGGAGAGCAAGTCCTCGCCGCGCAGCACCTGGGTGATACCCATCAAGGCGTCATCCACCGGGTTCACCAGGGTGTAGAGCGGCTTGCCGTTGGCGCGTGCCACCACGAAGTCAGGCACCGACCCCGCCTTGAAGGAGATCTCACCGCGGACCAAGTCGTTGAAGGAGATGTCCTCGTCCGGCATGCGCAGACGGAGCACCGGCTTGCGGCCCTCGTCGCGGAATGCCTGCTTCTGCTCATCGGTCAGGTCACGGTCATAGTTGTCGTAACCGAGCTTGGGGTCCTCACCCTTGGCCCTGTGGCGCGCCTCCACCTCGTCCGGAGTGGAGAAGTCCTCGTACACATGACCGGACTCGACCAGCTTGGCCAGGACGTCCTGGTAGATGTCACCGCGCTGGGACTGGCGGTAGGGCTCGTGCGGGCCGCCCACGTTGACGCCCTCGTCCCAGTCGATACCCAACCAGGCGAGTGCGTCGAGGATCTGGCCGAAGCTCTCCTCGGAGTCGCGGGCGGCATCCGTGTCCTCGATGCGGAAGACCATGGTGCCGCCGGTGTGGCGGGCCCAGGCCCAGTTGAACAGTGCGGTGCGGATCAGTCCCACGTGCGGAGTGCCCGTGGGTGACGGGCAGAAGCGGACGCGCATGGGAGTGTCGGCGGAAACGGTGGGGTGAAGTGAAGTCTGGAGGTCAGTCATGATGTGACCATTCTAGGCTCACGTGTCACCGCGCCCGCATTCACGCCGTTCTTCGGGGCATTCTGCAGGACCCGGTGATCACAGCTTTACAGGATAAGAGCCCTGCGGACTGCGACCACCGGAGACCGGCTGCGGGGACTGGGACTATCGGCGCAGCACCGTGGTGAGGCGACCGATACCTTCGATGTCCACGTCCAAGGTGTCGCCCTCGTCCACGATGCCCACACCGGCCGGGGTGCCCGTGAGAATCACGTCACCGGGCAGCAGCGTGAATGCTTGGGACACGTAGGAGACCAGAGTGGGCACATCGAAGACCATGTCTCCGGTGTTGCCGTCCTGCTTGAGTTCCCCGTTGACGCGGGACTGTACGGCGAGTGAGGTGGTATCCAGCTCGGTCTCGACCCACGGACCCAGGGGGCAGGCGCCGTCGAAACCCTTGGCGCGTGCCCACTGACCGTCCGTCTTCTGCGCGTCGCGGGCGGTGAGGTCGTTGGCCCCGGTGTAGCCGAAGACGACCTCGGGAACGCGCTCGACCGGAACGTCCTTACACATGCGCCCGATGACCACGGCGAGCTCCGCCTCGTAGGAGACCTGCTCGGTCCAGGACGGCAACGACACGGGGTCGCCGGGACCGGAGACGGCCGTGTTGGGCTTGAAGAACAGCATGGGGCTGGTGGGCAGCTCGTTACCCATCTCGGCGGCGTGGTCCGCGTAATTGCGACCAACACACACGATCTTGGAGCGCGGAATCACCGGTGCCAGCAACCGCACCTCGGAGATGTCCACCGTGCGATCGAGGGGCTGCACGCCCACGTAGAGGGGGTCGCCCGAAAGATAGGTGATTTTCTCCTGACCCTCGGGGCAGGAGACCACGCCGAAGTGAATTTCATTGTCAAAGGTGAACCGTGCAATGCGCATGCCTTTAGGCTACACAGCACGGTCCACCTCGACCCCGCGTTGAGCGGTGAGCGATCAAGCCAGTCGCGTGAGCCAGCCGTGCGTGTCCTCCACGCGACCGGTCTGGATGTCCAGCAGCTGCTGACGCAGGGACATGGTGACTTCGCCCGGCTGGTCGTCCTCGTTACCGATGACTTCATCGTTGCTGACGAGACGACGAACCGGTGCGATGACCGCCGCGGTGCCGCACGCGAACACCTCGGTCAACTCGCCCGAGGCCTTACCTTCGCGCCATTCATCCAGCGTGAACCGACGTTCCTCGACCTGCAGACCGCGTTCCTTGGCGAGTTCGATGATCGAGCGGCGGGTCACGCCTTCGAGGATGGTTCCGGTGAGTTCGGGGGTCACCACGCGGCCGTCCTTGAACACGAAGAACACGTTCATGCCACCGAGTTCTTCAATGGCATCGTCGCGCTCGTGGTCGAGGAACAGCACCTGGCTGCAGCCGTGGGCGTCACCTTCCATTTGGGCAATCAACGACGCCGCATAGTTGCCACCGCACTTGGCCGAACCGGTGCCGCCCTTGCCAGCGCGAGCGTAGGTGCGCGACAACCAGATGTCCACGGGCTCCACGGTGCCGAAGTAATTACCGGCCGGGGACGCGATCACCGAGAACCGCGCCTGCCGCGAAGGACGCACGCCCAAGAACGGTTCCGTCGCGATCATGAAAGGACGCAGGTAGAGGGACTCGCCGTCACCGGAGGGCACCCACTTCTCGTCCGTGCTCACCAATTCCCGCACGGCATCCACGAACGTTTCTTCGGGCAGGGCCGGCAGCGCCAGCCGCTCAGCGGACTGGTTCAACCGAGCCGCGTTCGCCTCCGGGCGGAAGGTCCACACCGAGCCGTCCTCGTGCCGGTAGGCCTTGAGCCCCTCGAAGATCTCCTGGCCGTAGTGGAACACGGCAGCGGAAGGATCCAACGCGATGGGACCGTACGCCTCCAGGCGCGGGTTCTCCCACTGTCCGTTGCCCTTCTCCACGTCACCGGTCCAGTCGATGGAGATCATGTTGTCCGTGAAATGCACGCCGAAGCCGGGGTTGGCCAAAATGGCGTTCCGAACCTCACCGGTGGCCGGATGCGGGTTGGGCTGACGGACGAACTGGGTGCTCAAGAGTGTTCTCCTTCGACTGCTCGGATTCAGGCGGCTTTCAGGGCGGCCACAATGTGGTCACCCACCTGATCGGTGCTGCGCTGCTCATTGCCGTGCGTCTCGAGATCCCGGCGCACTGCCTGGTTGATCTGGTCTGCGAGATCCTCGTGGCCCAGGTGTTCCAGCATCATGGCGGCGGCGAGGATGGAAGCCACCGGCTGAGCTGTTGCGGTTCCCGCGATGTCCGGAGCGGAACCGTGAACGGGCTCGAACATGGACGGCGCGGTGCGATCTGCGTTGATATTACCGCACGGTGCCAGGCCGATACCGCCGGTCACGGCGCCCGCCTGGTCCGTGAGGATGTCGCCGAACAGGTTGTCGGTCACGATCACGTCGAACCGGGAGGGATCGGTGGTCAGGAAGATCGTGGCGGCATCGATGTGCAGATAGTCCACGGTGACGTCCGGGTACTGCGGCGCGAACTCGTTGACGGTCTCCTGGTACAGGCGACCAGCGTTGACCAGCACGTTGTGCTTGTGCACCAGGGTGAGCTTCTTGCGGGGACGCTTCTGGGCCAGCTCGAACGCGTACTTGACCAGGCGGCGCACACCGTGGGCGGTATTGATCGAGACCTCGGTCGCGATCTCGTGCTCGGTGCCTTGGCGCACGCGGCCGCCGTTGCCGGCGTAGAGGCCCTCGGTGCCTTCGCGGACCACCACGAAATCGATGTCTCCGGGCTCGGCCAGCGGGCTGGTGGTTCCCGGGTACAGGGTGGCCGGGCGCAGGTTGATGTAGTGATCGAACGTGAAGCGCAGTTTCAGCAGCAGATCACGCTCGAGGATTCCGGAGGGAATGCGGGTGTCATTGGGGGCCGCACCGACCGCGCCGAACAGGATAGCGTCGTGGCCGCGAAGTTTGTCCATGGTCTCGTCGCTGAGGACTTCGCCCGTGGCCAACCAGTGCTCCGCGCCCAGCGGGTAGGTGGTCTTGTCCAGGGTGATGCCCGCGGGTTCGGTCACGGCATCGAGTACTTTCACCGCCTCGGCAACGACCTCGGGGCCGATTCCGTCTCCGGGAATCACGGCGATCGAGTACTTGGTGGCTGCGTTCGACGATGCTTCGCTCATGCTCCCAGCCTAAATCCGGCGAGGGCGGGTATTCCACAACGTGAATTCGTGTCTCGGATATTGAGACAGTAAAACGGCGGTGCCGTCACGTTCGCATGACGACGCCGCCGCATCACCTACAGCTCGTGCGTTCAGTCCTTGAGGACCTCGGGTTCTTCGTAGCGCGGGAACACACCGGTCGGCTTGGGCAGCTCGGTGCCGGGCGCGAGGCGCTGGGAAATCGCCGCGTACTGCCGGGCTTCGCCCTCGGGCTGACCGAGTTGGGTCAGCAGCTTGGCCATGGAATCCGGCATGACCGGCTGCACCAGGATCGCCACGATGCGCAGCACCTCCGCCGTCACGTACAGCACGGTGGCCATCCGCTCCGGATCCGTCTTACGCAGCACCCACGGCTCCTGCGCAGTGAAGTAGCGGTTGGCGTTGGCGATCACGCGCCATACGCCCTCCAATCCGCGATGGAAAGCTTGGGCGTCGAACGCGGTCCGGAACGTCTCGACCACGGCGTTGGCCTCATCGAGCATGGCCCGATCCTCGGCCGTGAACTCACCCGGTTCGGGGACCACTCCCCCCAGGTTCTTGGCGACCATGGACAGACTGCGCTGGGCCAGGTTGCCCAGATCGTTGGCCAGATCCGAGTTGATGCGTGAAGCAATCGCGTCGTGGGAGTAATTGCCGTCCTGGCCGAAAGGAACCTCGCGCAACAGGAAGAAGCGCAGCTGGTCCAGTCCGTACTCCTCGATGAGTGAGTGCGGGTCGATCACGTTGCCAACGGACTTGGACATCTTCTCGCCCTGGTTGAACAGGAAGCCGTGGGCATACACGCGCTTGGGCAGCTCGAGTCCGGCCGAGATCAGGAATGCCGGCCAGAACACGGCGTGGAATCGCGCGATGTCCTTACCGATCAAGTGCAGATCCGCGGGCCAGTATTTCTGGAAGTTGGTGTCCTCGGTGTCCGGGTAGCCCAGACCGGTCAGGTAGTTGGTCAGGGCGTCCACCCACACGTACATCACGTGGTCCGGGTTGCCGGGTACGGGCACACCCCAGTCGAACGTCGTGCGTGAGATCGACAGGTCCTGCAAACCGCCGTTCACAAAGGACGCGATCTCGTGGGAGCGAGTCTCGGGCTGCACGAAGCCCGTCTTGTACAGTTCCAGCAGTTTGTCCTGGTAGGCCGAGAGGCGGAAGAAGTAGCTCTCCTCCTCGGTCCACGTCAGCTCGGTACCGGTGCCGATCGAGTAGCGCTGGCCGTCCTCGCGGACCTCCGTTTCGTCCTCGGCGTAGTAGGCCTCGTCGCGCACGGAGTACCAGCCGGCGTACTTGTCCAGGTAGATGTCCCCGTTGGCCTCCATCCGCTTCCAGATGTCCTGGCTCGCGGCGTAGTGATCCTCGTCCGTGGTGCGGATGAAACGGTCGTAGCTGACCTGCAGCTCGTCGTCCATCTCCTTGAACTGGGAGGCGTTCTGGTCCGCGAGTTCACGGGGCGACACGCCCTGTTTCTCGGCGGTCTGCTGCATCTTCTGGCCGTGCTCGTCCGTTCCGGTCTGGAAGCGCACGTCGTAGCCGTCCAGTCGCTTGAATCTCGCCATGGTGTCCGCGGCAATCGCCTCGTACGCGTGCCCGATGTGCGGGGACCCGTTCGGGTAGGAAATCGCGGTGGTCAGGTAGTAGGGAATCTGCTCGCTCACGCCCTCCACTCTAGCGACCGTCCGCCACTTTTCTTGCTTCGGGAACACCGGACAGCACGACGCCGCCGCGAGAGTTCGCGTGAACTCTCGCGGCGGCGTCGGCGATCGAACTACGGCACCCAACTGGAGTGCCGGATCAGGACCGATCAGCGAGCGGCAGTGCCCTCGGTGTAGTCCTCATCGGTCTGCTCCCACGCGAAGAGGGAGCGCAGTTCGCGGCCGGTCTCCTCGATGGGGTGGGACTCTTCCTTGGAGCGCAGCTCCTTGAACTCCTTGGCGCCGCTGGACTGGTCCTCCATGAAGCGCTCGGCGAAGGTGCCGTCCTGGATGTCCTTGAGAACTGCCTGCATGTTCTCCTTGACGTGAGCGTCAGCCACGCGCGGGCCGGAGACGTAGTCGCCGTACTCAGCGGTGTCGGAGATGGACCAGCGCTGCTTGGCGATGCCGCCTTCGACCATCAGGTCCACGATCAGCTTGAGCTCGTGGAGCACCTCGAAGTAGGCGATCTCCGGCTGGTAGCCGGCCTCGGTGAGGACCTCGAAGCCCTGCTGCACCAGGTGCGACATGCCGCCGCACAGTACGGCCTGCTCGCCGAACAGGTCCGACTCGGTCTCCTCGGTGAAGGTGGTCTCAATGACGCCGGCGCGGGTGCCACCGATGCCCTTGGCGTAGGACAGTGCCAGCTCGAGTGCCTTGCCGGAAGCGTCGACCTCGACGGCCACGAGGTCGGGCACGGCGCGGCCGGCTTCGAACTCGCGGCGCACGGTGTGGCCGGGACCCTTGGGTGCGACCATGGCCACGTCAACGCCCTCAGGGGCCTTGATGTAACCGAAACGGATGTTGAAACCGTGGGCGAAGAAGATGGCGTCGCCCTCGTTCAGGTTGTCCTTGATGGACTCCTCGAAGACCTTGGCCTGGACCTGGTCCGGGGTCAGGATCATGATGACGTCGGCTTCCTTGGCGGCCTCGGCCACGGTGAGCACGCGCAGACCGTGTGCTTCGGCCTTCGCACGAGACTTGGAACCCTCGGCCAGACCGATGCGGACGTCCACGCCGGAATCACGCAGGTTCAGCGCGTGGGCGTGACCCTGGGAGCCGTAACCGATGATGGCCACGGAGCGGTTCTGGATGATCGACAGATCTGCATCGTCGTTGTAGTAGATCTTTGCCATGGGGTTGTCTATCTCCTCATTCGATGGTGGGACTGCTGTTCAGATCGAGCACCGCGTCCCGAGCGGAACCCGATCAAGGGTGAGGTGGTGCTAGTGCCGCAGCGCGCGGTCCGACATGGACTTGGGACCGCGTCCCAAGGCCAGCGTGCCAGCGCGAACAATTTCTCGCACGCCGAACGGTTCCAACACGTCCAGCAGGGCGTGGATCTTGTCCCGCGCGCCCGTGGATTCGATGACCACGGACTCGGTGGAGACATCCACGATGGTGGCCCGGAACAGGTTTGCAGCCTGGGTGACCTGCAAACGCGTGGACGCGTCCGCGCGCACCTTGACCATGATGTGGTCACGCTGCACGGAGTTCTCCGGGGCGAGCTCAACAATCTTGATGACGTTGATGAGCTTGTTCAGTTGCTTGGTGACCTGCTCCAGCAATTCGCCGTCAGCATCCACCACCACGGTGATCCGGGAAATCCCGGGCAGCTCTGTGGGGCCCACGGCCAGGGAGTGGATGTTGAACGCACGGCGAGCGAACAAACCGGCAACGCGCGTCAGCACGCCGGGCTTGTCTTCAACCAGAACGGAGAGAGTATGACGGCTCATTGATTAGTCCTCCGAGTTCCAGTCAGGAGTCAGGTTTTTGGCAATTTGGATCTGGTCGTTGGACACGCCCGAGGGCACCATGGGCCAGACCATGGCGTCGGCGGACACCACGAAGTCGATCACCACGGGCCGGTCGTTGATCTCCAAGGCCTGCTTGATCACGTCATCCACCTCGTCGTCGCTTTCGCAACGCAGGGCAGCGCAACCGTAGGCCTCGGCCAGCTTCACGAAATCCGGTACGCGGCGTGAATTGTGACCGGTGTTCAACTCGGTGTTGGAGTAACGACCGTCGTAGAACAGGGTCTGCCATTGACGCACCATGCCCAGCGACGAGTTATTGATCACCGCGACCTTGATGGGGATGTTGTTGATCACGCACGTGGCCAGTTCCTGATTGGTCATCTGGAAGCAGCCGTCGCCGTCGATCGCCCACACCACGCGGTCCGGCTGGGACACCTGTGCGCCCATGGCGGCGGGAACGGCGAAGCCCATGGTGCCCAGGCCTGCCGAGTTCAGCCACTGGCGGGGACGCTCGTAGTCAACGAACTGGGCGGACCACATCTGGTGCTGACCCACGCCGGACACGTACACGGCCTCCGGGCCGGTCAGGGCCGAGATGCGCTCGATCACGTGCTGGGGGCTGCCCAGTCCGTCATCGGTGCGGGTGTAGCCCAGCGGGTAGGTGTCGCGCAAGGTGGACAGCGTGGTCCACCACGTGCCGAGGTCCGGCTTCTCGGCGGTCTCGAATTCCTGCCGGACCGCATCCGTCAGGTCCGAAATCACGGTCTTGAGGTCGCCCACGATCGGGACGTCCGCCGTACGGTTCTTAGAGATCTCGGCGGGGTCGATGTCCGCGTGGATCACCTTGGCGTTCGGTGCGAAAGTGTCCAGCTGACCGGTGACGCGGTCGTCGAAGCGCGCGCCCAGGGTGATCAGCAGGTCCGATTGCTGCATCGCGTACACGGCCGGCACCGTGCCGTGCATGCCCGGCATACCCAGGTTCAGCTCGTGCGAATCCGGGAACACGCCTCGCGCCGTCAGCGTGGTGACCACGGGCGCTCCGGTGAGCTCCGCGAGTTCGAGGAGCTCCGCAGCGGCGTCGGCGCGCATGGTTCCGCCGCCCGTGTAGAGCACCGGGCGATCGGCGGCCGCAATGAGGCGGGCCGCTTCCTTGATCTGCTTGGAGTGACCGCGCGTGACCGGGCGATAACCGGGCAGATCCAGCTGGGGCGGCCAGTTGAACGTCATGGTCGAGACCTGGGCGTCCTTGGAGACGTCCACCAGGACGGGACCCGGACGACCGGTCGAAGCCAGGTGGAAGGCCTCGGCCAACACCCGGGGAATGTCGTTGGGATCGGTCACCAAGTAGGAGTGCTTGGTGATGGGCATGGTCATGCCCACGATGTCCGCTTCCTGGAACGCGTCGGTTCCAATGAATGCGCTCGAGACCTGACCGGTGATGGCCACCATGGGGATCGAGTCCATATTGGCGTCCGCAAGAGCGGTGACCAGGTTGGTGGCACCGGGGCCCGAGGTCACAATGCAGACACCCGTGCGACCGGATGCCAAGGCATAACCTTCGGCGGCGTGTCCCGCGCCCTGCTCGTGACGCACCAGGATGTGGTTGATCTTCTCCGCGTCCATCAGGGGGTCATAGGTGGGAAGGATTGCACCACCCGGGAGACCGAAGACATCCGTGACCCCGAGCTGCTCGAGTGAACGGATGATGGCTCGCGAACCCGTCATTTCCTCCGGGCCCTCAGCACCGACCACCGCGGTGGCCACGGGGTGCTGATCCGTCTCCGCGCCCACCAGTGACGCGGAGGTGTTCTCGGCTCGCCGATGGGCCATCACGGCCGGTGAGATCGGCTGATCCTTACTCATAGTGGATATTTCCTTTACCTGCTGTTGGTGCTGAACGCCGGGCGGGCCGTCCCCTGACCGATAACGGTGAGCCGATGCGGGTCGTTATACATAAGGAAAGGCCCTCACGCCACGGGTTTCGTGAGCGTTCGGGCCTGTGTCCACGCGCGACGTATTTTCCTCAGGCCCGATGTCCGATAAGAACAACGACTCCAAGGTCTACGACGTCACTGGGTGCGAACTGCATGACACCCACTGTAGTGAGGCGCGCGTCTCTTGTGTCAATCTTCGGACACCATGTCTCACATTATGAACTACTCCCCCGCGGAATCGAGATCGAGTCGCCCGGATTGCACCAAAAATTGCGGCGCCTTACCGGCTTTGATGAGTTCGATCTGCTGCAGGATCAGACCCCGCACGCGCGGCCGATAAGACACGTTGGAGCCACCCACGTGCGGCAGCACGATGGAGCCCGCCGCGCTCATGAGCGGATGGTCACCGGGCAGGGGTTCAGGATCAACCACGTCGAGAGCGCAACGGAGCCGGCCCGCGACCACTTCTTCGGTCAACGCGTCCGTGTTGACCAACGAGCCGCGACCCACGTTGACCACCAGGGCGTCGTCGGGCAGTTTGGCGAGCATCGCGGCGTTGAACAAGTTCTCCGTCTTCTCGGTCAGGGGCAGGGCCACCACCAGAATGTCGGTTTCGGGCAGGATCTGGTCCAGTTCATCAACGCCGCGCACCTGGCCCTGTTCATCCTCCCGGGCCGACGACGCCACGCGGGTGATCTCAACCTCGAACGGGCGCAGGCGGTCAATCACGGCCGATCCGATTTCCCCGATGCCCACCACGGCGACCCGGGAGTCGGCCACGGCGCGGGAAAAGTACCGCTTGTAGACACCTTCCTTCTGCTGCAGGATCGCCCGATCCATGTTTCGCTGGGCGGCGATGATCAGACCCACCGCGATCTCAGCGGTGCCGGCTGCGTGTACCCAGCCCGCCGAGGCGAGTGCGACGTCCGGGCCGATTCGTTCTGGCACCCCGTTGTAGCCGGTGGACTGCAATTGCAGAAGCTTGACGTTCTCCACCACGGACGGGTCCTTCATCCAGCGACCGCTGAAGTACGGAGCCACGGCGATATCGATGTCCTCGCGGGCGCAACCCTCAGGCTCACCTTCCAAATCCCACAGCACACAGGTGAAGTCCCTGAGTTCGTCGCTGATCTGATCGAAGAGTTTTTGCTCGGGCAGTGAGATCACGCGCAGGTCTGACAAGGCAACGTCGGGGTGCTGAGAAGTCATGGCTCCATGGTACGTGCGAGCCCCGCTGGGAACGTGTCCGGCGCCACGCACGCTTAATTGGACAGATCGCCATGCGGTGCTAAAGTTATCTCTCGTTGCGCAGGGGAAACCCGGCACGGAGCGGTTCCTCACGGATCCGATCATGTGCTAACTTTCTTCTTCGGTAACGCCAGCGCCTCTAGCTCAATTGGCAGAGCAATTGACTCTTAATCAATGGGTTCTGGGTTCGAGTCCCAGGGGGCGCACCCCGAATGATCCGGCCGCATTGCACCAGCAATGTGGCCGGATTTTTTTACTTTCCGAGCCTCCGGTGCACAGAAAAACTGCGCCACCCTGGGAAGGGTGGCGCAGTTGCTCAGAAATTTACTGTTTGGCCGTCACGGGATCGTCACTGTCCTGCCGCACCACACCGTCGTCGGAAACTTCCAGCTTCCACCGGGCGCCACCCAGAGTTGAAATGATCTCCGCCAAGGAACGACGGAGGTTCTCATCCACCAGGGTGCCTTCACCCAGCAGATCGTTTTCCAGTTTGGAGGCCGTGGCCAGCACCTGCTCCCCCTCGGGAGAAATGGACACGACGTGTGAACGGCGATCACGAACGTTCTTGGATCGGGTGATGTGCCCGTGGACTTCCAGTCGGTGCAGGGTCTTGCCCATGGTCTGCGCTTGAACGCGGACCTTGTGTGCGAGTTGCGCTTGGGTCATGCTGCCCTCAGCTTGCAGGACGTCCAGGGCCATCACGCCCGCGTGGGTAATACCGAGAGATGCCAGGCTCTCGTTCCACGCATGCTCCACTAGACGCGCTGCCGCGGAAAGCAGGCGATTCGTGGGCCACTGGTTTCTATAAGACATACGCTCTACTATACCCGCTTCGGATCAACCCATCAGACTATGGTCAGGGTACTGATAAGGCAAGTTTATGACATAGATTTCTACGCTCAAGCGGATAACCTACGCATGAACCTGCCTTCGAACTCTTCAGTTGTAACACTGTCATGCTATCGCGCAGCCAGTCGAGATGCGAGACGACTGTCACTCATTGGAAAGGAATCCCCTCTATGACAAGCACGTTGATCGTCGGAGAACCCGCACCCGAATTCACCCTGCCCGACGCTAACGGTCGGGACGTGTCGCTGGCCGACTTCCGCGGCCAGCGGGTGATCGTCTACTTCTACCCGAAGGCCTCAACGCCCGGCTGCACCACGCAGGCCTGTGATTTCCGCGACAACCTGGCCGCGTTCACGTCCGAGGGTTTCGCGGTGCTGGGCATTTCCCCTGACGCGCCGGCAGCCCTCGAGCGATTCACGAACAAGCAAGAACTCACCTTCCCGTTGCTTTCCGACGAGGATCACAGAGTGGCCGAGGCCTACGGAGCCTGGGGCGAGAAGAAGAACTATGGGAAGACCTATGAAGGTCTTATCCGCTCCACCGTTGTGGTGGACGCCGCTGGAAACGTGGAGCTCGCCCAACACAACGTGCGCGCCAAGGGCCACGTGGCCAAGCTGCGCCGCGACCTCAAGCTGGACTGAGCGGCGTCGTTGCTGCTGCCCTGCGGGCCCCTGCCCGCGGGGCGGCACAATGCGCGGTGGTTGTCCGGTTACCATGGTTGACGTTCGCCGGGCGACCCCCGCGCGAGCTGCGCGAGTGGTGGAACTGGTAGACACGCAGGATTTAGGTTCCTGTGCCTCACGGCGTGCGGGTTCGATTCCCGTCTTGCGCACCATCCCGGATAGCTCCGGTTCAGCTGTCGTTCGGTGAAAGGATCAGCTCCGTTGAGCACCTCGGATTTCCAGATCGGTCGTCGCGGCTTCTTGGCCGTGGCCGGGCTGGGAGTGGTGCTCACAGGCTGCGGCTCGTCCGATCCGCGATCGGGTTCCTCCCCTGCCGCGCCCGATGCGTCATTCGTGTTCGCCCAGGCTGCAGCACCGGCGACTCTGGATCCGTCCATCAGCAATTCCGTGGAGACGTCGCGCATTGCCGCACAGATCCTCGAGGGGCTGGTCAAGGCCGATCCCTCAACCGGAGAACCACAGCCCGGTCTCGCCGAATCCTGGGAGACCAACGACGACGATCGTTCCGTCACCTTCACGCTCCGACGAGGCATCACGTTCCACGACGGCGCCGCACTCGACGCGCACGCGGTGCGCGCCAATTTCGACAAGTGGCGCGCACAGGCCGAGTCGGAAGAACCCTGGGCACCCCGCACATCCTTTGCCACCGTCTTCCGCCACGGGAACTCGGAGCCTTCCATATCGTCCAGCTACGAGGGCTGCGAGGTCATCGACGATCGCACCGTTAAAGTTGTTCTGCGGCACGCCTACTATCCCTTGTTGCACGCGCTGACCCAGCCGTCGTTCGGCATTGCCTCGCCGGAGGCCATCACCTCCGGTACCTCACACGTCCATCCCGTGGGGACCGGACCGTTCCGCTTCATCGCCGCCGAGGCGCGGTCCGTCCAACTCAGCGTCAATCCGGACTACTGGGGAGAACTTGGTCATCTGGGCACCGTGGAGTTCCGCAGCATCCCTGACCCAAAGGTGCGTTACGCGGCCCTCGTCTCGGGCCAGGTGGACGCCTACGACCAGGTTGGCCTCGACGCTTTCGCTCCCCTGGCGCGCAGTGGCACGCAGGTGCTCTTCCGGGACCCCTACTCGGTGTCCTACGTGGGCATCAATCAGCGTGTGCCAATTCTCCGGGACATCAAGGTGCGCCGTGCGATCGCGGCCTCGATCGACCGCGGTGCCATTGCCCGCGAGCTCTTTCCCAACGGCACCAATGTGGCCGATCAGTTCATCCCCGCGCGCTTCAATGTGGACGGCGAGGATCTCAAGGTCCCCGGCTTCAACCACCAGCGTGCCCGTGAGTTGCTGGCCGATTCCACTTACGACGGCGCCCCGCTCACCTTTTACTATCCGCGCAACACGTCGCGGCTGTACCTCCAGCAACCGGAGCAGGTCTTCGCGATGATCTCCTCCCAACTGACACGGGCGGGATTCAATCTGGACCCGGTGGCCGTGAACTGGGACGACGACTACGTGCAGAAGGTCACGGATCCACAGTCACCTCACGCCCTCAGTCTGCTGGGCTGGAGCGGTGGTTTCCGCGACCCGGACAATTTCTTGGGGCCCCTGCTCGGATCCCCCAATGCAGAACTCGGCGTCCGGGACCCGGGCTTGTTCACCGCGGTCAATCGAGCTGCCGCCATGTCCGGAGATGCCGCTCGAGCCAATACATACCGCGCCCTGAACAACCGCGTTTCCGAGTTGTTGCCGGCTGTCCCACTGGCCCACCCGGTCTCCGCCGTGGCGGTCAACAACCGGGTCGAAACGTTCCCCTTGACGTCCACCGGTCACGAATTGTTCAACGACCTGACCCTGCGTAACAGCTGACGGACCGGCAGTTCGTAAGGAACCTTATTCGGTGATCCTCCCGGGCTGGGGATAGTCTTGGATGCGAACCTCACGCGGCGCACCGAGGCGCCCGCAACGCATTCCGGGAGACACATTGACTTCAGCTCAGCCCACCGAATCCACCGACGTTCTTCTGGTTGGCGCCGGCATCATGAGTGCCACATTGGCGACCATCCTCAAGGATCTGCAGCCCGATTGGGACATGACCATCCTGGAGCGTCTGGACCGCGCCGGGCTGGAAAGCTCCAACGCATGGAACAACGCCGGTACCGGCCACGCGGCACTGTGTGAGCTCAATTACGCACCCCAGGCCGCAGACGGCTCGGTGAGCGCCCAGAAGGCACTCAATATCAACGAGCAGTACCACGTGACCCGCCAGCTGTGGTCCACGCTCGTGGAGAACGGTGTACTCAAGGGCGCTTCCAGCTTCATCAACCCGGTCCCGCACATTTCCATGGTGTTCGGCGAGGACCACGCCGACTACCTGCGGGCTCGCTACGACTCCTTCAAGCAGAACAAGCTGTTCGAACGAATGGAGTTCTCCGAGGACCGTGACCAGATCGCCGATTGGGCTCCGCTGACCATGCACGGTCGCGGTGCCGGGCGTGTGGCCGCCACCTTCGCCCCGGAAGGCACCGACGTGGACTTCGGTGCGCTGACCAATCAGCTGATCGACCACGTGGCCAGTAAGGGCGCCACGGTGCGCTACGGCCAACAGGTCACCACCCTGAACCGTCAGTCGGACGGCTCGTGGTTGGTCAAGGTCGAGGACCGACTCAACAGCGACAACAATCGCATCATCCACGCCAAGTTCGTGTTCCTGGGTGCCGGTGGTGGCGCCCTGCACCTGTTGCAGAAGTCCGGCATCAAGGAAGCCAAGGGTTTCGGCGGTTTCCCCGTCTCGGGTCTGTTCCTGCGCAACACCGATCCCGCCGTGACGTCCCAGCACAACGCCAAAGTCTACGGACAGGCTTCCGTGGGCGCACCGCCCATGTCCGTGCCGCACTTGGACACCCGCTACGTCAACGGCCAGAAAGCCGTGATGTTCGGTCCCTACGGCGGGTTCAAGCCGAATTTCTTGAAGCACGGTTCCTTCCTGGACTTGCCCATGTCCGTGCGCGCCCACAACCTGTACCCCATGACCCGTGCGGGCCTGGCCAACCTCGACCTGGTCAAATACCTCGTGAGCGAGTTGACCAAGACCCGCTCCCAGCGCATGGACGCCCTGCACGAGTACTACCCCACCGCCGAGGCCGGCCAGTGGGACCTGATCGAGGCCGGTCAGCGTGTTCAGGTCATGAAGAAGGATCCGCAGAAGGGCGGCGTGCTGCAGTTCGGTACCGAGCTGGTGACCAGCGCGGACGGTTCCATCGGTGCCCTCCTGGGCGCGTCCCCGGGCGCGTCCACCGCCGTGCCCATCATGTTGAACCTGCTGTCGCGCTGCTTCCCCTCCAAGGTGTCCGAGTGGGAACCCCGCCTGAAGGAACTCATTCCCGCGTACGGTGTGAAGCTCAATGACAATCCGCAGCTCGCTGACGAGATCGTGGGCCACACGTCCAAAGTGTTGGGTATCCGCTGACTAGTTGATTCACCCAGCAGCCCGGGTGGGGGCTGTGAATTCACGGGAGCATTTGTACACTTCGTACAAATGCTCCCGTGTCATTTCCACGTGCCGTTCGAGATCCAGGATGTGCACTCTTACGTGGACAGGGTTACCACCGGGTGTCACAAATGTGGACATCTGCGACACAGGAGCATCGTCTACGGTTTCGTAGCATTGGTAGAACGTCCATAGGGGGTGGACGTTTAAAGGGGGAATTATGCCATCTAGAGGGAGCATCGAAGCGTGGGAGGCCTTGAGCCGTTGCCACGTATCCGTGACCCGGGTGCTGCAACGCAACGTGAATTTGCACGGCTTGTCGCGCCGAGAGTTCGAAGTTCTGGCAACTTTGTACACCGCAGATCGGAGCGGCCTACGGCTGCGCGATCTCAACAGCCATGTGCTGCTCACCCAGTCGAGCCTGTCCAGGATGCTGGAGCGGCTCGAATCCAAAGGCCTGGTCAGCCGACGACAGGACGCTCAAGATCTGAGGGGTGTGCGCGTCACACTCACTAACGAGGGTTCCGATTTGTACGAAGCCATTTCTGTAGGCCATGACCAAATGGTTGCCGAACTCATCAGCACCGCGCTCGATCCTGAAGAGATCCGTGTGCTGACCCGATTGAACGAACGTGTCCACCAGTACTCGATGTCCCTGTCCCAATAGGAACGGTGAGTTCGGTATCACGCGGTCCTAGGGCAGTCGCGAGCCGCGCGGCGCACGATCCAGCACGTCCGGTTCAGTAGACTGTCGAAGAACTGTCATCAGCACCAGCGACATATTTCTTCGAGAGGACTGCTCGATGAGCGACCATAACCTTGAATCCACGCAGCGCCGCGATCACGCGGCCCCGGATCCGGACCATGACGCCAAGCCTGACTCCCCCACTGATCTGAAGGGGCAGTCCTGGGGATACGTGTTCAAACGTGCCATCTCGGAATTCAGCAAGGACGGTTGTACGGACCTGGCCGCGTCCCTGACATACTTCGCGGTGCTGTCGATCTTCCCGGCGCTATTGGCCCTGGTCTCGCTGCTGGGCGTGTTCGGTCAGGGCGAGGCCACTACCACGGCCATCCTGGACTTCCTGGAGCAGTACGCGCCCGCGGAACTGGTCAGCCTGTTATCCGGGCCCATTTCGCAGTTGACCACCCAGTCCGGTGCCGGATTGGCCCTGGTCGTCGGTGTTGCTGGTGCCCTGTGGACCGCTTCCGGTTACACCGGTGCGTTCGGTCGCGCCATGAACCGCATCTACGAGGTGAGCGAAGGCCGTCCCTTCTTGAAGCTCAAGCCCGTCCTTTTGCTGGTGACCTTGGCCGTGGTGCTCATTGTTGCGCTGGTCATGTTCATGGTGTTGCTCTCCGGTGACATAGCTCAGACCGCGGGTGACCTGGTGGGCCTGGGCTCCACCGCCGTGACGGTGTGGAACTGGGCCAAGATCCCGGTCATCCTGTTCCTGCTCGTGCTGATGATCGCGCTGCTTTACTACGCGACCCCCAACGTCAAGCAGCCCAAGTTCCGGTGGATGAGCCCGGGTGCCGTGATCGCGCTGGTAGTCATGATCCTGGCCGGCGTTGGTTTCGCCTTCTACGTGTCCAACTTCGCGAGCTACAACGCGACGTACGGCATCATCGGTTCCGTGATCATCCTGCTGCTGGGCCTGTGGATCATGAACAATGTGCTCCTGTTAGGTGCGGAGGTCGATGCGGAGGTCGAACGCGGCCGCCAGCTCCAGGGTGGACTGCGGGCCGAGGGCACCATCCAGTTGCCCCCGCGTGACGTCCGCCAGACCGAGAAGCTCGAGGCCAAGGAAGAGAAGCTGGAAGCCGAGGGTCGCAAGTTGCGTCTGCAGCACGACCACATCGACTATTCGTCGGACTCTGAAGGTTCTTCCAACGACTCGAAGGATTCCAAGAGCTCGGACAAATAACAGTGAGCATGTCCGAAGATCGGATCGAAGCCGGTTCGCACGTCCCTCAATTGGGCGATGAACCGGCTTCGGCCGTTAACCCGACTACGGCTGACACGCCAACGGCCACCGTCCTGCGGGAGCTGACTACCACACCCGGACCGAGCGTGCTGCTCATCCATGGTTTGGCCTCGTCCTCCGCCGCCAATTGGGTGGCCACACGGTGGGTCAGGTCATTGGGCACGGCCGGGTTCCACGTGTGGGCCGTGGATCTGCCCGCGCACGGCATGGTCAGACCCGTTCCCTCAATCACGAGGGAGACATTGTGCGCCGAGATCATCGGACATGCGCGGCGGATCTCCAGCGACCCGGTGGTTGCGGTGGGCTATTCCTTGGGTGCCCAGCTGCTGTACCAGTGCGCAGCCTCGGCTCCGTCCCGGTTTTCGCGTTTGGTCCTGGGCGGATTCAGCATGGTAGATCGGTTGACCGCCGTACTCGAGACACGAGACTTCCTGGTCGACCCCGCTCAGCGTCACCTCGCCAGGTGCCTCGTTTCCGATCCCTTCCACGCCGACGCCGCTGTACCCCACCAGCCTGCGCTCCTCTTCTCGGGCGCCGACGACGCCTGGTCCACTCCCGGTGACCACGCCGTGTTCCTGGCGGCGCGGCGGCGTCGTCGGACCGGGGAAAGCGAACCACCCACCGAGGTGCATGTGGAACCGAAACGCGACCACGTGAACGTGGTGACCTCCAAACGGGTGCGCGACACCGCAGTGCGGTTCCTCCCGGGGCGAACTCCCGGTGCCTCCCACGGTGCCTGACATAAGCTGGATGTGATGCCCGGAACACGCCAACAGGAAGGCACACAGATGCACAAGGTCAAAGGTGTAGTGGTCAAGGCCAAGAACGAACCGGCCACCGTGGAAACGATTCTGGTACCGGATCCGGGGCCCGGAGAGGCGCTCGTGGACGTGCTGACGTGCGGCGTGTGCCAAACGGATCTGCACTACAAGGTGGGCGGCGTGAGCGACGACTTCCCCTTCCTGCTCGGCCACGAGGCCGCGGGCGTGGTCAGCGCCGTGGGCGAGGGTGTGACCGAGGTCGAGGTAGGCGATCATGTGATCCTCAACTGGCGCGCGGTATGCGGCGAATGCCGGGCGTGCCGGAAGGGTGAACCGTGGTACTGCTTCAACACCCACAACGCGACCCAGAAGATGACCTTGGAAGACGGCACGGAGCTGGAGCCGGCCCTGGGTATCGGCGCGTTCGCTGAGAAAACCCTGGTGGCCGCCGGGCAGTGCACCCGCGTGGAAACACCCCTCGAGGACGACCAGTTCGCGGCTGTGGGCCTGCTGGGTTGCGGCGTGACCGCGGGTATCGGTGCCGCCATCAATACAGGTGCCGTCAAACGCGGTGAGTCCGTGGCCGTGATCGGTTGCGGCGGCGTGGGAACCGCCGCGATCGCCGGTGCCGCCTTGGCCGGGGCGACGACCATCATCGCTGTCGATCTCGACGACGAGAAGCTCGCCACCGCCAAGCGACTGGGTGCGACCCACACCGTGAACTCCAAGAACAACGACCCGGTGAAGGCCATCCAGGAACTCACCGACGGTAACGGTGCTGACCTGGTCATCGACGCCGTGGGCATCGAGCCCACGTTCAAGCAGGCGTTCCAGGCACGTGACCTGGCCGGACGCGTGGTTCTGGTGGGCGTGCCCGATCCCGGAACGACCATTGAACTGCCCCTGGACGAGATCTTCTCCCGCGGCGGCTCCATCAAATCGGCGTGGTATGGGGATACCCTGCCATCGCGTGACTTCCCCATGCTCGTGGACCAGTACAAGCTGGGCCGCCTGGACCTTGACGCGTTCGTGACCGAACGAATCGAGCTGGACCAGGTGGACGAAGCATTCGAGACCATGAAGGCCGGTAAGGTCCTGCGATCTGTAGTGGAGATGCCCCGATGAGCGAACAGCCGACCACTATCCTCAGTGACGACGAAACCGGTCTGCGGATCGACAACTGCGTCACCTCCGGAACGTTCAGCCTGGACGGTGGCACGTGGGAGGTCGACAACAACGTGTGGATCATCGGCAACGGTGTGGAATGCGCCGTCATCGATCCCGCGCACAATCCACAAGCCGTGGTCGACGCCGTGGCCGGCCGCACGATCACCCACGTGCTGCTGACCCACGGACACGATGACCACATTGCCGCGGTCCGTGAATTCGTGGACTTGGCCGACACGGACGCCGACATCTACATGCACCCGGAGGACCTGGTGCTGTGGCGCAAGGTGTTCTCCGACGGCCCCGAACCCGAGCCACTGGAGGACAACCAGAAGATCGTGGCCGGAACCGCCGCGTTGACCGTGCTCCACACTCCCGGCCACTCCCCCGGTTCCGTGGTGTTCTACGGCCCCGAGGTGGGCGGCCATGGAGTTCTGTTCAGCGGGGACACGCTGTTCCAGGGTGGCCCCGGCGCCACGGGTCGTTCCTACTCGGACTTCCCCACCATCATCGAGTCCATCCAGGAACGCATCCTGTCCCTGCCGGAGGAAACCCGGGTTCTCACCGGTCACGGGGATTCCACCACGGTGGGCGACGAGAAGCCGCACGTGAGCGAATGGATTGCCCGCGGGCACTGAGCCCGCTCATTCGGTGCCAGGTAGCGAACAGCGCTGCAGCCGATCGTCGGCTGCAGCGCTGTTTTCTCTGCCATCGCGGCCGTCGGTCTCAGGTGTGCGGGCTGGACAGCGGTGACCTACGCCAGATGTAGATGAACACAAGGGATCCGGCCAAGGGAATCAATGCCACCGAGACGGGCACGAGCGCGGCCGAAATGTAGTCGTAGCGGACGCCGAAGTACGCGCTGAGCACCAGGCCCAGGGCCATACCGGCTGAGGTCGCCGCAGTCATCCTCGAGACGAGCCCGATGTACATGTCCTCGGGTGCGGCATACGCCGCGAGTCCATAGAGACACAGCAGACTGGGACCGATGCACAATCCGATCAAGGCCAGCACCACTGCGAATCCGAAGGCCCCGGACGGCGTGGACAACATCATGGAAGCCAAGAGGGCGGCCGTGGAATAGAGGATCCAGAGATTCCACGGACGGACCCTGGTACGCCAGGACACGGTCACCACAGCTGCGATAGCGGATGTCAGACCCAAGAAGGCGTAGAGGGCACCCATTGACGGCACGATGTCCACCGACACGGCAAACACCACCAGACACCCTTGGATTGCCCCGAGTAACGCGCCGAGCCCACTGCAACCGACCACCAACATGGAGCGCAATCGTTGAGCGGACCAGCGTCGGGCCTGTTGCAGCCGCTCCGAACTATCCCGGAGCGAGACCGTGAGAACCGGCTGTTTGAGCCTCGCGGAGGGGTGCAGCATGAAGATGGTGATCATGACCACCGAGAGCACAGCGGAAACACGCAATACCGTTTGGGGACCGGCCGTGGTCGCGATCAATCCGGTGATAGCGGCACCGGTGACCACCGACATGGCCTCGCTCACGGACTCCGCTCGCATGGCAGTGGGCAACAAATCCGCGCGTTGGCGATGTTCCAGGAGGGAGTTCCAGCGGATTCGACACACCAGGCCCTGCGGGGCCAACGACAAACCCGCGAAGAAGAACGGCAGGAACATTCCCAGACTGTCGATCCCCGTGGGCACGGATTCAATGGGCGCCAACGGCAGCAGCCACATGACCATGCCCTGCAGCAGTGCCAGCACCACCATGCCCCATTGTCGCCAGGGAACGTTGACAAAGAAGGTCATGAGAACGCCGCACAGTGCACTCCCCAGGCACACTGCTGCGGAACTCAGGGCAGCCGCCCAGGGCGAAGCCGTCTGGGTTGCCACCCACGTAATCACGCCGAGCGGGGCCAGCACTTGCGGCAGGCGCAGCGCCAACGTGATCCAGGTCAGGCCGCGCCCACCCAGCCCGTTGAGCACCTGGACATCTCTGATCAGCTCAGGTGCCGATTTGGAGGTGATGGGCGAGGGCGCAGGCACTGAGGAACTCACGGCATCAGCCTACGCGTTCGTTTCCAGACCGGTCATGACGCGCAGGTGTGACCCCTTGGGAGTCTTGGTCACGACCAGTTGAGTACCGATGCGTTGTTTCATCTCCGCCACATGGGACACCAGACCGATGACGCGCCCATTCTGTCTGAGGCCGTCAATGGTCTCCAGAACTTGTTCCAGGGTGTCCTCGTCCAAGGAACCGAAGCCTTCGTCCACGAACAAGGTGTCCATGTCCTGACCGCCGGCCGCAGCTCGCACCACGTCTGCGAGCGCGAGGGCCAGGGCCAAAGAGGTGAAGAACGATTCTCCGCCGGACAGCGTTTCCGTTCCGCGTTTGATGCCGGTCCAGGAATCATCCACTTCCAGGCCGAGCCCTGCCTTCCCGCCGCCCTTTGCCTGGTCCGTGTGGATCAAGCTGAAACGACTCGAGGACATGTGCTGCAGGTGTTCGGAGGCAACGGCGGCCACGTGTTCCAATTTCGCGGCCAGCACGAACGAGGTGAGTGTCATGCGAAGACTGTTGTCGGTGGAGAGCCCGTTGGCCACCGCGGAGAGGCCTGCGAGCCGTTCGGCCTGTTCCTGCACACGGGCCAGGGCTTCGCTGCGTTGCCCGCCAGTACGCGACAGGTCCACCGCGGAACGCTTCAACGCGGCAACCGTTCCCGACACCGCCGTGATGTGATCTCGCTGTGCGGCCAGTTCCTCGCCGGTCCGTTTCGCGTGCATCACCGTTTCGGACGTGGTTTCCGCTCGCTCCTCCGGGGTCAACAGGGACGTTGCGGTCATGACCTCCGTGGCGAGCTCTGCGGTGATCTTTCCCCATTGCTCGCGATACTCGTTGAGCCAGGTCTCGATCTGCTCGGCCCGCGTGTGATCCACAAGTGCCGAGTTGACCTCCTGGGAATTGGCGAAGGGTGAGTCCTCGAGTTCCGATGCCAGTGTGTGCCGCGCGTAGTCGAGCTCCTGGTCTGCGCGGTCGACGCGCCGTTGGGCCTTGTCCACCTCCGACACTGCGGCCACTAGATCCCGAGCCGCACCCATACGTTGCTTCACCGATTCGAAGCCGAACAGTTCGCGCTCCAAGTGCTCGCTGGCCCGGTCGAGTTGGATGCTCAACGATTCCCGGCGTGTTTCATCGCGTTCGGCCTGCAGCTCGATTTCCCGCAAGGTTTCCCGGGATTCCTGGATCTTCCGATCCAGTTCGGCCAGTTCCTGCTCGGTCTTGCTGAGAGTTTCGAGGTGCGTGTCGAGCTGGCGAACCGCCGCGGCGTACTTCTCGGCCGTCTCTCGCGCGGAATCAATGTCCTCCTGCGCACCCGCTCCGAGTGCCTGCGCCGCGCGGTGCTGAGCTTCTTGCCAGCTGGCATGTGCCTGATCTGCTGCGGACTGCGCCTGGTCTCGAGTGGATCGCGCCGCGGTGAGCATGTGTTCCGTGACATCTTGGCCCTGTTCCTGATCCGCCGGTTCGGGGTGCACCCTGGAGCCACACACGGGACACGGTGCATCGTTATGCAGGGCGGCAGCGAGGGTTGCCGCCGCGGAGGCGAAGCGCTGGGTTTCGAGGTCCTCCACGCGGCGGGCCGCCGCGCGGCGGTTGTCCTCGGCCGTCCGGTAGCGCTCCCCCTGGGCATCACGTTGCCGAGCCAGGCCCTGGAATTCTTCCGACGCTTTCAGCGTCTGCTGAGCTCGAGAGTGACGGTCCCTGATCATTCCCGCGTCCTGCGTGGCCAACCGCAGTTCCGTCGCGGTCTGCTCGACCGCAACACGTTGTTCGACGGCGCCGTCCAAGCGGTCTTCGACGCTTCGTCGCCGCGCGCTTCGCTGCGTCACCTGGTGCTCGACCTCGCGGAGAGCGCGTTGCGCCGAGCCGACAGATTCGTCGACGTCCAACGCCTGCTCAGCCGTTTGGCGAGCGCTGACAGCCGCGTCACGCACGGCAGCCAGATCCTGACCGTGGTCGATCCATTCATCCAGCGCCGTGGTCGCGGTCCCGAGGACTCTCCGGAACCGTTCGAGATCGGATGAGGTCTCCGAGAACACTTCTCGCGAGGTCTCGAACGAGTTATTGGCCTCCTCCGACGCCGCTCGGGCAGTCTCGACGGACGTCACGAAACCCCTGAGTTTCTGCGCCGCCCGGTGCCGCGTCAGCGCAGCCTCTCGAGTGGTGACCGTGTCCTTTTCTGAGCGGAGCTGCTCGAGGGCTGCCGTCAGTCGATCGTGGCGCTCAATGTTCTGAAGCCGCTGAGCCAGTTCCCGAGCCCTGTCCGAGGCTCGGACCTGCCGGACCGAAATCGCTTCGCGGGCGGAGTCCAATTCCCCCGCGGCCGTGGAAAGGCGCTCACACAGGTCCGTGACCGTGACCGGCTGGTGTTCCGCCGGTGCATCGTCCAGCTCCCGTTCTGAGACGGTCGTGGACTCCTCGGCCGATTCAGCACCAGCACCGTGGGAAGGGGACCTGGGAATTGTCACCGTTCCCGATGGCAAGCCCCCGATAACTTCTCCGAACTGCGCATCCATTTGCGTGACGCGTTCGAGGTCCCGTTGCTGCTCGACCCGGAGAGCATCGAGCTCCGCCTGACTGTTCGCGGCCCGGTCCTTGAGTTCCTGCTGAATGCGCGGATAAATATCGGTTCCGAACAGGGTCTCGAGTAACTTCTCCCGTTCCTTGGACCCGGCCCGCAAGAACTGCGCAAACCGGCCCTGCGGCAGCATCATCACCTGGGTGAATTGTTCCCGGTTCAACCCGATCACGTGTTCGATGGTCTGCCCCACCTCGTCCGGGCGATGACCACGTTCCAGCCACTGGCCGTCCACCCATTCACGCAACAGCACCTTGGCGTGCAGTTCCGTCCAGCCCGACGCCGCCCGGCTTGACGGTTTGCTCCAGGCGGGCGAACGGCTGATGCACCAGCGCCGACCACCCGATGAGAACTCCAGTTCGACCAATGGGGCCGTGTCCGGTTCCGCGTGATCGCTGTGGACCGGTTTCCGCCCACCCATGGCCACGGTGGTGGGAGCAGATGAGTACAGCGCGAAACAAATCGCGTCCAGCACACTGGTCTTTCCGGCACCCGTCTCGCCATTGAGCAGGAACACCCCGGCCTCGTTGAGCTGATCGAACTCCACCACTTCGTGACCGGCAAACGGGCCGAACGCGGTGATCTCCAAACGATGCAATTTCATATTAGTTTCCGCCTACTCCGACCGTGCATCCGATTGTGCGGTACCCACTGCAGCGGCAATGTCCGCGCGCTCCGGATCCGTCACGGACCGCTGTCTCACGTGGTCGAAGAACGAGGCGCACAGTGATTCCGGATTTTCGGCCGTTCTCACGCGGGCACTGTAACTGAGCTGGGGTTGCGCCCGGCCGCCTTCCGGCTCCCACCGAAGTTCCACGGTCTGGGAGAATCTGGTGCGAATTCGATCCATGGCCGCTGCTGGTCGTTCGGAATCGGTGAGGACCACCTGGCACCATGCCGACTCGGCATCTGAGTGCTCGGGATCGCGCAGCAAGTCCTCCAAGTGACCGCGCAGCTGGGCCAGGTGCAGGCCCGCCCGGTGATCGAGAGGTAGCACTTCCGGTTCATTCCCGGCCGTGAACTCCACGAGCCAGGCTCCCTTGGACTGCCCGGTTTCCGAAAACGAATACGCCACGGGTGACCCGCTGTAGCGCACGGACTCGCGAATGGTCTGCCGTCTGTGGATGTGTCCCAGTGCAGCGTAATCATGGGAATCGAAGACATCGGCGCTCACCGTGCCCAGACCGCCGGAATCAATGATGCGTTCGGACTCCGTGGCCGCCGCCCCCGTGACGAAGGCGTGCGCCATCACGACACCTCTGGTGTCGCGGCGCTGCGCGAGGTCCTCCGTGGTAGTACGTGCAACGGTCTGGAGAACCGCCTGATGCGTGGCCTGGCACTCCAACCCAGGAGCCACGGACCGAGGTTCCAGGTACGGGATGCCGTATACCGCAACCGCGTTCTCTCCTGCCTGGCTAGACTCCGCCGTTCCCTGCTTCTCGGAGCTCCCGGTACCACCCGAGAGCGCCGTGTCCGTGACTCCCACTCCCGACTCATCTTCGGTGAAGAGCACCGGGCGGGAGGCGTGATCCAGGCGGGTCCGGAGGAACACGCCACCGTGGGCCATGATTTCCGCGCCGAAACCGAGCCTGGCGGCTGAATCGTGATTTCCGCTCGTCACCACCACGTACGCTCCGGCGCGCCGAATCTTGGCCAGCGTGGTGTTGAGCAGCTCTACGACTTCTGTGCGCGGTTGAGCGCGGTCGTACACGTCACCGGAAATCAGCACGGCATCGACTCGATGCTCCGTCACCCAGTGGACGATCTCGTCCATGGCCCGGGACTGGACGTCCAGGACGTCAACGCCGTGAAAGGTGCGACCCAAGTGCCAGTCGGACGTGTGTAGAAACCTCATGATCGTCAATCTATCCGCCCGCCCCGACACGCATAGGGCGCGCATGACTCACATAGACTCGGTGGCATGCCCGACTCCACTTCCTCGCAGCTGCTCTCCCCCGACCGCGGCATTGCCCCGGCCCATGACACCTACCGCGACTCGGTGACTGCGGTGTTCCGGAGTCTGGCCGTCGCGTCCCTCTCGGCCGCTGATGAACCCGGTGAGCTTGCCCAGTTGGCCGCGCGAACCGCCGACGCCCTCAATGAAGTGGCCGAATGGGCCAATGACGGTCTCTCCGCCGATCCCACGGCCTGCGCGTGGCTTTCCTATCTTCGGTGGGCACGGGCCGCCGGTGCCCGGCCTCCGGCAAGCTCCCCGGTACCTCCGGCCCGTGACTTCGAGAGTGATTTTCCTTTGCTCGCCAGCCCCGGAACTCCCCACGGTGACAGCTTCACCGTCCTGGCCACCGGAGAGTTCGGTGAAGTGGTCCGCCCTATCGACCCGACGACGAACAGCCCCGAAGTCCTAACGCGCAGCATCCCCTACGGTTTGGTCCCCAATCTCGGTTGGAAGGCACTCGTTCCACTCGTGGTCGATGCCGCGGCCATCACTCACGGCGACCCCGAGGCACAGACGGCCGCGGTCGCCACCGCGCTCTCGATCCACGCGAGTGTCAGGGCCCGCGAGACGAACGCGGATGTCTCCCACATCCTCGCGGCCGTGATCGAGGTCTGCGCCGGCATGACTCGCCCCGCACCGAAGACCAACGCACTGCTGCGGATGGTCTCGAAGGTCACGGATCGCGCGGAACTCGGATCCGCCGACGGCGCGTTGTCGCGTGCGGTGACGGACGGCACCGCGGCGTCGTCGGCGTTGGCACTCGGGTTGGCCGCTGCAAAAGTTGCCCAGGTCGATGACGCCGGCAACCAGGACCCGCAAGGCACCGTGGCGCGCGCGCTCGACCTGATCAACGGGCATCCGGCCACGTCAGAAGCTGCGCGTTCCGTGGCAGCCGCGGTGATCGCGGCCCGCTGGGGAACCACGAGCGTTCCGACCGACGACGGGGCCGTGGTCACAGAACTCGACGTACTGGCACGCCAGTGGTGCGATCGCTGGTGCCCGTGACGCACCGCGTCGCGGCCCCGAGCCATTAATCGGTCGCTGCGAACCGGTGGTCTAGAGCTGGGCGCTGAGGATTTTGGTGCCGTAGTGAGCCGCGAGTTCCTCCATGGACTCGGCGGCGCTACGACGAGCCAGGTCCATCACGATGCCCGCGCACGCCTGGGCGTCGGCCAGCGCGTTGTGGTGATTCTCCAGCGGGACTCCCACGGCGTGCGACACGGCCGGGAGTGAGTACGATCTCAACTGGTAGGCCGCACGGGACAGGCGCAAACTGCACGCATAGCGCCACGGACGTGCTGGTTCGCCCACCGCTTGATTGGCGGCCCGGATCACGCCGGTGTCGAAAACCGCATTGTGGGCCACCAGAATCCCGTCCGGATCGTCCGTCTCGAGCCGGTCCACGAGCCATCGCCAGTACTGGCCGTACGACGGTGCGCCCACCACGTCCGTTGGCCGAATACCGTGGACCCTGATATTCCCCGGCTCAAAATGATCGTGGCCCGGCGGCGGACGCAAAAGCGAGTACTGGGTATCAGCGACCTGGCCGTCCGCCACGCGAACTACGCCCACGGCGCAGGCGGATGCGAAGCTACGGTTGGCTGTTTCGAAATCTATGGCTGTGAAACTGACGGGCACGGTGACAGGCTACTGCTCGCCTCAGACACGCTGGCCACGGACTGGTCATTGCCGCCACTGTGACCTTGCTGGGTGGTGTTGGCTCAGGCGTGGACCGATGCGTGTGCTTCGTACCAGTCGTCAGCCTTTTCCACCGCCTGGTTGATCTGCGCGATGTCCAGTTCATGGTGGATCGCGTAGGCGACCGCCTGCAGCGGGAAGATCCTCGAATGCAGCTGCGCACGCTCGAAGTCCTCCGGTGTCGTAGCGTGACGAACACTGTCCCACCCGAACCACAACCCCAGCGACGCGGTGTCGTACGCGGGATCGGACACGCACGCGTGATCCCAGTCGATGACTCCCACCAGCCGGTCGTCCTCCCAGAGCATGTTGTTACCCATGAGGTCGCCGTGAACGAGTTTCGGTTCCACCGTTTCCAGATCCACCAAGTCCTGGATGGCTTCCAACGCGCGCGGACGATTGCTCGGAATCAAACGCGGGATCACCTGGTCGAGCAACACATGGCGACGGCGATGACCACCCCAGTGCTGCCCAGGACGGTCCAACCACGGCGCCTCCTCCGAGACCTCTGCCGAACGTAATTGGTCCAGCACGCTGCCCAGAATACTCGGCGACACCGGGCCGGGATCGCGAGTGGTCCCCGGCAACCAGGTCATGCCCACGGCCGTGTACCGCCCGACATTGAGCACCCGCGTCAACGGCTGAGGCACCGCGAAATCGAAGTCGGGCAACAACGACAACGCTCGCACGCGACGTCGCACGTTCTCTCCCGACGTAGGGTTCTTGGCAATGCGCACGCTCATCACGTGCCCCGCATTCACCACGATGTGCGCGGAACCTCCCGCGTGCACCTCCCAATCGGAACGGTCCACGCTGACTCCCGCTTCGGCCAGCACCGCGTCAACGGCGTCGGCGAACGGAAGATGTCCGCATGCGAATCTCATGACTCAGTCCCCCGAGCCCGGCCGCGGTGGATCATCCCCGGCCGGATCGTCCTGTTCTTCCAGTGCCGCCACGAGGTGCGGCAGCACAGCGTTCATGGCCCGCGCACGATGACTGACCCGGTTCTTCTCCTCCGGGCTCAGTTGGGCGCAGCTCAAACCGTCATAACCGTCCGGGGCGAAGATCGGGTCGTAACCGAACCCGTGCTCACCCACCGGTTCCCGCAGGATCATCCCGGGGAATTCTCCCAACACCACGTGTTCCGCTCCGCCGGGGGTCACCACGGCGGCGGCGCACACGAACTGTGCGCTTCGGTGGTCATCGGGAACATCTCCCAGTTGTGCCAGGAGCAAATTCAGGTTGGCCGTGTCATCACCGTGGCGGCCGGACCAACGCGCCGAGAAGATTCCCGGGGCACCTCCCATGACGTCCACGGCCAGCCCGGAATCGTCCGCGAGCGCAATAAGTCCCGATTCGCGGGCGGCGGCGCGTGCCTTGAGCAGCGCGTTTTCGGCGAAACTCACGCCGTCCTCGACGACGTCGCTCAGCCCAGCAGCGCGCGCGTCGACCACTGCCGTGGCGGCGTCGAGATCAGGCACGGCCGCGGCGACCATGGCTTGGAGCTCGCGAACCTTGCCCTGGTTCTTGGAGGCCAGGACTATCCTGGCCGGTTCCGGGTCAGTGTCCACGGCCCGCCTCCAGCGTTTCCTGCTGAATGGTGGCCAGCTGCGCACATCCCGCGACCGCCAGGTCCAGCAGGACGTCCAATTCTTGTCGATTGAAGGGCGCGCCCTCCGCAGTTCCCTGCACCTCGACGAAGTCTCCGGAGCCGGTGACCACCACGTTCATGTCGGTCTCCGCTCGGACGTCCTCAACGTAGGGCAGGTCCAACATGGGAACGCCGTCGATAATGCCCACGGAGACCGCGGACACGGTGTCCACCAGGGGCTTGACGTTGGGCTTGATCACGCCGTTGGCGTGGGCCCAAGAAATCGCTTCGGCCAGAGCCACGTATGCTCCGGTGATCGCGGCAGTACGGGTTCCGCCGTCTGCTTGGAGCACGTCGCAGTCCAGAACCACGGTGTTCTCGCCGAGCGCCTTGAGGTCGATGATGGAACGCAGCGCGCGGCCGATCAGTCGGGAGATCTCATGGGTGCGGCCACCGATCTTGCCCTTGACGGACTCGCGGGCCGAACGAGTGGAGGTGGCGCGCGGCAACATGGCGTACTCGGCCGTGACCCAGCCGCGACCTTCGCCCTTGAGCCAGCGCGGAACGCCTTCGGTCAGGGACGCGGTGCACAGCACGCGGGTGCCGCCGAATTCGATGAGGGCCGAGCCTTCGGCCTGATTGGACCAGCCACGAGTGATGGTGATGGGCCGCAGCTCGTCCACGGCGCGACCGTCGGAACGCACGACGTTCGCGGCAGCCGAATCGGCCACGGCCGTATCAGGGGTGGATCGCTCTCCGACCAGTGTGGAATTTTCTTGTGACGGATCGGTAGGCGAAGTCATATCGCCAGCCTAGTCCGCTGTTGCAGGCCTTGCCAACGCGCCCGAAATGGTGACATTCGCCGGAACCACCTTGTAGGTGTACCCCGGTTCCGCAATACCGACCGGTCCGCTGAACGCGGCAATCCCTTCCTGGCGAGTCCTGGTGGGTGAATTCCACACCGGCAAATGGGTCAGCAGCAGCTGATGTACTTGGGCCTGGGTTGCCGCCTGACCCGCGCGGTAACCCGTGAGGTGGATCCCGCGGAGGTGGTCCTCACGGCCTTCCTCGTAGGCGGCTTCACACAGGAAGAGGTCCGCGTCACGTGCGGCATCCACCAACCCCTCGCATGAATCGGTGTCACCGGAATAGGTCAAGACCGAAGACCCCATGGGCCCGTCGAATTCCACGCGCAGCGCGTAGGGCTCGGGGCACGGGTGCTCAACCTGGAACGGGGTGACCGTGAACGGGCCCACGGTGACCGCCTGACGTTCCTGCCACACGTTGAACACGAACTCCGTGTCCATGCTGTGGCCGGCGGGCATTGCATGCGACCGATTGAGATAGTCGTGCAATCCTGACGGCCCGTAGAGCGGAACGCGTCCGGAGTTCCAGCCCCGAGGGTCCCACTTGACCGCCACGTGCAGGCCCGCCAGATCCACGCAGTGATCGGGGTGAAGGTGAGTGATCATTACGGCGTCGATGTCTTCCAGCGCGATCTGGCGCTGCAATACGCCCAAGGAGCCATTGCCCATATCCAGAATCACGCGCCAGGTACGGCCCTCGTGATCCTCGCCCGTCAACAAATAGCACGACGCAGGAGAGTTTGGGCCCGGGAAGCTACCGGTGTTCCCAATGACGGTCAACATCATGACTGGGGATGCCTTTCGTGGTACCGACTCAACGCTGAGCCGGATGGATCATGGCCAAAGAACCCGTCGGGTACTGTTCGGCCACCGAGGACGTATGACGGACGCGCAGCACCTCGGGTCCGAGGAACCGGCGGGCAAGGACTTCAAAGCTTCCGGGATCACCCGTGGCCAGGAACTCGTGGTGCGGGGTGAGGTTGACGTCGCGTTCCAGGTCGTTGTCCATGAGCGCACGGTAAACATCGCGCGCCGTTTCCTCAGCGGAGGACACCAAGTTCACGCTGTCACCCATGACGTAGGAGATCACCGCGGTCAGGAGCGGATAGTGGGTGCACCCAAGAACCAGCGTGTCCACGCCGGCTTCCTTGAGGGGTTCCAGGTAACCCTGCGCAGCGCGTAGCAGCTCGGGCCCCGTGGTCACCCCGCGCTCGACGTAGTCGACGAACTCGGGGCACGCCACGGAGGTGACATCCAGGTGAGGCGCTGCGGCGAACGTGTCGTCGTAAGCACGAGATCCCACGGTGGCTTCCGTGCCGATGACACCGATCTTCCCGTTGCGGGTGGTCGCCACTGCGCGCCGAACGGCCGGCTGGATCACCTCGACCACGGGAATGTTGTAGGCCCGGGTGTACCGCTCGCGGGCATCGCGCAGCACCGCGGCGGAGGCGGTGTTACACGCAATGACCAGGAGCTTGACGCCGGAGTCGACCAGGTCGTCCATGATGTCCATGGCCAAGGAACGAACCCGGGCAATGGGCAGTGGACCGTACGGCCCGTGCGCGGTGTCCCCCACGTACAGGATTTCCTCGTGGGGCAACTGGTCGATGATCGAACGAGCAACGGTCAGTCCACCCACGCCGGAATCGAACACGCCAATGGGCGAGTTCGGATTGGGGCCTGAAGTGTTCACGTGCTCATCCTGCATATCGAAAGACAGTAATGGTCCGCGCCGATTTTCCCTATCCGAGCCGCCGATAGGTGGACACACTCCGCGACACAGTCGTCACCGGATCTAGCACCGGTACCGCGAGAAACTGAAAAAATCGGCACAATGTGCCCGTCCAAGGTAACGGAAACTACGGTTCGTGACGTCGCACAGTGCAACACATGCGAGACATCTCACAGTGTCGCGGAGTTCATCCGGGTGCCGTCAGAGCGTCTTGAGCAACGCATTCATGAGCGACTCCTGCAGCCAGGACACCAAGTTGTAGACGACCGCCATGTAGTCCTGGATGTCCTCCACTTCCCCGAAATCGACCTGCTCGCCGATCCGCTCGGCGTCCTCCGAGGTCGTGATGTCCAAACGGGAAGCCAACACCAGCCGGATGTCGTTGAGCGAGCGCGCGAAATCCTGAGCCTGTTCCACGGTCAGGGTCACGGGGTCCGATTCCAGCGCCAACGACGACGCCTTCAGGGCCCCGATCTTCGCTTCACGTAGTGACCGGTCGGTGAGTCGGCGGAATTCTTCGGCTTGTTCGGGGTCCGACGACGCCGCCGGCAGCAACCTTTTCAGCGCCGGGTCCGTGGGTTCGCTGACGTCTTGATCAATGCCGACCATGGCAGCCAAGGGGTCTTCGTCGGGGCGAGCCTCAGGTTGAAGGGTCTCGGCAACATCCGAGAAGAGCTTCTGGAGCAATTGCACTTCCGGTGCCTCGAAACGCCCGACGATGCCTTTGCGGGTCTTCTTGAATCCGTGTGCCATCAGTTGTGATCCGCCCGTTCGTACGTGGCCCACAGGCCGTATCCGTGCAGGGCACTCACGTGGGTCTCTGCTTCTTCGAGTGTTCCGGACGCCACGATCGAGCGCCCGTTGTGGTGGACCTCGAGCATGAGCTTGCGTGCCTTCGCATCCGAATATCCGAAGTAGGAGCGGAACACGTACACCACGTAGCTCATGAGATTGACGGGGTCGTCCCACACCACCACATTCCACGGAACGTTGAGCATCGTGTGAGTCTCGGGGTTTTCCGTCAGCACCGGAGTCTCGGCGGGAGCCGCACTCATGAGGACGGGCGCGCACCGGGCACGCTCATATAAGGGAGTGAAAATCATGATGTGCCCATCGTATCCGTCAGCCGCGGATGTGCGCAGTGAGCCGATCCCATTAGGCTGGGAGCGTGAATGAGCGCAGCTACCCATGGGAACCCAGTCCGACCTCCCTCATGACGGACCACTACGAGCTCACCATGCTCCAGGCCGCATTGCGAGCGGGTACGGCCTCGCGACGCAGCGTGTTCGAGGTGTTTGCCCGCCGCCTTCCCAATGGCCGCCGTTACGGTGTGTTCGCCGGGGTGGGTCGAGTGTTGGAGGGGCTCGAGAAGTTCCGTTTCTCCGAGGATCAGTTGCGGTTCTTGCGGGACACCAACGTGGTGGATCAGAAGACCATCGAGTACCTCGAGAACTTCCGCTTCACCGGTCAGATCCGCGGTTACGCGGAGGGTGAGGTGTACTTCCCTCATTCACCGCTGCTGACCGTCGAATCCTCCTTTGCAGAGGCCTGTGTTCTCGAGACCTACATTCTCTCCGTGCTCAATTTCGATTCCGCCGTGGCGTCCGCAGCATCCCGCATGATCGGTGCGGCCGGTGATCGTCCGTGCATCGAAATGGGATCCCGCCGTGCGCACGAAGAAGCCGCCGTGGCAGCAGCTCGCGCGGCCGTCATTGCAGGGTTCGCCTCGACCTCCAATCTGGAAGCCGGTTATCGCTACGGAGTGAAGACCGTGGGCACCGCGGCCCACTCGTTCACGCTGTTGCACGACACGGAAGAACAAGCCTTCCGCGCACAGATCGATGCGCTGGGTGTCGGCACCACCCTGCTCGTGGACACCTATGACGTGGAGAACGCCGTGAGGCTGGCGGTGGACATCGCCGGCCCGGATCTGGGTGGCGTTCGCCTGGATTCCGGAGATCTGGTCACCCAGGCCTCCGCAGTGCGTTCCCTGTTGGACATGCTCGGTAACACGAACACCAAGATCACCGTGACGAGTGACCTGGACGAATACGCGATCGCCGCGTTGCGTGCGGCCCCCGTGGATTCCTACGGTGTGGGAACGCGCCTGGTCACAGGCTCCGGTGCCCCCACGTCGTCCATGGTCTACAAGCTCGTGGCTCGCGAGGGAACCTCGGGAACCATGGAACCCGTGGCCAAGGCGTCGTCGGGTAAGGCCTCGGTGGGCGGCGAGAAGTTTGCGCTGCGCCGTCGTAATGATGCGGGCGTGGCCACCCAGGAAATCGTGGGGATTTCCCACGAACCCACCGATGACGGCGACGACCGCGAGCTGCTGGTCGACTACGTGACCGGCGGTGAACTACGCGACGGCTACGTGGGTGCCCAGGCCGTGGAACGTGCCCGCGAGCGCCACGCACAATCCGTGGCCGAGCTGCCCCGCGCCGCCCGCCGGCTGTCCGAGGGCGAACCTGTGATCCCCACGGTCATCGAACCCGGAACCGCACACTGATCAAGGAGGCACCCGTGCGCACAGCACTCATCATCGTTGACGTTCAGAACGACTTCTGTGAGGGCGGCAGCCTGGCCGTGACCGGCGGCGCCGCGGTCGCCGCGCAGATCTCGGAATTCCTGGAGGACCACCACACCGATTACCAGGTGGTCGCCGCAACGCAGGACTGGCACATCGATCCGGGATCTCATTTCAGTGACGACCCGGACTTCGTGTCCAGCTGGCCGGTGCACTGCGTGGCCGAGACCGAAGGAGCCGAGACCCACTCGAACTTCGACACCGACTACGTCACGGAATTCTTCCGCAAGGGCGCCTACGACGCCGCCTACTCCGGTTTCGAAGGCCTGTCCGCACCGGACGTGGACGTCCCCATGGGTGAAGACCCCGAGGACGCCGATGAGGAACGGATCAGCCTGGACGACTGGCTTCAGGAGCACGACATCGAAGCCGTGGACGTCGTGGGGCTCGCCCTCGACTACTGCGTGCAGGCCACAGCGAAGGACGCCGTGGACGCCGGCTACGAGACCCGGGTGTTGCTCCCGCTGACCGCTCCCGTGGCCAAGGAGTCCGGCGAGCGCGCCACTGAGGAACTCGCGGACGCCGGTGTCGCGGTGGTCGAGGACCTCGACTGAGGTGCCCTGACCCGCACTGAACCTGAAGCGTTAGGCCCACGGTGACCACAGGACAATGGCTCCGAACCATCAGGTTCGGAGCCATTGTCGTGGTCGGTCCATTGGGTGCCCGAGAGCGTCACCGGGACAACTACTTCCGCCCGATGAACCACCGTTGCAGCAGGGCTAACCGTGCTGTGATTTGATCCTCGCTCGCCTGAGCGACCGCCGGGCCACCGCACTTCTCACGCAATTGATTGTGGATGATGCCGTGCGGAGTTCCGGTGCGCGCGGACCACGCGGACACGTTCTTGGACAGTTGGGATCGCAGTTCTTTCAGTCGACGGTGATCCGGCACCGCGGGCGCGGGCGGTTCCGCCGGTGCGTCGCCGGAGCGCCGCTGGGCATGTCGGGTCTGCCGTTCGCGCAGCAGAGTGGAGACCTGCTCGGCGTCGAGCAGTCCCGGGATGCCCAGGAAATCGGCCTCCTCCTCGGAGCCAACGGCCACCCCGCCACCGAACGCGCCGCCGTCGAAGAGTACGCCGTGGAACGAAGCATCGGAATCCAGGGCCTCGAAGTTGCCTTGTGCGAGCGCACCGGAGGCCTTCTCCTCGCGGTTGGCCTCCTCGAGCAGGTCGTCATCCCAGCCGCTCTCCATGGGTTGGTCGAAATCGACCACGCCCGGCATGTTCTTGGGTTTGTCGAGCGCGTGGTCGCGTTCCTCCTCCATGGAGTTGGCGAGCCCCATCAGCGCGGGTACCGAGGGCAGGAACACGGACGCCGTCTCGCCGCGTTTTCGCGCGCGTACGAAACGGCCAACGGCCTGCGCGAAGAACAGCGGCGTGGAGGTCGAAGTCGCGTACACGCCCACCGCCAACCGAGGGACGTCCACGCCCTCGGACACCATGCGCACGGCCACCATCCACCGCTCTTCCGATTCCGAGAACTCGTCGATCTTGTTCGACGCGGTCTTGTCGTCGGAGAGCACTACGGTGGGCCGCCGGCCGGTGATGAGGGTGAGCTGCTCGGCGTACGCCTTGGCGTCCTCGTGGTCGGTCGCGATCACCAGCCCACCGGCATCCGGTACCGTGCGGCGGACCTGGGTCAACCGTTGATCCGCGGCCTGCAGGACGGACGGGATCCAGTGTCCGTTGGGATCCAGCGCGGTGCGCCACGCCTGCGAGGTGATGTCCTTGGTGAACCCCTCCCCCAGCTGGGCGGCCATTTCCTCACCGGCGGAGGTGCGCCAGCGCATCTGCCCCGAGTACGCCATAAAAATCACCGGGCGCACCACGTGGTCCTTGAGCGCGTCCCCGTAGCCGTAGGTGTAATCAGCGGTGGAACGGCGGATTCCTTCCCGGTCCTCCGCATAGGTCACGAACGGGATGGGCGAGGTGTCAGAACGGAACGGGGTACCGGTCAGCGCCAGACGACGCGCGGCGGGTTCGAACGCTTCGCGCAGACCATCGCCCCAGGACAGGGCGTCGCCGGCGTGGTGAATCTCGTCCATGATCACCAGGGTGCGCCCGGCCTCGGTGCGCGCCCGATGCAACAGGGGTTTGTTGGCCACCTGCGCGTAGGTCACGGCGGCCCCCAGGTAGGCGGAGCCGTGGCTGCCGTCCGCGTTCTTGAAATTGGGGTCCAGTGCGAGTCCCACGCGCGCGGCGGCGTCGGCCCACTGGCGCTTGAGGTGCTCGGTGGGGGTGACCACGGTGATGCGCTGGATCTTGCCCGAATCGTGGAGTTTCTTGGCCACCGTCAACGCGAAGGTCGTCTTACCGGCTCCCGGCGTTGCGACCGCCATGAAATCTCGCGGCTGGGCTTCCTCGTAGCGTCGGATGGCCTCCGCCTGCCACGCACGCAGCTTGGGCGCCGTACCCCACGCCGCGCGATCCGGGTATGCCGGCGGCAGGTCCGCCGCCGCTCCGAACAGGTCTAGTTGATCGCCTTCAGACACGTAGTGCTCGTCCTCTCCGCGTACGTACCGCGCGGTTCTCCGGGCGCGACGACGCCGCGTGGTCCCGCACAGCACAAGGCGCCCGCGAGCGCGGGCGCCGCCGGTCACGCGACCGATGGGCCCGCGCAACGAATTCTGTGCTTGATGCTGAGTGCTCTTGGTGCTTAGTTGTTGTTGTCCGAGTCGTCCTTGCCCGGGCGGAGACCCTGATAAATCTCCTTGCACGCGGGGCAGACGGGGAACTTCTGGGGATCGCGACCGGGCAACCACACCTTGCCGCACAGGGCGATCACGGGTTCACCGGACAGCGCAGATTCCATGATCTTTTCTTTGCGCACGTAGTGGGAGAACCGTTCGTGATCGCCGGGTTCCTGCAGCTGACGCGTGTCCTCGCGCTCAATGGTGGAGGTGCCTCCCACGGTGTCCGGCTTGCGGCCGAACAGGCCGTTGGTCACCGTGGAGCGGTGCTCAACGGTGGTGCCAGTGCTCATCGATGCTGCGGTGTTCTCCATGGCCGACAGTCTACCCCCGGGTCCGGACACGACTCAGCGCCCAGGCTCTGAAAGAACTCTGGACGCTGAGGCGTTGCGGGTGCTGTTTGCCCGGCGACCGTTAGGGAACGGCGCCTTGGAGGCAGGTTACGGAAGCACGGTGCGAAAGGGCCGGTGTGAGCAATCCGACCATCAGCCTCGCTACCGGTACTGCGCCACCTCCTGCAGCAGCTCCGGACCGCGGCGGTCCAGCCACTTGCCGCCGAGCACGATGCCCAGCCAGAAGATCCCCAGGCCTTCCACGATGCCCACGGCCAACGCGAGCCAGCCCCACATGGCCTCGCCGGACACCACCTGGACGATCACCAGGATCACCGGGGGAAGCGCCATGAGCGCCACGGCTGCCAGGATGACAAACTGAATGATCACGTTGAGCAACGTGTAACCCTGCGGGGTCTTCATCGGGGAAGCACCCGGGGGTGGCACGGGGTACGTGTACCGGGCGGACATGACCGACACCACCCCGGCGCCGGCCAACAGCAGGGCGGCACAAATGCCGATCATGCCGGGTAGGTAGGCCCAGCCGCCCGTGCGGATCATGGTCAGCGCCAGCATCGCGATTAGGAACGGCACGGCGATGCAGAACATGGCCAGCGCCCTGCCCAGGCGATCGTCGCTTCCCTTGACCGGTGCCAGGAGATGCAATGTGAAGGCGGTGTTGTCATAGCCCACATCCGCGGAAATCGAGTACGCCATGAGCAGCGCGACGAAACACGCCAGTGCCCAGATGGGTCTGGTTCCATCCCCGCTGATGAACCAGAAGGCTGCGGCCATGGCCGGAAGGATCAACAACGTGGCCGAGTATCGGGGGTCCTTGAACCAGTAGGTCAGGCAACGAGCCATCACGGCGCCCCATCCAGTGGCGGGCAGTCGGCCGAACAGGCCCACCCCGGACACCGACTTGGAACCGGACCGGGCGGCGTCGCCGGTGGCATCCGACAGCGCGCGGCGCAGAGCAACCCGCCAGACGACAGCGAGCAGCACGAGCGTGGCCAAGGAGATGGCCAATCGTGCGAGCGCCGTGACCCACTGGCCGTCAGCGACGTCGGCGGGAATGGCCCACGCGGCACCCAAGGGCGTCCAGGCGAGGTACCCTGCCCAGGTCGGGAGCTGTTCCCACACCTGGTCGATACCGCGACCGATCAGCGCGAACAACGGACCCAACAACACCACGAGGCCCAGCAGGACGATCGAGATGATTTCACCGGCGCGGCGCTGCTTGTTGAAGTTTGCGGACAGGGCGGTGACGGCCCGGGACCCGGTGAACGCCAACAACAACCCCAGTAGTGCGCACGGAAGAGCGACGGCCAGGGCAAGACCCGATGCCCGCCACGAGGTAATCCACGCCGCCGTGATCAGGAGCGTTGCAATACCCGGGATACCGATCACGGCCCCCAGGATCTGTCCGATCTGGATCCCGGAAATACGCAGCGGGAACAGCGCCAGTCGCGACGGATCCAGGCTGGAATCCGCCTTGGAACTCACAACAGGGATGATCCACCATCCCAGGAGCAACACCGTGCCGAAGAAGACGGCCACGGTGCGGATCACTTCCGGCGACTCGTTGGCCACCATGAACAGTCCAGAGCCGAATGATCCCACGATGAACAGCATGTACAGGGCGCCCAGAATGGTGCCGACCAGGATCCATGTGCTGCGCGTGAGGGTGTTGATCAGCAGGTGCCATTTCAGCGCTGCCAGGCGCAGGCCCTCGGTGAGCGGACCAATGGAACGCGCGTGCGTCGACGGACCGGAGGGGCCGGTGGGTCGCAGTGACTCGGGGGCTACATCAACCGTGCCCTGCGAGGACGGGTCCGCCCAGGGAGCGCCGGAGTTCTCGGTGGTTTCTGGTGAATTCACTCGGGTCGAAGCCATGACAGGCCCTCCCCCGCGTCCGTGCGGCCGCCCACGAGATCGACGAAGCGATCCTCGAGGGACATCTCACCGCGTACTTCATCGACCGTGCCCTGCGCGAGGACCCGACCGTTGTCCATGACCGCCACGTGATCACACATGCGCTGGACCAGGTCCATCACGTGACTCGATACCACCACGGTGCCGCCGGCCTGGGTGTACTGATGCAGGATGGCACGGATATTGGCGGCGGAGACCGGGTCCACCGATTCGAAGGGTTCGTCCAGCACGAGCAATGCCGGTGCGTGAATCATGGCCGCCGCGAGCGCGATCTTCTTGGTCATACCGGCCGAGTAGTCCTGGACCTGCTTGCCCGCGGCGTCCTGAAGATCCATCGCGCGGATGAGATCCTCCGTGCGATCCTTGACCAGTTCGCGATCCATACCACGCAGCAGGCCCGAGTAGGTCACGAGCTGGCGACCGGTCAGTCGGTCAAACAAGTGGGTTCCGTCCGGCAGCACACCCATGCGCCGCTTGGCGGCGACGGAGTCCGCCCAGACATCTACGGGTTGGTCCTGGCTGCCGCCTCCCACCCAGACCTTGCCTGCGGTGGGCCGCAAGAGGCCGGTGGCCATGGACAGTGTGGTGGTCTTACCCGCGCCGTTACGTCCTACGAGCCCGTAGAACGAACCACGAGGAACGTGGAGATTGACCCGATCCGCAGCCGGCCGCGCCCCGGGGCCGGGGTGGCCGTACACCTTGGTCAGGTCTTGGATCAGAAGTGCTGGGTTCGGTGCGAGTGGTTGCGGAGGTTGCTCCGCGGGCCTGGAACTGTGCGCGTGGATGCTCATGCCTCCAGCCTATGAACCACTCGTGTGACACACATCCCCCGCCGGTGTGATTTCGAGGCCTGCCGTGTCATCCCGTGGCGTGACAGAAGCCCACCCGGGTCGCGCTCCCGTACATCTTGTCGAAAGAGAACGAGGGCCCGTACCTAAGTACAGGCCCTCGTTCTGGCGATCACCCTGATGGCACTCAGGTCGTCGCGGCTGAGCTTAGAACAACGCCCGCATCAGCTGCCCACGAGCGGTCGTGACGCGCGGGTCCTCGGAACCGACCACGTCGAACAGTTCCACCAGGCGTTCACGCACGGTGTCCTTGTCATCGCCGAAGGTCGTCCGTACCAGCTGCAACAAGCGACGGAACGCATCCTCCACGTGGCCACCGGACACGTCCAGATCGGCCACGTCCAGCGCCGCTTGGATGTTCTGCTGGTCGTCGGCCGCAGCCTGTCGTACGGCGTTGGCGTCCATGGCGCTGACGCGCTGGAGCAGGTGCACCTGGGCCAGGGCCAGTTTGGCATCCTTGTCGCCCGGGTTCTCGGCCAGAGCCTGGTTGTAGCTTGCCTCCGCGCCGTCCAGATCGCCGGCTTCGAGCTTGTCGAGGGCTTCCTGGTGCAGCGGAGGCAACTGCTTGGGTGTCGCAGCAGTGGTAGGTTCGGCGGTTCCGGTCACCCCGTTCTGCGCGGCCAACGTGAGCAACTCGTCGAAAAGCTGCCGCATCTGCTCCGCGGGAACAGTCGAATTCACGAGGGGCACGGCCTGACCGCCCAGCATGGCCACGACCGTGGGAACGGTCTGGGCCTGGAACACCTGCGCGACCTGTTGTTCCTTGGACGCGTCCACGGTGCCCAGCAACAACTTGCCCTGGTAGCTGTCCACCAGCTGCGCCAGGGTTTCCACGAAGGTCTCGGATTCGGGGCTCTGCGGCGCGTACAGGGCCACAACCACGGGCACGGTCGCCGACTGCTCGGCGTACTTCTGAAAATCCTGCGCGGTGATGCTCACGCGGTAGCTGGCACCCTCGCCACCACCGGCCGACGGCGCCGCCCCGGGGCCTGCCGCTCCCCCGGTCTGCATGGTGCCGAGATCCATGGCTCCGCGCACGGACGCCGGCACGGCTTGCTCCTGCGCCTCGGGCTGGCGCTGCTGGCCTGATTGCTGCGGGAATTCACTCATGCTCGATCTCCTTCGGAGTCTCGTCCTCGCGTGTCCGGGCCCATCGTCTCGAATGAGTCGTTGTCGGACCGCGTTCTGCGTTCACTACAGCCATTATCGCCACGCGCGCCACGACTGCCCCAATACAGGCGTGCGTTGTACGCTTCCGGCGTGACCACACCACCTTTGCCGCCGGAGAAGTCTTCCCAAAGATTCCGTCCGTCGCGCCATCGATTCGATGTGCCTCCGGAACCGGGTATCACTCCCGGTGCCGCCCCGGCACCTCGCCGCGCCCCGTGGGACAAAGGACTGTTCGCCGGAGGCCATCCTGTTCAGACCGGTTTCTTCCTGACCCTGGGCGTCGGAATCGCCCTGCTCGGTTTCTATGTTCTGACCAACGTGGGCAGTCTGGCCGGTTGGGTGGTCACCGCGGCCTTCATTGCGCTGGGGTTGGATCCCATTGTGCGCTGGCTCGAAGCCCGCGGACTACCTCGACCCTTGGCTGTCTCCGCCGTCATCCTCGCATTGGCCCTGGCCATGTCGGCATTCATCGTGTTGGTCGTGCCCCGCATGGTGAATCAGGCCCAACAGTTCATGGGCACCATTCCCCAGCTGGTCAACCAGTTCATGGGGTCCTCGTTCTTCGAAGCGTTGGACGAGCGCTTCAACATTGCCGCAACTTTCGAACAGACGGTGGCCTCGTGGCAGACCCAGCTCTCCACCAACCAAGATCTGCTGGGCGGTATGTTCGGCTCGGTCGTGAGCGTGGGTGGTGTGGTGATCAACGCGGTCACGGGCACGATCATCGTGATGGCCCTGTCCTTGTACTTCCTCTTCTCGCTTCCCATGGCCAAGGCCTGGGGCTACCGGTTGGCGCCGGCCAGCCGCCGCGCGCGGGTCCAGCGGCTCGGTGACCAAATGATCAATGGCGTGGGCAACTACGTGGTCGGCCAGGCGTGCGTCGCCGTCATCAACGCCTCCGTGGCCTTCATCCTGATGACGGTCACGGGTGTCCCTTACGCCACGCTGCTCGTGCTGTTCGTTGCGGTGCTCGCGTTCATCCCCCTGGTGGGTGGGGTGCTCGCGGGTATCCTGGTTACCCTCTTCGCCATCCTGGGCGGCTGGGACACGGTGCTTCCGTTCGCCCTGTGCTATTTCGCCTACCTGCAGATCGAGGCGTACTTCGTCTCGCCCCGCATCATGAAACGCGCCGTGGCGGTCCCGGGTGCAGTGGCCGTGATCGCCGTGGCCGCAGGCGGTGCCCTGTGGGGAATCCTGGGCGCGGTCATCGCCATCCCTACGGCCGCCGCCGGCCTCCTCCTGGTTCGGGAAGTCTTCGTCCCGCGCCAGGACGCGCGCTAGCGACCCCACGCCGACGACGCCGCTCGGCCCGGTCCCGGGGTAGCCCCACCTCATGCGCCGATCACCCACACCACAGCCTCAGTGCCTCCAGTGCACCGGCTTGGCATGTGCGGCGCGAAACCCCATGACAGCGGCCGAGCGACGTCGTACGCACCCGGGTGCGCGCCGCGGTCCCCGGGGCGATAGGCTTGCCCGGTGCGATTGGTAATAGCTGACTGTTCCGTGCGGTACGAAGGCCGCCTCAACGCCCTCCTACCCCTGGCCCGACGCCTGCTCATGCTCAAGGCGGACGGGTCCGTGCTGGTGCATTCCGACGGCGGTTCCTACAAGCCGTTGAACTGGATGAGCCCGCCCGCCAAACTGCACGTGGGCGAGCCGACGCCCGAGCAGATCGAGGAGGGTGTGCGCGAATCCTGGATCGTGCAGGCGGCCAAGTCCGACGACCGCCTGCTGATCGACATCTACGAGATCCACGATGACATCGGCCACGACCTGGGGGTTGATCCCGGTCTCATCAAGGACGGCGTGGAGGCCGATCTGCAGCGATTGCTGGCCGAACAAATCACACTGCTCGGCGACGATTTCTCCCTGGTGCGCCGGGAGTATCCCACGGCCATCGGGCCGGTGGACATCCTCGCCCGCGACGGTTCCGGCGCCAGCGTGGCGGTGGAGCTCAAACGCCGCGGCGACATCGACGGCGTGGAGCAACTCACCCGCTATCTCGAACTGCTCAACCGCGATCCCCTGCTGCGTCCGGTGCGCGGTGTCTTCGCTGCCCAACAGATCAAACCGCAGGCCCGCACCCTGGCTCACGACCGGGGCATTGAATGTGTGACCTTGGACTACGAGGAAATGCGCGGCAACGTGGACACCCAATCGCGGCTCTTCTAGGCACGATGGTTACCGGTGGGTAGGTAAACAACCTGTGAATGGCCAGCGACTTTTGTGATCAGCAGACTGACTGCTGTTGACCTTGCTCGCCGGGTGTGTGAAGCTAGTACCGTTCTTCGCTTCATGTTTTACATGCTCGCAGGAATGGTAGCGAGCGTGAAGTTCTGACTGGCGCTGTGGCGCAACATCTAGTGAGCCGCATCCACAGCCTTCTCGCGGTACCTGTTCAGGTGTACAACAACAAGTACACGAATTTATTTACTCCAGAAGGAGCGCCCCATTATGGCTCAGGGCACCGTTAAGTGGTTCAACGCAGAAAAAGGCTTCGGCTTCATTACCCCGGACGACGCTGAGGGTGACGTTTTCGTTCACTACAGCGAAATCCAGACCGGTGGATTCCGCACTCTCGAAGAGAACCAGCGCGTCGAGTTCGAAATCGGTCAGGGCCAGAAGGGCCCCCAGGCTACCGGCGTGACTGTCATCTGATAGTTTCACCCCGAACAAAACCCCGCATCCAGGTGGATGCGGGGTTTTGTGTTTGTCGGCTTCGACCACCGGGCGCAAGGCCGGGTTAGAAGCGGAGAACGCAGGCTCTCGCTCTCGGGCTCACGGGGCCGGGGCGCGTGTAGCTCAGGTCCCCGATCGAGCACTACTGAGACTCCAGCGGGTTATTTAGAACAGACCGCCCACAATGCGCCGCTGAACCTTGGCTCCAGCGTTGGAGAGTCGGTCCACGAAGTGCTCGTAGCCACGATCGATGTGTTCCACGCCGGAGACTTCCGTGACACCAGTGGCGGCCATCCCGACGATCGCCAGGGCGGCGCCCGCGCGAATGTCCTTGGCCTCGACCGGAGCGCCGGACAACTGTTCCGCCGGAAGCCCGTCCACGCGGGCGTGGTGGCCGTCCAATCGGACCCGGGCACCCAGCCGTTCCAACTCTGCGGTGAAGCCCCAGCGGGCCTCGAAGACGTTTTCCGTGACCATACCCGAGCCCTCCGCCACGGCGTTCAGGGCAACGACGAAGGGCTGCAGATCCGTGGGGAACCCGGGATAAGGCAGTGTGGACACGTTGATCGCCGTGGGACGTTCGGGGCCCTGAACGATGAAACGTCCCTGCGACGTGTCGATGGTGCAGCCAGCACCGCGCAGCTTTTCCAAAACCATCGTCAGGTGCGCCGGCTCGGCACCTACGATCTCGACCCGGCCACCCGTAACGGCAGCAGCGAAGGCCCACGTGCCGGCCACGATGCGGTCCGGAACGGTGCGGTGGGTCACCGGATGCAGCTTGTGCGCACCTTCGATGGTGATGGTGCTGGTACCCAGTCCGTCGATGTGGGCACCCATGGCTTGCATCATGCGGCCGATATCCACGATCTCGGGTTCACGGGCGGCGTTCTCCAGTACGGTGACACCGTCCGCCAGTGCGGCGGCCATCATCAAGTTCTCAGTGGCACCCACCGACGGGTAGTCCAGGTGATAGGTGGTGCCGTGCAGGTTGTCCGCAACGGAAGCTCGCAGGAAGCCCTTCTCGATGCTCAGTTTCGCGCCCATGGCCTCGAGCCCGGCGCGGTGCATGTCGAGCCCGCGTGAGCCAATGGCGTCGCCGCCCGGAAGGGCGACTTCCGCGCGGTGACAGCGCGCGACCAATGGACCCAAGACGGAGATGGAGGCGCGCATCGCACGAACCAGATCGTAATCAGCCTGGTGTCCTAGGACCTCGGGAACATCGATATCCACGGTCTGCTGTGCGGGATCATAACGAACCGTGCACCCCAACCGTCGCAACAGCTCCGCCATGATGGTGACGTCCTGGATTTCAGGGACGTTCGTGATGGTCGACTCCCCCGATGCCAGCAAGGTAGCAGCCATCAACTTGAGCACACTGTTCTTGGCCCCCGATACCGGGAGCACGCCGGACACCTTGGTGGGTCCGTGAACCTCGATCTTCTCTTCCATGGGTCCTCCAGATCACGCGGTCGAGACCACGCTCAAAGACTGCACGAGCCCCCGTACCCAAAAGGTACGGGGGCCACGATGCACGGTTCTAGCTACGAACTAACTACTCGGACTCGGACTGTCCGTCGAAATTGACCTCGTCCGCGACAACCGTCACGCGATTGCTGTCGACCGAGATGAATCCCGAATCAATGTGACCGCTCAGACGGCCGCCGTCCACGCGCTCGACAGCGAACTCGCCCGGCTTGAGCAGTCCCGCAACGGACTCGTGCCCGGGGAGGATGCCAATGTCACCCTCCGTGGTGCGAACACGAACCATCTTCGCGGTACCTGCCCAGATCTTGCGGTCCAGGGCAACGACCTCAACGATGAGCTCAGCCATGATTACTTCTCGCCGGTCTGGGACTTGATCTCGTCCCAGCGCTGCATGACGTCATCGAGGCCACCCACGTTGTAGAACGCCTGTTCCGGAACGTGGTCCAGCTCGCCGTCACAGATCTTGCCGAAGGCTTCAATGGTCTCCTCGAGGGGAACCGTGGAGCCTTCCACACCGGTGAACTGCTTAGCGGTGTAGGTGTTCTGGGACAGGAACTGCTCGATGCGACGGGCGCGGGACACCACGACCTTCTGCTCTTCGGAGAGTTCTTCGACACCCAGGATGGCAATGATGTCCTGGAGTTCCTTGTTCTCCTGCAGGATGCCCTTGACGCGCGTTGCGACGTCGTAGTGGGCCTGACCCACGTACTGCGGGTCCAGGATGCGGGAGGTCGAGGACAGCGGGTCGATAGCCGGGTACAGACCACGCGACGCGATTTCACGGGACAGCTCGGTGGTGGCGTCCAAGTGCGCGAAGGTGGTGGCCGGAGCCGGGTCGGTGTAGTCATCCGCGGGCACGTAAATGGCCTGCATCGACGTAATCGAGTGTCCACGGGTCGAGGTAATGCGCTCCTGGAGCACACCCATCTCGTCCGACAGGGTGGGCTGGTAGCCCACGGCAGAGGGGATACGACCCAGCAGGGTCGAGACCTCGGAGCCGGCCTGCGTGAAACGGAAGATGTTGTCGATGAACAGCAGCACGTCCTGGTTCTGAACATCGCGGAAGTACTCCGCCATGGTCAGCCCGGACAGGGCCACGCGCAAACGAGTTCCAGGCGGCTCATCCATCTGGCCGAACACCAAGGCGGTGTCCTTGAGCACGCCGGCTTCTTCCATCTCGACCCACAGGTCGTTACCCTCACGGGTACGCTCACCCACACCGGCGAACACGGAGGTACCGCCGAAGTTACGAGCCACACGGGTGATCATTTCCTGGATCAGCACGGTCTTGCCCACACCGGCACCACCGAACAGACCAATCTTACCGCCCTTGATGTAGGGGGTCAGAAGGTCGATGGACTTGATGCCGGTTTCCATCATTTCCGTGGAACCCTCGAGCTCCGCGAAGGACGGCGCCTTGCGGTGAATGGGCCAACGGTCCTGGACATCCAGCTCTTCGATGGGCAGATCCAGCGAGTCACCCAGCACATTGAAGATGTGGCCCTTGACCACGTCGCCAACGGGCACGGAGATCGGTGCGCCGGAGTCCTTGACCTGGGTACCGCGCACCAGACCGTCGGTCTGCTGCAGGGAGATGGCACGAACCATGTTGTCGCCCAGGTGCTGTGCGACCTCGAAAGTGATCTTGCGAGGTTCACCGTTGAACTCGTAGTCGGCGGTCAACGCGTTGTAGACACCGGGAACCTGGTTCTCAGGGAACTCGACGTCGACCACAGGGCCGATCACTCGGGCGACTCGGCCGGTCGCGCCGCCCGAGACCGGCTGAGCGGCCTGTTCATTGATAGTGGCAGTCATTTCTCTCACTTCATTTCGGCGGTGGGTAGTGGCTGGCCCTGATCAGAGGGCTTCGGCGCCACTGACGATTTCGGTCAGCTCGGTGGTGATCTCGGCCTGGCGGGCGTTGTTCATCAAACGGGTGTACTTCTTGATGAGCTCATCCGCATTGTCGCCGGCGGCCTTCATGGCGCGCTGACGGGAAGCCAGCTCGCTGGAGGCCGCGTGGCACAGGGTCGAGTAGATACGAGACTTGATGTAGCGCGGCAGGATCTCGTTGAGGAACTCCTCCGGGTTCGGCTCGAACTCGAAGTTGTTGTTCGTCTCCTCAAGATCCTGGTAGTCCTCGGACACTTCGTCGCCGAGGTTGTTGGCATCAACTACCTCGAGAGGAAGCAGGCGAAGCACGCGCGGCTCCTGAGTCACCATGGACTTGAAAGCCGTGTACACCAAGTGGATCTCGTCCACGCCACCGTCGTCGTAGCTTGCGCTGATGTCGCCGAGCAAACGCTCGGTCAATTCCTCAGCACGCTCGGGGTTGGCGTTATCGGTATCGCCCGTCCAGAACTCGTCGTAATCGCGGCGACGAAAATCGAAGTACGCCTTGGCTTTACGACCCACCAGATAGACCCGAACTTCCCGGCCCTCCGAGTTCAGCATCTCCAACAGACCCTCCGCGCGCTTGAGCACGTTCGAGGAGTAGGAGCCGGCCAAACCACGGTCGGACGTGAAGATCACGACTGCGGAACGACGAACATCATCCACGGTCGAGGTCAACGGGTGGGAAATGTTGTGCTGAGACGCGATCTGGGAGACCGCACGGGTCAGCGCGTTGGCGTACGGGTACGCCGCTTCGAGGCTCTGACGGGATTTGTTGATGCGCGAAGTCGCGATCATCTCCATCGCCTTGAAGATCTTCTTCATTGACGAGGTGGATGAGATCTTCTGTCGGTAGACCCGAATCTGCGCTCCCATGAAACTTCCTTTCGGCACCGCAGCGGTGTGCCGTCACCGGCACACCGCTGACTCGGTTACTTCCTGACGATCTTTTCCTGGTTGACGTCCTCGGTCTCGAGGGACTCGTGCTCCTCGTGACCCGGCTCAATACCGTGCTTCGAACCGCGGAAGTCGCGCTTGACCTCGGCAACAGCCGTCTTCAACGCCTCAATGGCGTCGTCCTCGAGCTTGCCCGTGGATTCAATGGAATCCATCACGTTGGTGGTTCGACGGACCTGTTCGATCAGGGCCTTCTCGAAGTCGTTCACGTTGGCGACCTCGACGTCGTCGAGCTGACCGGTGGTACCTGCCCAGATGGACACGACCTGGTCCGCCACGGGGTACGGGGTGTACTGGGGCTGCTTGAGCAGCTCCATCAGTCGCTCACCGCGGGTCAGCTGCTGGCGGGACGCGGCATCCAGGTCGGATGCGAACATCGCGAAGGCCTGCATGGAGCGGTAGGACGCCAAGTCCAGCTTCAACGTACCGGAGACCTTCTTCATGGCCTTGACCTGAGCGGCACCACCCACGCGGGACACGGAGATACCCACGTCCACTGCGGGGCGCTGGTTCGCGTTGAACAGGTCCGACTGCAGGAAGATCTGACCGTCGGTAATCGAAATCACGTTGGTCGGAATGAACGCGGAGACGTCGTTCGCCTTGGTCTCGATGATCGGCAGACCGGTCATCGAACCGGCACCGAGCTCGTCGGAGAGCTTGGCACAACGCTCCAGCAAACGGGAGTGCAGGTAGAAGACGTCACCCGGGTACGCTTCACGTCCCGGCGGGCGACGCAGCAACAGTGACACGGCACGGTAGGCCTCAGCCTGCTTGGAGAGATCGTCAAAAACGATCAGAACGTGCTTGCCGTTGTACATCCAGTGCTGACCAATAGCGGAACCCGCGTACGGGGCCAGGTACTTCAGACCGGCGGACTCGGAAGCCGGAGCAGCCACAATGGTGGTGTACTCCAGAGCGCCGTTGTCCTCGAGGGTCTGACGCACCGAAGCAATGGTGGATGCCTTCTGGCCGATGGCCACGTAAATGCAACGCACCTGCTTCTCGACGTCGCCCGATTCCCAGTTGGAACGCTGGTTCAGAATGGCGTCCACGGCAATGGCGGTCTTACCGGTCTGACGGTCACCAATGATCAGCTGACGCTGGCCACGGCCGATCGGAATCATGGCGTCGATGGCCTTGATACCGGTCTGCAGCGGTTCGTGGACCGACTTACGCATGGTCACGCCCGGAGCCTGCAGCTCCAGCTCGCGACGGCCGTCGGTTGCCACCGGTCCCAGATCGTCCAGCGGCTCACCCAACGGGTCCACCACGCGGCCGAGGTAACCCTCGCCCACAGGTACGGACAGAACCTCACCGGTACGGTGAACTTCCTGGCCCTCTTCGATGCCCTGGAAGTCACCCAACACCACGACACCGATGTCGCGAGTGTCCAGGTTCAAGGCCAGGCCGAGAACGCCGTTCTCGAACTTCAGGAGCTCGTTGGCCATGACCGAGGGAAGACCCTCGACACGGGCGATACCGTCAGCGGCGCTGGCGACACGTCCGACTTCTACTCGTTCTGCATTGCCGGGTTCGTAGGACGCCGCGAACTCGTTCAGCGCACTACGGACTTCGTCGGCATTGATGGTCACATCGGCCATCTGCTGTCCCTGCTCTCTACGTTTCGTGATCATCGCCCGCGCAATGACCTAACTTCTTTTTGTCGCGATGCGTTGCCCCATCGCCTGCTGACCGTGTCAACGGCCGGTGGAGGCAACGCGACGAGATGCCGGCATCGACCGACTCCCCGCGATCCCCGCTCCACCAGGGGATCAGGCTCCGATTCGCTGCTGCAACTGATCCAGACGATGGGTCACAGACCCGTCGATGACTTCTTCACCGACCTGGACTCGCAAGCCGCCGATCAGTGAACGGTCCACCTCCACGGCCAGCTTGAGATCGCGCTTGTACAGAGCGTTGAGGCTCTGACGCAGCTTCTCCAGCTGTTCGTGGCTCAGTGGACGAGACGTCACGATTCGGGCGATCCAGCGTTGCTGACGATCGGCCACGATCTCTGCGAAGCGCTCGATCAAACGACCGGGCAGAGCTCCACGGGGCTCGCTGACGGCACGCTGAGTCAACAGCTTGCCCTCTTCAGATGCATTGGGCATCAGTCGGGATGCGAGCTGTGCCTTGGCTTCCGCGCTGGCGCGCGAATCGGCGAAGGCACCCTGGATCTCCTCGGAGTGATCCACGGTGTTCTTGAACTGAATCAGTTCATCCACCAGGGATTCCATGGCATTGAGCCCACCGCGGTTCTCGGCAGACGCTGCTGCCATCATCACTGCGGTTCGTTCAATGCCATCACCGAGCTGTCGCTCGTTGGCGGAGCGCTGCTTCACAAGCTCGGACACGATCTCGATAGCGGGATCGTGTTCCTCGTTGCCCATCAGTCGGTGCACAAACCCGGACACAGCCTCCACGGTGTCGGACTTGTGGGTCCGCTCCCCGAAGAGCTTGTGTACGAGCTTGACACGATCGTCGGCAGCGCGTGACGGATCCGTCAGCGCCCGGCGCAGAGCGCCGTTGCCGTCGATGACGTCGAGCATGCCGAACAGCTGCTTAGCCGTTTCGACGTTTGCTTCCGAAGCCCAGCGATCAATGTCCACTGTGAGGGGACGATATGGTTCGTTCGATGCTTCTGCCATTACCGTGCAGCTCCTGTGCGACCCTGCTCGGTCTCAAGATCGGCCAGGAAGCGATCGACCACGCGGTTTGCACGAGCGTCGTCGTTCAGGGATTCCCCGACGATCTTGGAAGCGAGCTGTGTTGCCAAGGTACCGACCTCGTCGCGCAAGGAAACCACTGCGGCGGCACGCTCGGCCTCAATGGCCTTGTGTGCGTTCTCCGTGATCCGAGCGGATTCGACGTTGGCGCGATCCTTGAAGTCCGCGAGGATCTTCTCGCCCTCGGTGCGGGCTTCCTCACGAATCTTCTGGGCTTCGAGGCGGGCGCTCTCAAGCTGCTGGTTGTACTCGTCGCGAGCGGCCTTGGCCTCTGCCTGAGCGGCCTTGGCCTTGGCAAGTCCACCTTCGATGGCTTCGGTGCGGTCACGGTAGACCTTCTCGAATGCCGGAGCGATGAACTTGATCGCGATGAAAAGCAGAATCAGGAACCCAATGAAAGTGATCAGCATTTCCCAGACGTTGGGGAGAAGGGGGCTGGCCCCTTCTTCTGCTGCCAACAACATTGCGGTCATGTGCGCGATTCCTGTTCTCTAGTTAAGGGCTAAGTGCGGACGTACCGCTCTTAGAGGAGTGCGAGCACGAAGCCCAGGATGGCCAGTGCCTCGACCACGGCGAAGCCCATGAACAGCATCGGCTGAATCACGCGCTGGGACTCGGGCTGGCGAGCAACTGCCTGCATGTAAGCAGCGAAGATCAAACCCACACCGATGCCACCACCGATGGCAGCGAGACCGTAGCCAATGACGCTAAGCGAACCTTCCATTATGGATATTTCCTTTCTGGGTGCCCGTGTCGGGCAGTGATGCCATTACTGGAATCGTAAATGGACGATGGTCACATCAGCAGTCCGAGTGGACCGCTGCTTCGTGGGGTCAGTGCCCCTCCTGCAGTGAGCCCTGTACATACACGGCAAACAGCAGGGTGAAGATGTAGGCCTGCAGGATCTGAATCAGAACCTCCAGGAAGTAAATGAAGAGGCCCAGGATCACGCCGAAGACGGATCCGCCGATACCGAGTGCGCCACCCACGCCGGTGGCGAGGTACGCGGTGAAGCCGGCGGCAACCATGATGGCCATGTGGCCGGCGAACATCGTGGCGAACACACGAAGTGCGTGCGTGACGGGGCGGATGATCATGTTCGAAAGGAACTCGAGCGGGATCAGAACGATGTAGAGGACCTTGGGAACATCCGGCGGCATGGTCATCTTGACGAAGAACCCACCGAAACCGTGGCGCTTGATGCCCACGAAGACCCACACGACGTAGGCGACGGCCGCGAAGACATAGGCGGTGCCCGGGTGGGAGAAGGTCGGAAGCTGCAGCACCGGAATGGAGCCGAACAGGTTGTTGACCAGAATGAAGAAGAAGAAGGTGAAGAGCAGCGGGACGTACGGGCGGAATTCCTTCTCGCCGATGATGTCGCGGCCCAGGTGATTACGGACGAAGCCGTATCCCATTTCGCCCAGGTACTGACCCTTGGAGGGGACCAGGGCGCGGCGGCGGACCACGTACATGAAGAACCCTGCGATGAGAACCACCGACAACAGGATCAACAAAGAATGCTTGCCGACTTCAAGTGTGCCCACGGTGAAGAAGGGAGGCAGGTGCGCGTCCTCAACTGACGGGGCCACAAATTCGGCCGGAATCCTCAAGGCGGGGTTCAATACGGGTCCTTTCTGCGGTATCCAGACCGGTCACACTCGGGGCGAGGGGCCCTGATCAGACGTCGATGTCTTTGTCGGGTTCTCCATCTGGGTCGGACTGGAGTTCAGGCCCTCCCGCATGTGGAGGTAACCAAGATAGATCCCGGCAGCCGCACCAAATACGGCTCCCACGATCACCAACCACCCTGTTCCCAGCAGGTGATCCGCGCCCCAGCCTACCAAACTCCAGAACCCTCCACCGACCACGATGTACAGCAACATGGTCAGCCCCCCGGCCAATCCACCGCTCTGAACGAGCTCGCCCGCGGTACTGAGCGCCTCGTCGGATTCCGAGCCGGCCGCGGGCGTTCCGACACGCCGCCCGTCATGTTGCGGTGAGTTGGAAAGATCGGGTTCACGCTCGGTCATGCTCTCCGCCTTCGGTCGGTTCGGATGAGTTTCCATCCAGGATAGTTGGCGACTCGGCCTGCGCTTCGGCTGCGGCCTGTTCTTCCTTTGCGCGTACCACCGCCGTGTATTCACTGGCCAAAACGGAGCTGGCCCGCATGGCAATGGGTGCCAGGACCAGCCAGGACAGGACCAGGCCGGCGGCAACCGAGATGGCGAACCCCAGCGAGTGCAGCCAGTCGGGAGCACCCACCGACAGCAGGTACCACCCCATGACCACGACCTTGAGCAGGTACAGCAGGGCCAGTGCGGGAGCGGTAGCGGCCGGCGCCAGTCGGTACATGAGTACGGTCACGAAGACCGTGAGGCCCGTACTCAGAATCACCAACCCAGTGCCCAGACCAATGGATCGCCACAACGGATCCACATCGATGACGGCCACGCAGGTGATGAGAATCACAGCAAGAAGTATGGATGTGACGCTCAGAACCAGAACGGGACGGCCGTAGACCTCCCGTGCCGGCGTCGTCGGGACGGAAACGGATTCCCCTGAGCTCATGATGGCGTCACGATCCGTCGACCACGGCGGGTCAAGGGTCGAAGGATACGAGGCAGGCACAGGTAGAGGACCACCACGGCGGCGGTGGCCAGGCCCGCGAGAACCGAACCGGCGCCGTCGGCCCTCAGCCCCCACAAGGAAATGAGGCTCACCAGGACCGTCGCGAGTGTGACGACCAGCGAGGACTGAACGTGAGACAGACCCACGTCAGTGAGGCGCTGGTACACGTGCTCGCGGTGCGGTTTGTACCAGATCTCGCCGCGCTGAACCCGCTTGACGAGCGTGACGGTGGTATCCGCGAAATAAATCAGCAGGGGCGGCAGCAAGTACTCCACGTACACACCGGAGAGGAATGCTCCGATCGCGATCGCGACCAAGCTTCCGCCGAGCACATAGGAGCCGACGTCGCCCAGGAAGACGGTGCCTCGGCTCAGGTTCCACGGCAGGAAGCCCGCGAAGGCACCCGCAACGACCAGACCAGCACACATCATCCAGGTCATGTCGTTCGCCGCACCGGCCCAGGCGTAGAACAGGCCCACCACCGTGCCGTGCATTCCGGAGATCCCGTTGATCCCGTCCATGAAGTTGGCGATATTGATGTAGGCGACCGTGGCAATCACGCCCACCGGCCACCACCACACGGCGATCCCCAGAGACACGATCAGGGCGCCCGTACCCAGCGCACCGATCAGCAGCTGTACCCCGAGGCGGGTTCCCACGGACGCGCCCCGGTAATCCTCGAGCCAGCCCAGAGCGGCACTCGCGACCATCATGGCCAGCACGATCAATGACACGGAACGGTCGACCTCAACCACTCCGAGCGCCAGGGCCAGTGTGTACATCACGCCAATGGCCACGGCCACGGCGAGTCCCATGCCGCGAATCACCGGACGATCATGAGATGACCGGTCCGACGGGATATCGATGACTCCCCAACGGGCCAACAGCGGTTTGATCACGAACGGCAGGAGGACGGAGATGAGGAACGCCCCGCCGCCCAGCCAGAGAGCGAGAGTCAACAACTCCTCCAGCATCTCGGCCTCCGGAATGGCTCCCGGGCCTTCGACGCGGGACGAGATGAACATTGTGGTGATGATGGAACCTGTCATGAGCGGTCTCCCCCGTTGCGGTCAGCGTGGGGGGATGGCTTCTGGTGTTCTCGTGCCCGGGGGACGGAAAAGTCGGTGATGCGGGGCTGGGTGCTGTCCGTGATGACGGGGATGGAACCGGTGAACAGCATGCCGCCGCGCACCTTCCACACATGGCGGTCCAGATGTGCGGGGTCCAGGCGTTCGGCCCGGGCATGAGAGATCTTGGGGTGCAGTGGGCGTTCGTCACTCTCGCCCGCGCCGATCAGATCCTCGTGGAGCTTCTCGCCGTGGCGCAGACCGGTGATCACGATCTCCACGTCTTCGCGGCCGGACATCGTGCGCAGTCGTTCGGCGATGTCCAAGATCCTGACGGGTTCGCCCATGTCCAAGATGAGGACCTCTCCCCCGCTGGCGATGGCACCGGCCTGAATGACCAGCTGACAGGCCTCGGGGATGGTCATGAAGTAGCGGGTGGCGTCAGCGTGAGTCACCGTGATGGGTCCACCCTGGCGAATCTGCTCGGCAAACAATGGGAGCATCGAACCGCGCGAGCCGAAGACGTTGCCGAATCGCACGGACGCGTAGCGTTTCCCGGTCTGACCGGCCATCCACGCCGTGAGTTTTTCCGCTACCCGCTTGGAATGCCCCAACGCGGTGGTGGGGTTAGCGGCCTTGTCCGTGGAGACGTTGACGAACACGTCCACGTCCACGTTGGCCGCGGCATTGAGAACGTTGAGCGTGCCCATCACGTTGGTTTTCCAGGCCTCGTCCGGGAACTGCTCCAACAACGAGACGTGCTTGAGGGCCGCCGCGTGGAAGACGACTTCGGGTTGCCGCTTCTCGAAGATGTGCTCCAGGGACTCGGTGTCGCGGATGTCCGCGAGGACGGTGTCTTTGCCGTCCAGCAGGCCGCGACCGGTGATGGAGAGCTGAGTGGACTGCAAACCGGTTTCGTCGCGGTCCAACATGATGAGTTCGGCGGGTTCGAAACCCACGAGTTGACGGCACAGTTCGGAACCAATGGAACCGCCCGCACCCGTGACCAGTACGCGCTTACCCGTGACGTATCCGGCAATCGCGTGCACGTGGATATCCACCGGGCGGCGTCCGATGAGATCCTCCATGGCGATGTCCCGCAGATCCACGCTCTGCTTGTTGGCGGTCAACATGTCGGTGAGCGGTGGCACGGTCATCACCCGCGTGTTGGTGCCGGCCACGGCGTCGGACACTCGGCGCATCAGGCGCGGTTCGACGTCGGAGATCGCCACGATGAGAACGGCCGACCGCGTGGCCTCCAAGACGTGGGCGACGTCGTGCAGGGTGCCCATCACGGGAACCGATGAGATCCGCAGGTGCTTCTTGGCGGGGTCGTCGTCAATGAGAGCAACCGGCAGGAACTCCGAGGACGGATCCTGCATCATTCGGTGAACCAGGAACGTGCCCAGGTAGCCGGCACCGAAGACCACCACGTGCTGGGCCTCGACCCCCGGCTTGGCCGTGGATTCCTGGTACATGCGCTTGAGGTAGCGGAAGGCCGCCATGAACAAACACGCGAACGGGAACGCGATGAATCCTATGGATCGCGGGATCCCCATGGCCACACCGAAGACCAGGAGCACGACCTCCAGGATGGCTGTAACGATCACGGTCACCACGACCAGCAGTTTGGCTTCTTCGAAACTGCCGAAGGAGTAACGCCCCTTGTACAGCGCGAAGGAGAAGCCCACTACCATCTGACACGCGACCGCCACGGCGCACGTGATCACCAAGCCGCCCACCGAGACGAACTGCACGTTCATCTCGTAACGCAGAAGCACCGCCACGCACATGGCGACAATCCACGCGGCGGAATCCAGAATCATCTGGATCCACAGCCACGCGACCGGCTTCTCCGCCGAGGGGGCATTGATTTGGGGGTTCCCCATGCGCGTTGACGTCCTTTCGTGCACGCGAACTAGCTGTTGCGGTGGCCCACCATGAACCGGTAGGCCGTTTCCCGCGCCTTGAGCGGTACAAATCTGTACCCGCCCCGCACGATCACGTTCGTCGCCCATTGTATGAAGCCCACGTACCCCAAACGGCGCAATTTCCATTGCAACGCCATTTCCGCCAGAAACACGCGGGGCCCACCGCGCCGCTCGTAGGAACCCGCAGACACCCGGTAACCGACCAGCGGTTCGGACACGTTGCGGACGTCGGCACCCGCATGCAGCATGCGCGCCCACAGCCAGTAGTCCTCGGCCATGGGGACGTGTTCGTAGCCACCGACCGCTTCCACCGCGCTACGGCGAAAGACTACGGAGGGGTGAGAAATCGGGTTGCGGCGCTTGGCCACCCGGGCGATCTCGGAACGACCCACCGGTGCCTGGCGCAGGGCCAAGGGGGCGGTCTCGTCATCGCCGATTTCATGCATCGAGGCACCCACGAGATCCGCACCGGCCTCGATCAGCGGCAACTGCCGTTCGAAACGGTCCGGGTAAGAGATGTCGTCAGCGTCCGCGCGGGCCACCACATCGTGGGAGCACCACAACAGTCCCGTGTTCAGAGCATTGGTCAGCCCCGCGTTGTGTTCGAGTTCCACGCGCACCACGGGCACCGCCGACGCCGCGCTGATCCGGTCGAGCTCGTCCGTGATCTCCTGCGGCACGGGGCCGTCACGCACGATCACGACCTGCGCCGGGGGCCGGGTCTGTTCGTGGGTATTGGAGTCGATGGCCCGCCGCACCCGGTGAGCGGAATCCCCGCGGTAGACGGGAACCAGCAGCGAGAAAGGGGCGGGAGATTCGCAAGGGTCCAGGGGCTTAGCGAGGGCCACCGAAACCACGTCCCCGCATTCCATTGACGTACCGGCCGGCCCACGTGCGCAATCCTTTGAGATCGCCGCGCTGCAGGTAATACGCCGGATACCCGATGGCGTCTGCGGCCAACTGCACCACGCGCTTGTACCGCCACGACACGTAGCCGCGGTTGCGGAAGAAGTGCTGTTGCTTGAACTGGCCCGGAGGGATCAGCACCTGGAGCTTTCCGGGGATGACCACCTGTTCCTCGTCCCATCCCGGAGGATGTGCCACGGCGGTGGTGGTCACAGTTCCGAAGGACAGGCCGGATTTGCGCAGCCGCACCAGAAAGTCCACTTCGTCCCCGCGCAGGAACAGCTTGAGATCAGGGAGTCCCACGGTGAAGAACACCGACTCGTCCATGAGCGCACCGTTGAAGAAGGCGGCGTAGGAAGGGATGAACCCTAAAGATTGGATGTCAGCACGAGAGTGCGTGATGGTTCCCTCGAGGCGGAACGGGAAGGACAACGTGCCGTGGTCCTGGGGCGCCACGATCAGCGGGGACACCACGGCCAGGTTCCGTTCGGCGGCGGCTTGGCGCAGGGTTCGCAGGCAGTTTTCGTCCTCGGGGTGGGCGTCGTCGTCCATGAGCCATACCTGATCCGCACCCGTGGACAGGGCCGTGAGGATGGCCAGGGAAAAACCACCGGCACCACCCAGGTTGGCTTCCGAGCGCAGGTAACGCAGTTCGAACGCACCGTCGATCAGCCCGCGAAGATGCGTTTCGTCCAAGGCCGTCTTGCCTGCATCAACCAGACACAGGCTGTCGATCGGATCCGTCTGGCTCCGCAGACCCGCGATCAGTTGGTCCACATCGCGGGGACGGTCCTGCGTCACGCACGCGACGCTGACGCGCTGGCTCTGCGCCGGGTGTGAACTGGCTCGAGTCATGGTTGCTCCCGCGGAAAGTACTGTGAGGGACCCACAACGTGAGGCCCCGCTGGACTCACGGATTCTATCAACGCGCGGCTGACAATCTCCCGGACACGGTCAGCGCCCGTTCGCTGCCGTACGATGAAGAAACCATTGTCGGGAGGAGATTCACCGTGACAGCTAGTAGCTGGCGAGTACTCGGAGCCACGGGCTTTGTGGGGTCGGCCATCACCACTGCCCTGCAGACCAAGAACATTGCCGTGACCCCCGTGTCCACGCCCCGGTTGGCCTCTCCGGCCACCACCGTGCACCACTTGATCGAGCATGCGCAGCGGTTGGAGTCGGTCATCGACTACCTGGCGGATTCGTTCGCCGGCGCAGACATCGTGGTCAACGCCGCCGGATTGGCCGCGCCCGATCAGACTCACCAGCAGTCGCTGACCGGCGCCAACGCCCTGCTGCCGGTTCTGGTGGCACTGGCCGCGCACCGCACGGGTGTTCGACGAGTCATCCACATCAGCTCCGCCTCGGTCCAGGGAGATGCTCCCGTGCTGGACGAGTCCATCCGTACCGCACCGTTCTCCGCCTACTCGCTGTCCAAGGCACTGGGCGAATCCGCCCTGTACCGCTTGCGGTCACAGTGGGACACCGAGTCCCATGCCCCGCAGCTCACGGTGCTACGCGCAACCTCGGTCATGGGCAGCGGGCGGCGCACCACGCGGTTGCTGGCCAAGTTCGCGTCCTCGATGTTCTCGTCGGTCGCCGGTGACGGAACCGCGCCCACCCCGGTCACGTCGGTCAAGGCTCTCGCCCAGTTCGCCGTGGCCGTAGGCGAATTCCCCGAGCCACTGCCCGCCGTGATCCTGCAGCCCTGGGAGGGCGCGACCACTGGCTCTGTTCTGCGCGATGCCGGTCGTCGCAATCCCCTGCAGCTGCCGCCGTTCCTGTGCCGCGCCGTGATCGACGGTGGATTCTGGGTTTCGGGACTGGCCAATAATCGGTTCAACGGGGCCATCCGGCGTCTCGAAGTTACCTGGTTCGGTCAGCGTCAGGTGCCCGGTTGGGCGCACGAGAACGGTGTGATCCCCGAACCCAACGTGCAAGAAGTACTGCGCCAGGCGCACTTGTCACTGGGCAAGTAAGCTCCTGACCAGCCACGGCGAGGGCCGCAACCATCACGGTTGCGGCCCTTGCCGTGCGTCAGTTTTCGCGGAGATGCGTCAGGATCCGCTGACCAACTGGCTGGCCTCGTCCACGCTCAGTGCGGACGTCCCGTTCCATCGAGGTTGGGACGCATCCGCGCGATTGCGATTTTGATCCGCGCGCGCGCCAGGTTTTGCGGCCGCGTTCTGCACCAGGGCCCTAGCGACCTCGGCCTCGGGCGCTCCCGGCTCGACCAATGGTTCGGCCGTCGCGCGGCGTGTCGTCCGATCGCCGACGTCGTTCTGCTGCCGCCAGCGGTCTATCGCCCGCTCGGCTTCGGAGTCGACGGGCGACGACGCCGCGGCGGTCACCTCAGTATCGTGGCTCTCCCCTGCGTTCGGCGAGGCATCGTGGTCGCCGTTCTCACCCGACTCGTTCGCCCCGCCCTTCGGACCGCTCTCGCTGGTGGCGCTGTCCTCGCTCGTCTCATCGGTCTCGACATCCGTCGTGGAGTCTCCACCGTCCACGTTGGGAACCACGGAGCGTAATTCATCGAGTCCGATGGCACCCAGGCGCAGCACCACGGGCACGTCACCGGTGCAGTCGACGATGGTCGACGGGAGTCCGCTGGGATTCTCCGCCGCGTGCTCGGCGGTGGGCCGAGCGCCGTCGTCGAGATAGAGGGCGACGCGGTCCTGGAGCATGTCCTGGGCGTCGTCGGCGTTGAGCGCGGCCGGCATGCCCGTGAGGTTCGCGGAGGACACGGCCATGGGGCCGACTCGCTCAAGAACTTGCCGCGCGACGTGGTCATCGGGAACCCGCAGGGCCACCGTGCCGTGGGTTTCCCCGAGATCCCAGCCCAGGGTGGGCTGAGCCCAGCACACGAGTGTGAGGGCACCGGGCCAAAAAGCTTCGGCGAGGGCGCGGGCATCGTCGGAGACCTGATCGGCGAGACCGGCCATGACGCCGGGATTGGCAATCAGCACGGGGGGCGGCATGTGGCGTGTGCGGCCCTTGGCGCCGAGCAGGGTTTGGACGCCCATGGGAGAGAACGCATCGCAACCGATGCCGTACACCGTGTCCGTGGGTATGACGATGCATTCGCCGTCTGCCACGACGCGCGCCGCGTGATCGATCGCCGCGCCCATGGTTTCTTGGTCTGCGCACTTGTACGTGGCACTCACGAGCGTCTCCTTAGCTCAACGTCTGGTGCGGATCGATGCTTGAATCTTCATCCGCATCCGGTCTGCGCGCGCCTGACGCACGGGGTTTCCCGGCGAGGTCGCAATGCAATTGGATCTCCACGAAACCACGGGCGGCAAGTTCACGCTCCATGGCATCCACCTGGGACTCGGCGTGTTCCATGAATAATGCTCCACCGGGCCGCAACAGCCGTACGGCGGTGTCCATGGCGGCGCAGGGCAGTGCCATCCCGTGGTCAGCTCCCCCGTACAGCGCCGTGGGTGGGTCATAGTCCCTGACCTCAGGCTCCGTGGGAATGTCCTCGGGCGGGACGTAGGGCGGATTGCTCACCACCACGCAGAACGTGCCCGCGTTCTCGGGCTCGTAGTCCTGATAATCGGCCTGGGTGAGTGTGACCTTGGAACCGCGCAGGTTCTGTTGCGCCCAGTCGAAGGCTGAGTCCTCTTTTTCCACCGCGAACACGCGAGTGGTGGGGTCTTCCGTGGCAATGGCCAGGGCAATGGCACCAGAACCGGTTCCCAGATCAACCACTCGAGGATGGGGAACGCCCGCTTCTCGCCACAGCCGAGCTTCATCCAGGCTGAGTTGGACCAGAAGTTCGGTTTCGGGGCGGGGGACAAAAACCCCGGGACCCACCGACAGCTCAAGCTGACGGAACGGAGCCTTACCGGTCAGGTGCTGCAGCGGAATGCGCTGAGCCCGCTGGGCCACGAGCTCGCGGAACCCCGCGGGTTCGGAGGCACCCAGAATGGCTTTGGCCTCGACCTCTCCCCTGCTCAACCCCATGAGATGAGCTGCGAGAAGTACGGCGTCCGTGTCGGGAGACGGTACACCGGCCCCCGCAAGGTCACCGTGCGCCCACCGCAGAGCCTGGGCAAGGGTAGCTTCCACCGCCGGTCAGTCCTGCTTCCCAGCCTGGTCTTGACCGAGGTGTTCCAAACGGGTCTTCTCGTCCAACTCGATCGCGGAGTTCACCACGGGTTCCAGGGCGCCGTCCAGCACCTGATCCAGGTTGTAGGACTTGTACCCCGTGCGGTGATCCGCAATGCGGTTCTCGGGGTAGTTGTAGGTGCGGATGCGCTCGGAACGGTCCACGGTGCGCACCTGCGACTTGCGCACGGCGGCGTTCTCCGCGTCGATCTGTTCCTGCTGGTGCGCCAGGATGCGCGCCCGGAGAACGCGCATGGCGGCCTCACGGTTCTGCAACTGCGACTTCTCGTTCTGCATGGCCACCACGATGCCCGTGGGCAAGTGAGTGATGCGCACCGCGGAGTCCGTAGTGTTCACGGACTGACCGCCGGGGCCGGAGGATCGGTAGACGTCGATCTTCAGGTCGTTCTGGCTGATGTCGATCTCGTCCGGCTCATCGACCTCCGGGAACACCAGGACGCCGGCGGCCGAGGTGTGCACGCGGCCCTGAGATTCCGTGGCCGGCACACGCTGCACGCGATGCACGCCGCCCTCGTACTTCAACCGCGCCCACGCACCGTGTTCTGGATCGTTGGACGTGGACTTCACCGCGAGCTGCACGTCCTTGTAACCGCCCAACTCGGTGGGGGTGGACGAGAGCACCTCGGTCTTGAACTTGAGCGACTCCGCGTAACGCATGTACATGCGCAGCAGGTCACCGGCGAACAGAGCGGACTCGTCGCCGCCTTCGCCGGCCTTGATTTCGAGGATCACGTTGCGGCCGTCATCCGGATCCCGGGGGATCAGTTTGCGGCGCAGCACTTCCTGAGCAGTTTCCAGTTCGGCCTCGAGCGGGGCGATCTCTGAAGCCAGCTCCGGGTCCTCGCTGCCGAGCTCGCGCGTGGCCTCGAGGTCCTCGGAAAGCTGTTCCACCCGTCGATGGGCTTCGACAATGCCGTTGAGTTCGGAGTACCGCCGGCCCAGCTTGCGGGCCTTGCCCGCATCTGCGTGCACGGCGGGATCCGCCAGTTCGCGCTGCAGCTGAGCGTGCTCATCCAGCAGCGGCTGAACGGGATCGGACATTGAAGGGTCTCCTATCGACGGGTGGAACGGGACAGCGACGAGTTCTCGCTAGTCCTTACCGTTGGCCAGCGTGGTCTTCTGGACCTGCAGCAGGAACTCCGTGTTGGACTGCGTGTCACGCAACTTGTTGGTGAGCAGTTCCAGAGCCTGCTGCTGTTCCAGACCGGACAGCACGCGACGCAGCTTCCACATGATCTTGATCTCGTCCGCGGAGAGCAGGTTCTCTTCGCGGCGGGTGCCGGAAGAGTTGACGTCCACGGCGGGGAAGATACGACGGTCCGCGAGCTGGCGGGACAGGCGCAGTTCCATGTTGCCGGTGCCCTTGAACTCTTCGAAGATGACCTCGTCCATCTTGGAACCGGTCTCCACGAGCGCCGTGGCCAGGATGGTCAGCGAGCCACCGTTCTCGATGTTACGAGCGGCGCCGAAGAACTTCTTGGGCGGGTACAGCGCTGCCGAATCCACACCACCGGACAGGATGCGTCCGGAGGCGGGGGCGGACAGGTTGTAGGCGCGGCCCAGGCGGGTCATGGAGTCCAGCAGGACCACCACGTCCATACCCATTTCCACCAGGCGCTTGGCGCGCTCGATCGCGAGCTCGGCCACCGTGGTGTGATCGTCCGCGGGACGGTCGAAGGTCGAGGCGATGACCTCACCCTTCACCGTGCGCTGCATGTCGGTGACTTCCTCGGGACGCTCGTCCACGAGCACCATCATGAGGTGCACCTCGGGGTTGTTCGTGGTGATCGCGTTGGCGATCGCCTGCAACATGAGGGTCTTACCGGCCTTGGGCGGGGACACGATCAGGCCGCGCTGGCCCTTACCGATCGGAGCCACCAGATCGACCACGCGGGGACCGATCTTCTTGGGCTCGGTCTCCAGGCGCAAGCGCTCCTGCGGGTACAGCGGAACCAGCTTGGAGAACTCGGTGCGGTCATTGTTCTCCTCCGGTTTGCGACCGTTGACGGAGGTCAACTGCACGAGCGCGGAGAACTTCTGACGGGAGCTGTTGTTCTGTTCGCCCTCGCGAGGTGCGCGAATGGCACCCACAATCGCATCGCCCTTGCGCAGGTTGTTCTTCTTGACCTGGGACAGGCTCACGTACACGTCCGACGGACCCGGGAGGTAACCCGAGGTGCGCACGAACGCGTAGTTGTCGAGCACGTCCAGGATGCCCGCCACGGGCAACAGGACGTCGTCCTCGGTGATCTCGATGTCGTCGACGTCCGGACCGTTGTTGCGGCTGCGGCGATTGCGACGCTCGTTGCGATCGTTGCGGTCATTGCGATCGTTTCGATTGCGGTTGCGGCGGTTACGACGCGAATTGCCGTCACGGTCGTTGCCGTCGTTGTTCCGGTCATTGCGATCGTTCCGGCTGCGGTTACCGCGGTCGTTGCGCTCGTTACCGTCCTTGCGGTTCTGGCCGTCCTGCGAGGAGTCCTTGCGGTTGGAATCCTGCTTGTCGTCGCGGGACCCCTTGTCGTCACGGGAGGCGTTGTCCTGGTCGTTGGACCCGGACTTCTCGTCGCGCGAGTTGTTGCCGTCCTTGCGATCGCCACGATCGTTGCGGTCGTTGCGGTCGTTACGATCGTTGCGGTTGCCGCGCGAGCGCTGATTGCGGTTGCCGCGGTTGGAGGAATCCTTGGAGTCCTCGTTCTGCTCGTTCTGCTCGTTCTGGGAATTCTCGGACTGCTCTCCCTGGTTTTCCTGGCCGGAGTCCTTGGACTGCTGGTCCTGGTTCTCCTGCTGTTCCGAATCCTTCTGGTTACGGGAGCGATCCCCGCGGCCGGAAGCGGACGCACGGCGGGAGCGGCGCGAGCCGGACTGACGCTCGTTCTGCCCCGAGCGGTTGTCGCCCTGGGAGTCGTTCTTCTGGTCCTCGTCCTGGTTCGCGGGGCCGTTGGCGGTATCGGTGGACTTCTCGTCCTGGTCCGAGGCGGCACTGTCCTTGGGTGCGTTCTGGGAGGGTGCGGGTTCCGACGACGACGCACGGCGGGTCGATGCCTTGCGCGCGGTTTCCGAGATCTTTTCCTCCACGGCCTTGTCACGTTCGGCCACGGCACCGCCGCGCTGGTGGGCCTCGATGGCCTCGACCAGCAGAGACTTGCGCATCCGACGAGCGCCGGTGATGCCCAACTGGGAGGCGAGAGCCTGCAACTGTGCAAGTTTCAGCCCGGACAAACCAGTGTTCTGCGGCTTGGAGTTTTCCGTTCCCTGTTCGGGGGCGGTGGTTTCTGTCACGAAGGTTCCTTCTGACTCGATGGGGGCCGTAGCGATGACATCGCACACTGACCCGACGATATTGTTGTGGGCCACCTACTGCGGGCCACGTTGAATGCGCGCAGACTGCGCGCTAGAAAATCAGCAATGAGGTCCTCTGATCCCTCTGATCCACCAGTTGCGGTCACATCACAGAGGTGACCTGGTCATCATGAAAAGGAATCGCACTGAGGCGACGCATTGAAACAGCAGTGACGCTCGGTCACGAAAGCTGACTCGAATGCGGGACTCCGCTTGAACCGCGTGGGCGAACCCAGGGCCTATTGCGTGGATACGCCCACTTTAGCACCCTCAGCGGGAACGCGTAGCGCCATAACACGCCACGACACGTCCTCACTGTTGTGGGTATGGGCCGCGGAATCCGCATCCGCGGTAATCTCATCGATAGCCGCAACCACCTGTTCCGCCGCTTCGGGGCCGTTGGCCAGAGTGAGAACGGTGGGTCCGGCACCGGAGATCAGCGCCGCGAATCCGCGCTCGCGCAACTGGGTCATGAGCTCGAAGCTCGGGCCCATGGCCTGGGCACGGTAGGGCTGGTGCAGCAGGTCGAACGTGGCCGGAAGCAGGTACTCGGGACGGTTGCTCAGCGCCTCGACCAACAGTGCAGCACGACCGGCAGTGACCGCAGCGGTGCGATGCGAAACGGTATCGGGCAGCAGGCCGCGGGCCACTGAGGTCGCCACCTCGAAGTCCGGGATGGCCACGATCGGAATCACGTTCTCGTGCACATGCACGGGCACGCTGACGAATTCGCCGTTTTGTTCGAAGGACACGGTGAGTCCCCCGTACAGGGTGGGGGCCACGTTATCCGGATGCCCCTCGAGCTGGGAGCACACCTGCAGGATGGTGCGATCATCCAGCCGTGCGGTGTCAGAGAGCAATGCGTTGGCGGCCAGCACCCCGGCGACCACGGCCGAGGCCGAGGATCCCATGCCACGACCGTGCGGGATCTGGTTGTGCGCCTTTAACCGCAACCCGGGCAGGGAACCGGCCCCGGCGGCGTCGAACACTGCCTGCATCGAACGGACCACCAGGTGATCCGCGGTGTGGGGCACGTTCTCCGACCCTTCACCCGTGAGCTCGAATTCGAGACCGGATTCGATGCGGGTGACCGTGAGCTCGTCGTAATAACCCAGGGCCAGTCCCAGGGTGTCGAAACCGGGACCCACGTTTCCGGTGGATCCGGGGACCCGCACCGACACGCTCGTGCCCGGTGCGGCGACTACCTGCTCGTTCACGACCTCGGTCACTCCAACCCCAAGGCTGCGGCCACGGGGACCACGTCGAAGGGAACGCGCTTGGGCTCCACCGCGCTGGCGTCCTCGGCCTCGGCACCCTTGATGGCCCATTGCGGGTCCTTGAGGCCGTGACCGGTCACGGTGATCACGATGGTCTTGCCGCTGGGCACCTCGCCCGCGCGCTGCTTCTTGAGCAGGCCGGCCACACCGGAGGCCGAACCGGGCTCCACGAACACGCCCTCGCGCGAAGACAGCCAGCGGTGGGCCTCGATGATCTGCTCGTCCGTCACGGAATCGATCAGACCGCCGGACTCGTCACGGGCCGCAATGGCGGTGTCCCACGAAGCGGGGTTGCCGATTCGGATGGCGGTGGCGATCGTCTCCGGTTCGGTGACGGGGTGACCCAGCACGAGCGGTGCCGCGCCAGCAGCCTGGAAGCCCCACATGGTCGGTGTGTGCGTGGACACGGGTGCCAACTTCTCACCGGAGGTCGCCGGGATCTCGGAGGCGTACTCCTTGTAACCCTTCCAGTACGCGGTGATGTTGCCGGCGTTACCGACCGGGAGCACGTGGATGTCCGGGGCGTCGCCCAGGGTGTCCACGACCTCGAAGGCCGCGGTCTTCTGGCCCTCGATGCGGTACGGGTTGACCGAATTCACCAGGAACACGGGATAGGACTCGGAAAGTTTGCGCGCGACTTCCAGGCAGTTGTCGAAGTTGCCTTCGATCTGGATGATGTCCGCGCCGTGGGCCACGGCCTGGGACATCTTGCTCATCGAGATCTTGCCCTCGGGCACGAGCACGGCACAGCGCATCCCCGCCTGCTTGGCGTAGGCCGCAGCGGCGGCGGAGGTGTTGCCCGTCGAGGCACATACCACGGCCTCCGCACCCTCCTCCTTGGCCTTGGTGATGGCCATGGTCATGCCGCGGTCCTTGAAGGAACCGGTGGGGTTCATGCCCTCGAACTTGAGCCACACGGAGCTGCCGGTCAGTTCGGACAGGGCACGAGCCTGGATCAGCGGCGTGCCACCCTCACCCATGGTGATGACCTCGGTGGCCTCGGTGACCGGCAAGCGGTCCTTGTACTCGTTGATGACGCCCTGCCAGACGTGTGCCATGCCGGTTCTCCTCGACGCTGTGTGACGGTGGGCGGCGTTCACCACCCATTGAAGTTTATGAAACGCCCCGCGGGGCGGTGGACTTAGTCGCCGGTCTCCACGGGGATCACCGAGAGCACCTCGGCCACCACGGGCAACTCACGCAGTGCGCCCACGGTGTCCATGAGATCACGGTGACGACCCGTGTGGGTCACCAGGCGCAGCACGGAGATGGCCTGATCCTTGGGATCCTCGGTCTGATGCATGGTGGAGATGGACACGCCATGGTCCGCGAAGACCTGGGCGATTTGAGCGAGCACACCCAAGCGGTCCTTCACGGTCACGGTGATGGCCATGCGCGTGGTCACGTTGTCCATGGACACGGCGGGCAGCTTGGCGTGATCGCTCAGCGGGATGCCCTCGGCACCACGCGCAATCGAGCGAGCGGCGGACACCAGGTCGCCCAGAACGGCCGACGCCGTGGGTTCACCGCCTGCGCCCTGGCCGTAGAACATGAGCGAGCCGGCGTTCTCGGCCTCGACAAAGACGGCGTTGTACGCACCGTGCACTCCCCCGAGCACGTGGTTGCGGGGAATCATGACGGGGTTGACGCGCAGGTTCACGCCGTCCTCGGTGCGCTCACCCACGGACAGCAGCTTGATCACGTAACCGGCCTCGGCCGCGGTTGCGACATCTTCCGCGCTCACCGCGGTGATGCCCTCGCAGTGGACGTCGTCCAGGGTGAAGGTCGAGTGGAAGGCGAGCGACGCGAGCACGGCGGCCTTGGCGGCGGCGTCGTGCCCCTCGACGTCGGCGGTGGGGTCGGCCTCGGCGTAACCCAGCTCCTGGGCCTCGGCCAGGGCGTCGTTGAATGCGGCGCCCGTGGTGTCCATCTGGTCCAGGATGAAGTTGGTGGTGCCGTTCATGATGCCCAGGAAGCGGGTGACCTTGTCGCCGGCGAGCGAGTCGCGCATGGGGCGAACGATCGGGATCGCGCCGGCCACGGCGGCCTCGTAGGACAATTGCGAGCCCGGCGCCGCCGCGGCGTCCTGGAGTTCGCGGCCATGAGCCGCGAGCAGCGCCTTGTTACCGGTGACCACGGTGGTGCCGGCGTTGAGGGCGCGCAGGATGCGAGTGCGGGCGGGCTCGATGCCACCGGTCAGCTCCACCACGATGTCCGCGGCGTCGATCACGGAATCCGCGTCCGTGGTGAGCAATTCGCGCGGAATCTCGTAATCTCGCTTGGCGTCCACGTCGCGCACGGCCACGCCCACGAGGTCGAGCGTGACGCCCGAGCGCAGGGCGAGTTCATCCTTGGAGTCAAGCAGCACGCGGGCCACCTGGGATCCCACGGTGCCGGCGCCCAACAGGGCGACCTTCAAGTGGGGAGTCTGTGGGTGCGAAGTCGCTGAAGTAGTCATTGCTCCTGATATTCCTTGGGGGCTTATTCGGCGCTCGCGCCGGTGTCCCGGGCCAGCAGATCGTCGACGGTTTCGGCTCGGATCAGAACCTGGACCTGTCCTTGGGCATCCACGCTGATCATTCCAGGTCGCGTGAGCCAGTTGTAGTTGCTGGACAGGGCCCAGCAGTACGCACCGGTCACGGGTACGACCAGCAGGTCACCGGCCGAGACGTCCGCCGGCAGGTAGACGTCCCGCACCACGATGTCACCGGATTCGCAGTGCTTACCGACCACGCGGCTGAGCACGGGACCGGCATCCGACACGCGGTTGGCGAGCACGGCGGTGTAATCGGCGTCGTAGAGCACCGGGCGGGCGTTGTCACTCATGCCTCCGTCCACGGACACGTAGCGGCGCTCCACACCGGGGCTGACGGTCACGGTCTTGACCGTGCCTACCGTGTACACGGTGCAACCGGAAGGACCCGCGATGAAGCGGCCGGGTTCGAACGAGAGGTGCGGGAGCGGCAGCTCGGAATTCTTGAGCAGACCGTCCAGGTGTTCGGCGAGGTCCGTGGCGATCGATTCAGCGGTACGGGGTTCGTCCGCACTCGTGTAGGCCACGCCGTGACCGCCGCCCAGGTCCAGCTCGGGCAGTACCGTGGACCAGCGCTCGGCCACGGTTTCCCGCAGCGCCAGCACGCGCTCGGCGGCCTGGCCGAAGCCTTCCGCGGCGAAGATCTGGGATCCGATGTGGCAGTGCAGTCCGCGCAGGTCCAGGTGTTCGCGCAACGCCACGCACTGGGCGAGGGCCTGCAGGGCGGGCGAGTCCTCCCCCTCCACGGAGGGATTGAGCGACAGCCCGAACTTCTGGTCCTCGTGGGCCGTGGCGATGAACTCATGGGTCGAAGCGTGCACACCCGGGGTCACGCGCAACATGATGGGAGCGCGCACCGCGAGCTTCTGGGCGAGATCCGCGACCAGCTGGATCTCCGGAAGGGAGTCCACCACGATGCGCCCCACGCCGGTGTCCAGTGCGCGGGTGATCTCCGCGGCAGATTTGTTGTTGCCGTGCAACGCGATCTTGGAAGGGTCCACTCCGGCGCGCAGTGCGACCTCGAGTTCGCCACCGGACGCGGTGTCCACGTTGAGCCCCTCGTCCTGGGCCCACCGTGCCACGTGGGTGTTCAGCAGTGCCTTGGACGCGTAGTAGACCTCCACGTCAACGCCCATGGGAGTGAACGCGGCTTCGAACGCCTCACGGAAACCACGCGCGCGAGATCGGAAGGTATCTTCCGAGATCACGTAGCTGGGCGAACCGTAGCGTTCGGCCATTTCGGCGACGGAGACGCCGTCCACCGTGACGCAGCCACGATCATTCCGGGCGTACTGCTCGGTGAAGACCTTGGGGTCCAGAGTGGCGTTGTCCTCGGGGACGGTCAGCCATCCCGGTGCCAACGGGTGGGCGTTGTCTGCTGAGCTCACGAGATCACATCCGTTCCGGCGCACCGACGCCCAACAGGGTCAGGCCGTTGGCCAGGACCTGCTGCACGGCGTCGTTGAGCCACAAGCGAGAGTTGTGTACCGGTTCCACCGGGCCGTCACCCTGCGGTGCCACGCGACACACGTCGTACCAGCGGTGATAAGTGCCGGCCAGAAGTTCCAGGTGGCGGGCCACACGGTGCGGTTCACGCAGCTCGGCGGCCTGAGCGACCACGGAGGGGTACTGCCCCAGCGCGGCGAGCAGGTCGGCCTCGCGAGCGTGATCCAGCAGAGCGGCGTCGAAAAGGTTGGTGCCGTCCTCCGCCGCGCGACGCACCCCGGCCGCCTCAGCGTTGCGCTGCACGGCGCACGTGCGGGCGTGGGCGTACTGGACGTAGAAGACCGGGTTCTCGTTGGAACGCTTGGTCAGCACGTCCAGGTCGATGTCGATGTTGGAGTCCACCGAGTAGCGGGTCAGGGAGTAGCGCGCGGCGTCAACCCCCACGACCTCCACGAGGTCCTCCATGGTCACCACCGTGCCGGCGCGCTTGGACATGCGCACGGCCACGCCCTCGCGGACCAGGTTGACCATCTGACCGATCAGCACCTCAACGCGCTCCGGGGAATTCCCGAGGGCTGCGGCCACGGCCTTCAGGCGGGCCACGTAACCGTGGTGATCCGCGCCCAGCATGTAGATGCACAGGTCGGCTCCGCGGCCGCGCTTGTCCTTGAAGTAGGCGATGTCGCCGGCGATGTAGGCGGCATTGCCGTCCGACTTGATGACCACGCGGTCCTTGTCGTCGCCGTAGTCCGTGGACCGCAGCCACCAGGCGCCGTCCTTGAAGTACATGGCGTCCGAGTCCTTGAGCTGCTCGACCAACTGCTCGACCTGTCCGCCTTCGAACAGGGAGTTCTCGTGGAAGAACACGTCGAAATCCACACCGAACTCGTGCAGCGAGGACTTGATCTCCTGGAACATCAACTCCACACCGGCGGCGCGGAAAACTTCCTGTGGATCCTCGGACTCCAGGGCGTCCGGGTGCTGTTCGAGCACGCGCTGGGCGATGTCGGAAATGTACTGTCCGCCGTAGCCGTCCTCGGGTGCGTCCTCGTTGCGGGCGCGAGCCAGCAGGGAGCGAGCGAACCGGTCGATCTGCGCACCGTGGTCGTTGAAGTAGTACTCGCGGGTGACCTGGGCGCCCTGCGATTGCAGGATGCGGGCCAGCGAGTCACCTACTGCGGCCCAGCGGGTGCCACCCAGGTGAATGGGGCCGGTGGGGTTGGCGGAGACGAATTCCAGGTTGATGGCGGTTCCGCCCAGAACGTCTGAGGTACCGAAGGAGGTGCCCTGCTCCACGATCGACTGCGCGAGCTCACCGGCCGCGGCGGCGTCGAGCGTGATGTTCAGGAATCCGGGACCGGCGATGTCCACGGCGGCCACGCCGGGAACTGCGCTCAGGCGTTCGACCAGGATCTCGGCGATCTCGCGCGGCTTACGACCGAATTTCTTGGACGCCTGCATGGCCACCGTGGTGGCCCAGTCCCCGTGCTCACGATTCTTGGGGCGCTCGACCTTCGCTTCGGGAAGCTCTGCACCGTCCACCAGGGTCAAATCACCGGCGGCCAGGGCGTCGTGCAGGCATGCGGATACGGCAGCGGAAAGTTCGTCAGGAGTCACCGGTCCAGTGTAACGGGACGAACCGCGCCCACCGATTCGAGTCAATTCGCCTGCCGTGACGAACCTGCTAATATCGATCGAGTTGTTCACGGCCCGGTTCACGGACCGGCAGGACAGCCCCCGCCCGCGTAGCTCAGGGGATAGAGCGTCTGCCTCCGGAGCAGAAGGTCGTAGGTTCGATTCCTATCGCGGGCACTTTTTCGTTTAACGCGCCTTTTCCGTCGACGACGCCGCTCCCCCGCCCCGCGCGGTCCTCTTCCGTCGCGGTTCGGCCTCGTACCCAACAACGCCCACTCGGCGGTCGGGCCCCGCCCCTCGCCTCAGCGCGGTCGATGCAACCGGTTATGCACGCTGCACCACGAAGAAACCCCCGGAGCAACAGCCCGGGGGTTTCGTTCGTCAGCGCTCGTTATCGCCGTGTCGTTGCCGCGCCCGAAGGTGCGGATTCAGCTCCATGGGGTCGTAGTCGTGGAGCATCTCCCCCTCGCCGAACTGCTCGGCCACGTAGTCATCCTCCGGGTTGTGCACCGGGGCCGTGGTACGCCTCCGCGCCATGCCGATGATGCTCAGCACCCCACCGATCAGAAGCGTGCCGAAGCCCACGATGATCGTGGCCAGTGCGGTGCCGGTCAGGGGCACCGATGCACTTTCTGACGCCGCCCGCCCGAGGTGTACCAGGGCCGGAGGAAGAGTGAAGATGCACACGAACAGGGCCAGCAGACCCGCCAAAGAGATGACTGATGTGGTGCGCTGGCGCCTGTTCGTGTTCACGATGACTACGGTTTTCCTTCTTTGGTGACGCGGACTGTTTCTAGCAGCGTAGCGTCATCAAGTGTGGGTTCCCCGCTGACCGTTTGCAGTTTCTGGAACTCCGACAGCAGATCGGACACGGTCGATCTGGCCTTCTGCTCCTCGTTCAGCTCGAACAGGATCTTGCCCTCGTGCATCATGATCAACCGGTTACCCAGGCGCAGGGCCTGTTCCATGTTGTGGGTGACCATGATGGTGGTGAGGTTCTGTTCGGACACCATGCGCTCGGTCAGTTCCGTCACGTGCTTGGCGCGCTGGGGATCCAGGGCCGCGGTGTGCTCGTCCAGGAGCAGGATCTCCGGTGATGAGAACGTTGCCATGAGCAGGGACAGTGCCTGGCGTTGGCCGCCGGACAGCAACCCCACCTTGGCACCCAGCCGGTTCTCCAACCCGAGTTCCAACTTGGCCAGCTCGTCCCGGAACTGTTGTTTCCGCGAGCGCGTCACGCCCATGGACAGTCGGCGAGACTTGCCGCGGCGGGACGCAATGGCCATGTTCTGCTCGATGGTCAGATTGGGCGAGGAACCCTTCATGGGGTCCTGGAACACGCGAGAGATCCAGTGGGCCTTCTTGTGTTCCCCGAGCTTGGTGACCGGTTCGCCGGAGACCTGGATGCTGCCGGAGTCCGGGATGATCGACCCGGAGACCGTATTCAACATCGTGGATTTACCGGCGCCGTTGGAGCCGATCACGGTCACGAAATCTCCCGGTTCCACGGTCAGGCTCACGCCGTCCAGAGCCACGCGTTCATTGACGGTTCCGGCGAAGAACGTTTTCCGCACGTCGGTGATGGTCAACATGGTTTATTGCCCCTCTCCTGTGCGACCGCCCACGGTAGCGGGTGTCCCCACGCCGGGTTCGACGCCGGCCTGGACCTTGCGTGCCTCGCGGTCCTTGCGGCGCGCATTCCACCGCTTGAAGAACGTCATTTGCGGAAGCACCAACGCGATGACCACCAGTACGGCGGAGATCAGCTTCATGTCGGACGGGTTCAGACCCAGCTGCAGGGCCGCGGTGATCACCAGTCGGTACAGCACGGACCCGAAGATCACGGCCGCGGTGGCAATGATGACCGTGCGCGTTCCGAAGATGCCCTGACCCAGGATCACGGAAGCCAGGCCCACGACGATCAGGCCGATACCCATGCCGATGTCCGCAAAACCCTGGTACTGAGCCACGAGCGCACCGGACAAGCCGACCATGCCGTTGGACAGGCACAGACCGAGAATTTTCTGGTTATCCGTGTTCACGCCAAAGGAACGGATCATGTCCGGGTTGTCACCGGTGGCCTGCATGGCCAAGCCGGCGTCCGTGTAGAGGAACCAGTCAAGCAGGACCTTGACCAGCAGCACCCCGACGAGCAGTAGGAGCACTCCCACCACGGATCCCTGCAACCCGGCTTCGCGCAGCGGGGTGAATACGGTGTCCTCGCGCAGCAGTGCCAGGTTGGCCTTGCTGTCCATGACTCTGAGGTTGATGGAGTACAAGGCGGTCATGGTCAAAATACCCGCCAGCAAGCCGTTGATGTGGGCTTTGGTGTGCAGCAGACCCGTGATGAGACCCGCGAGCGCACCGGCGAAGAATCCCGCGATGGTGCCCAGCCAGGGGCTGCCACCACCCAGGATAATCATGGCCGCGGTGGCGGCCCCAGTGGTGAAGGACTGATCCACCGTGAGGTCCGGGAAGTCCAGCACACGAAACGTGAGATAGACGCCCAGGGCCATCACTGCGTAGATCAGGCCGAGTTCGATTCCGGCGATCATGAATGGTTACCGGATCACTGCATCGGCGGAATCAAGCAGTGCCTTGGGGACCTCGATGCCCATGGCCTTGGCGGCCTCGGCATTGATGATCAAGTGGGTCTCCTTCTGGGATTCCACGGCCATCTCGGCGGGGTCGCCGTCCTCCTCGATGATGCGAAGGGCCATTTCCCCGGTCTGCTTGCCGAGCTGTTCATAGCTGATGCCCTCGGTTGCCAGACCACCGCGTTCCACCGAGTCACCTTCACCCACGATCAACGGGATCTTCTTGGACTCGGCGGCGCCGACCACTGCTTCGAGGCCGGCCACCACCTTGTTGTCGGTGGGGACGTAAATGGAATCGGTGTTGAAGGACTCCGCGGCCTGGGCGACCTCCGCGGTGGTGGTCACGGTCTTCTCCTCCACGGTCAGACCCTCCGCTTCGGCGGCCTTCTTGGCCTCTTCCACCTGGATCTGCGAGTTGGTCTCGCCGGAGCTGTAGATGATGCCCACGGACTTGGCGTCCGGTTTGAACTGCTTGATGAGTTTGATCTGGTCCTCGACCGGGTTCATGTCGGTCGTACCGGTGATATTGGCTCCGGGCGCGTCCATGGAGTCCACGAGTCCGGCGTCCACGGGATCGGTGACGGCGGTGAACAGGACGGGCTTGTCGGTCACGGCTTGTGCCAGGGACTGAGCGGTGGGTGTCGCGATACCGAGGATCAAGTCGTTATCGGACGACGCGAAGTTGGAGGCGATGTTGGTCGCGGTGGCTTGGTCACCGGAGGCGTTCTGCACGTCCAACTTCAGGTTGTCGCCTTCCTTGTAGCCGCCTTCTTCCAAGGCGGCTACGAAACCTTCTCGCGCGGCATCGAGCGAGGGGTGTTCCACGAATTGAGCGATCCCCACGGAGACATCCTGGGGTTCCTCGGACTGGCTGGCACCGCCGCCCGAACCGCAAGCGGTCAGGACCAGGGCGGAAGCGGCGACCGCTGCGGTTAGCGAAAGAGTGCGCTTCATGATGGTGGGCGTCCTTTCAAGACAAATAGTGGTGCCTGGATATTACCTGCCGTTCGGTCAAAAAATGAGACGTGGCACACATTCGGTATGGGATCGTGTTCTGACGGGCCCGCACGCCGTGAGTGGCGTACCGCCCCGGACCCGTAGACTGGGGCGTTGACATGACTGAGTCCAGCACCACGCCCCGCATCGTGTACCCCCAGAACCTTCCGGTCAGCGCGCGCCGTGACGACATCAGCGCTGCCATTCGTGATCACCAGGTGGTGGTGGTCGCCGGTGAGACAGGCTCCGGCAAGACCACACAGCTACCCAAGATGTGCCTGGAGCTGGGTCTGGGTGAGAACGGGTTGATCGGCCACACCCAGCCGCGCCGCATCGCCGCACGCTCCGTGGCTGAACGCATTGCCTACGAGATGGGCGAGCAGGTCGGGCAGACGGTCGGCTACCAGGTGCGCTTCACGTCCGAGGTCGGCAAGGACTCCAAGGTCAAGCTGATGACCGATGGCATCATGCTTGCCGAAATCAGCCACGATCCGATGCTGCGCCGCTACAACGCGATCATCATCGACGAGGCCCACGAGCGCTCCCTCAACATCGATTTCCTGCTGGGGTATCTCAAGCGCCTGCTCCCCCGCCGCCCGGATCTCAAATTGATCATCACCTCGGCAACCATTGATCCCGAGCGGTTCGCCGAGCACTTCGCTGAACCCGCCGAGGACGGCGACCAGGTGAAGCCCGCCCCCATCATCGAAGTCTCGGGCCGCACCTACCCGGTGGAGGTCCGCTACCGTCCGCTCGCCCAGCCCCGCACCGGCGACGGCGGCGATGACGAGGCGGACACGGGAGACGGCCTCGAGGACGAGGACCGCGATCCCATCGACGCCGTGTGCGATGCCGTGGTGGAGCTCGCTTCCGAGCCGCCCGGCGACATCCTGATCTTCTTCGCTGGTGAACGCGAGATCCGGGACGCCCAGGACGCGCTGGCCAAAGTCATCGACCGCAATCGCGCACTGGCCGGCACCGAGCTGCTACCCCTGTTCGGCCGGTTGTCCATGGCGGAGCAGAACAGGGTGTTCGCGCCGTCTTCCAAGCGTCGGATCGTGCTCGCGACCAACGTGGCGGAGACCTCGCTGACGGTCCCCGGCATCAAGTACGTGATCGACCCGGGCACCGCCAGAATCTCGCGCTATTCGGCGCGCACCAAGGTACAGCGCCTGCCCATCGAGCGGATTTCCCAAGCGTCCGCGCGGCAGCGCGCCGGCCGTTGCGGCCGTGTGTCGGACGGCGTGTGCATTCGCCTGTATTCCGAGGAGGACTTCGAGTCCCGCCCGGAGTTCACCGACCCGGAAATCCTGCGCACCAATCTGGCCGCGGTCATCCTGCAGATGATTTCGGTGGGTGTGGTGCGCGAGCCCACGGACATCTCCGAATTCCCGTTCGTACAGAAGCCGGATTCCCGCGCCGTCAAGGACGGCGTGGTGCTGTTGCGCGAACTCGGCGCGCTGCGCTCGGGTGGCCAGAACGAGCAACGCGAGCAGGCGGCGTCGTCGGGTGGTCGCGGTCGTTCCCGGGGACGACGCCGCCGCGGCCAGCAGGATTCGCCACTCACCCAGACCGGCCGCGTCCTGGCGGCCCTGCCCGTGGACCCGAGGCTGGGGCGCATGATCGTGGAGGCCAAGCGGCGCAATTGCGTCCGCGAGGTCATGGTGCTTGCTGCAGCGCTCACGGTTCAGGATCCACGCGAACGGCCGCTGGAGCATCGGCAGGCCGCGGACGAGTTCCACAAGCGGTTCAAGGACAAGACGTCCGACTTCATGTCTTACGGCCTGCTGTGGCAATACATCCAGGAACAGCAACACGAGCTGTCATCCTCGCAGTTCCGCAAGCTGTGCAAGCGCGAGTACCTCAATTTCCTGCGGATCCGAGAGTGGCAGGACCTCTTCGCCCAATTGCGTCAGATCGCCCGCGAAGTGGGGATCGACCCGGGGAGCTCCCGTGAGCTGGACGTCGCCGGCAATCAGGACGCCATTCATCAGAGCCTGCTGTCCGGTCTGCTGAGCCATATCGGAGTGCGTGATGAACGCACCCGCGACTACCGCGGTGCGCGCGGCACCAAGTTCGCGATCTTCCCCGGTTCTGCCCTGTTCAAGACGTCTCCGGACTGGGTCGTCTCGGCAGAACTCGTGGAGACGTCACGGCTGTGGGCGCGCACCAACGCGAGCATCAACCCGGAATGGGTCGAGGAGCTGGCACCGGATCTGATCAAGCGCAACTACTCGGAGCCACACTGGTCCCGCTCCCGCGGTGCCGTGATGGCGTACGAGAAGGTCACGCTGTACGGCTTGCCACTCGTGACCGAGCGACCCGTGCAGTTCTCCAGGGTGGACCCGCAGCTCTCTCGCGAACTGTTCATCCGCCACGCCCTGGTCGAAGGTGACTGGCAAACACGGCACCGGTTCTACCAGCGCAATCAGCAGCGCCTGGAGCGTGTGGAGGAACTCGAGAACCGCATGCGCCGCAAGGACCTGCGCGTGGATGACCAGGTGCTCTTCGACTTCTACGATGCGCGCATCCCCGCGGACGTGGTGTCCCAGCGGCACTTCGACGCGTGGTGGAAGAAGGCGCGCGGCAGCAACGAGCACCTGCTGGACCTGGATCCGGACGCGCTGATCGCCCCGGAGGTCGCCGAGCTCGACACGCAGTCCTTCCCGCGCACCTGGAACGTGGCGTCTCCGGACGGCATCCTGTCGCTGGACCTCGACTACGAGTTCTCCCCCGGTTCGGAGACCGCTGACGGTGTGACCGTGCGCGTGCCCGTGCTGTTCCTGGATCGTCTGGCCCCGGAGCAATTCGAGTGGCACATCCCCGGTCTGCGCACCGAGTTGGTCACCGCCCTCATCAAGTCCCTGCCCAAGGCCGTGCGGCGCAACTTCGTACCCGCCCCGGACATGGCCGCCACCGCGGTGGACGTGCTGTCGGCGGAGTTCTCCCCGGAAACGGATTCGCTACTGGAATCCCTGGCCACCGTGCTGCGCCGGCTGCGCGGACATCAGGTGCAGGCCACGGACTTCCAGCCCAGCGTGCTTCCGGCTCACCTGCGCATGAACTTCGAGGTGCGCGACGCCCGCAACAAGGTGCTCGGAACCGGCGGGAACCTCGCCGAACTCAAGGATCGGCTCAGGCCGCAGATCCGCCGCGCCCTGGCCGACTCGCTGGGCAGCGCGGCCTCCCAACTCGCGGACTTCGCCAACGCCGCCGACGCCGCCGGGGGCACCTCCGGCGCTCAGCGGTCCGGTAAGCCCGATACACCGCGTCCGGGGGCAAAGGGTCGCGGCGGGCGAGGTGCCAAGGGTGGCGGAGCGGCGTCGTCGGCGGAAAGTCTGGAACGCACGGGACTGACGACCTGGCCGGAGAAAGACCCGCCGCGCTCGGTGCAGACCCAGGTAGCGGGGCAGACCATCACCGGCTACCCCACGCTCATGGTCCGCCGGGACAATCCCAATGCCGCAAAGACCGGTAAGGGCGCGACGCAGGAGCCCACCGTGGACCTGCGGATCCTGACCCAGCAGGACGAACAACGTTCGGCACAGCGCCACGGGGTGATTGCGCTGCTGGAACGCACGCTGCCGTCGGTGCATCGTTACGTTGTGGATCATCTGAGCCAGCGGGAACGGCTGATCTTCACGCAGAATCCGCACGGTTCCGTGGACGCGCTGATTCGCGATTGCACCGTGGCCGCGATCGACCGGCTGGTACCCGAGGAACCGCCGTTCACCAAGGCCGAATTCGACGAGTTGGCCGTGCACGTGCGCGCCGAATTGATCGATACGGTGTTCGCGGTGACGGCTCTGGTCACCGAGACGCTCGCGGAAGCCACCACGCTACGCAAGCGACTCAGAAAGCCGGGCTCGTTGGCTGCGGTGCCCGCGTTCAAGGACATGTCCGAGCAGATCGATCGCCTGATCTACCCCGGATTCGTGGCGGACACCGGATGGCACGCGCTGCAGCACCTACCCCGCTACGTGAAAGCCATCAATGCGCGTCTGGACAAGCTCTCGGGCCATATCCAGCGCGACAGCGTGAACATGGTGCTGGTTCAGGACATCGAACAGGATTACCGCGGTGCACGGGCGGCCGTTCCCCCGACCGCTCCCGTGCCCGAGGCGCTCACCCGTGTTCGATGGGATCTGGAAGAGCTGCGCGTATCGCTGTTCGCACAGGAGCTGGGCACCGCGCGCACGGTATCGGAAAAGCGGGTCCGCAAAGCACTGCGCGACGTGACGCAACGCTGAGCCAACCCGCCTCGGCGGATGTCCATGAGCTGAGGCACCGCGCACCAGTGGTGCCCGGCGCCATCTGCTACCCCTAGTCCTGGGGAACGTGGGCCTCGTGACCGGCGGCGACCAGTGCGCCACGGATCTTGCGGGCCGTCTCGTCCATGACCTCGGGGTCCGGGTCCTTGTCCACCTGGTCGAAATCGAATTCTTCGATCGTGTTGGTGGGCCACACGTGCAGGTGGGCGTGGGGCACCTCGAAGCCCTGAATCATCAGTCCCACGCGCTTGGGTGAGAAGACCTCATCGATGGCCTGGCCCACGGTCTTGCACACGGTCATCAGGTGCTCCGCCAATTCGTCGGGCAGATCCAGCCAGGAGTCGATCTCCTCGCGGGGCACCACCAGGACGTGTCCCTGCGAGAGCGGTGCGATGGACAGGAATCCGGCGCACTGCTCGTCCGACCACACGAACCGGCCGGGCAGTTCGCCCTCGATGATCTTGGTGAAAACGGAGCTCACGGTGACTTCCTTTCGATCGAACTTCTGGGTCTGTACGGTGGTCTCGATCCGCGGATCCCACCCGCCATGGGCCGCGGCCGGGTTACAGGACGGTGCGGATCAGACTTCCACGGACTCGCGGGTTTCCAGGTGGCGGTACTCGGTGCCGTACATCTCGGAGAATTTGGTGACCTGCTTCTCGACGATCCCGAAACCGATATCGGAGAGCAGCGCATCGTGGATCTGGTACACGTTGGTGGCGCGGGTTGCGATGATGAAGTCGATGACCTCGGACATCTTGGACCACGGGGCGTGCAACGGGACCAGCACGGTGGGCACGGTCAGCCCGTGCGGAACGGTGAAGGAATCGCCGGGGTGGAACACGGCGTCGTCGATCACGAAGCCCACGTTGTCCACCGTGGGAATCAGCGGGTGGATCAGTGCGTGCTGGCCGCCGAAGGTCTTGACCTCGAACGGGCCCAGCGACAACGTGGAATCCGCAGTGACCGCGTGCAACCGGTCCGTGGCCTCCCCGGAGGCCTCCGCGAGTTCGTCGATGACCGACTGCGGCGCGTAGATGTTCAGCTCGGGATTCTCTGCGAGCGCCGCGGTCAGCCGCTTCGCGTCGTAGTGGTCCGGGTGGACGTGGGTGATCAGCACCAGATTGACGCCGTCCAGCGCCTCCTCGACCTCCGAGAACGACCCGGGGTCGATCACCAGGGATGTGCCGTTCTTCTCCAGCCGGACGCACGAGTGTGTGAACTTGGTCAGCAACATGACTTCAGCCTAGCTCGGGAACACCCCGCAGATGCGAACCGTTAGCATGGTTGAAGAAGCAAGCACATGGAAGGGACGGGCGTGAGCACAAAAACCACCGGGCAACCCGAGGTGCGTAACACCAAGCAGCGCCGGGCCGTTGCCGGGGCACTGCGGAGCCTCGAAGATTTCATTTCCACCCAGGAATTACACCGCCGCCTTCAGGACGAGGGGCAGTCCGTGTCCCTGGCCACGACCTACCGGATCCTGCAGTCCATGGCGGACACCGGCGAGGTGGACGTCCTGCGTAACGCGGAGGGTGAGGCCATTTACCGCCGCTGCGAGGCCGAGCACCACCACCATCACCTGGTGTGCCGTTCGTGCGGTGCCGCGGTTGAGCTCGAGGCACCCGCGATCGAGGACTGGGCGGATGACACCGCCAACGAGCACGGGTTCACGGACGTGGACCACACCGTGGAAATCACGGGCATCTGCGGTAACTGCGCGCGCGAGTCACGCTGACGGTGGCGGCTCAACGTCCCCGCGACATCCTCCTGGTGCACAACGGGAATTCCCCCCAGGCACGCGTTGCGTGCGACCGTGCGCGCGGCATCTTTTCCGCAGGCGGGTACACCGCGGTTTTCATCGACGCCCCGTCCGCGCGGGAGCTTTCCGCCACACTAACCGACACCCTGCGATCCCGCGCTCTGCACGTAGCCGCCGTGGTTGCCGTCGGCGGGGACGGCATGGCCCATCTGGTCCTCCAAGTACTGCACGAGGTGGGGCAACAGGGCGTGAATGTGGCGTTCGGTCTGATCCCGGCGGGCTCAGGTAACGACCTGGCCAGGTTCTGCGGGATCCCCACGCGCGACACCGAACGCGCCGCGGGCCGTGTGCTGCGCGGTCTGGAAACCACGCCTGAGCACATGGATCTCCTGGCCGTGGACTGTGCCGACGGCACCTCACACGTGTGCGCGACCACCGTGTGCCTGGGCCTGGATGCCCGCGTCAACGCGCGCGCCAATCGTTGGAGCAGAATCCGCGTCTCCGCCAAATACGCGGTGGCCCTGGTCTGGGAAATTCTGCGACTCACCTCGCGTGACTACACGATCGACTACACCCGGCCCGACGGCGCTCGGCGCGTGGTCGATCGCCGGGCCACGTTCTTGTCGGTGGCCAATACGTCGTCCTACGGGGGTGGCCTGACCATCGTGCCGCGCGCCGATCATCGGGACGGCCGGGCGGAACTCTTTGCCGTGTCCGACGCCCGGCCCCTGCGGATCTTGTTCCTGTTGCCGCGGTTGCTACTGAAAACCCACGAAAACCTGGCGGAGATCGCGCTGGAACCTGTCACCGCGATGACCGTGACGCCGCACGATGCGCCGTCGGGTGAACTACCCGCGCACGTTGCTCACGGGGACGGGGAGCCCCTGGGGCCCCTGCCCGTGCAGGTGCGTATCCTGCCCGCGGCCGTGCGGGTCCTTTTCTGAGCCGCCTCGACGATACGAGGAGCCGCGCTCACGGATTCCACGGATCACGCGGGTGACGAGCCAGATCGCAAACGAAATGGTGGTCACGTAGGGGCTGATCGGAATGGATCCGCCCAGCGCCAGCAGGATGCCGCCGACCATGGACAGCTCCGCGAAGACCACCGACAGCACCACGATCCGCGCCGGTGCCACCGTGAGATTCATGGCCGCGGCAGCCGGGGTGATCAAGAGGGCGAGCACGAGCAGCGCGCCCACGATCTGGACCGACATGGCCACGGAAATACCCAGCAGCACCATGAACACGATGGACAGGGTGCGCACGGGCAGGCCGCGGGCCTCGGCCACCACGGGATCCGTGCTGGCAAACGTGAGCGGACGCCACACGATCAGCAACCCGGCCACCACCACGATGGACAACACGATCATGGATGTCAGCTGCACCGGGGACACGGACACGATCTGACCGGTCAACAACGAGAACTTATTGGACGAGCGACCTTCGTAGAGCGACAGGAACAGGATCCCCAGGCCCAGCCCGAACGGCATGAGCACGCCCACGAACGAATTACTGTCCCGGGCGCGCAGTCCCATGAAACCGATGATCAGCGCGGCAAGCACTGAGCCTAGCAGTGAACCGGTCACGATGTCCGAACCGATCAACAAGGCCGCAGCCGCGCCGGCGAAGGACAGTTCCGCAATGCCGTGCACCGAAAAGGCCAGGTCGCGCATCATCACGAACGTGCCCACCAGCCCTCCGACCAGCCCCAGGAGGGCACCGGCCCACAGCGAGTTGCTCAGCAGCACCAGCAATTCACCGTAGTTGTCGAAGACGAACACGGAATCGACGATCGAGTCCCAATCGACTTGGGCTGGGATCACGGAATGAGACCTTCCTGGGACGAGATGTGGTGGGTGTTGTCGGGGCGACCGGTCACGATGATGCGGCCGTTGCTGCGCAGCACCTCGATGTCGGTGCCGTACAGCTCCGACAGCACCTCGGAGCGCATGACCTCATCGGGCGTGCCGATCTTGAAGGAGCCGCCGGCCAGGTACAGGATGCGGTCCACGTGATCGATGATCGGGTTGATGTCGTGCGTCACGAACACCACGGCGCTACCCGAGTCCACGCGTTGCTGGTTGACCAGCTCACTGACGATGTACTGATGATTCAGATCCAAGGACAGTAGCGCCTCGTCGCACAGCAACAATTCCGGGTCGGTGGCCAGGGCCTGGGCAATGCGCAGTCGCTGCTGCTCGCCACCCGAGAGCAGCCCCACCGGGGCGTTGGCGTAATCGCCCGCGCCGACCTTGTCGAGCAGCTCGCCCACCCGTTCGTTGACCGCGCGGCTGTGGAGCCTGATCCCCCACTTGTGCCCGTCGATGCCCTGGGCCACCAGGTCCCGGGCACGCAGCGGTGTCCGTGGCGAGAAGCCGCGCTGCTGGGGTACGTACCCCACATGTCGCGAGGCCGCTCCGGGGCGCTCCCCCGTGACCGAGACCGTTCCCCGGGTCAGCGGGAGCAGCCCGAGCAGCACCTTGAGGAAACTGGTCTTACCCGTTCCATTAGAACCGAGCACGGCGAAGTACTCGCCTTCACGAATGGTGAGGTTGAGGTCGCGCCACAGCACGCGGTCGCCGAAAGCGAGATCCGCGTTCTTGAGTTCGACCACTGCCTGGCCCGAATCCCGCTGGTTGTCTGGGGCGGACCACGGCGTGGTGGTGGGAGTGGCGGGCTGGGCCGCTGAAGTGTGAATGGTTGGTGCCACCTTGGTGGGGAGGGTCATACGGCTATTACTTCACTGCTTGGGAGACGCGGTCGATATTGTCCTGCATCCATTCCTGGTAGTTCTTACCGTCAGGCAGGGTCTCGGAGAATTCCACCACACTCACACCGGATTTTTCCGCGTCCTCGCGCAGCTTCTCGGTCTGACCGGTCGAGGTCTGCTGGTTGAACGCCAACAGGTCGATGTGACCGCTCGTGACCAGGTCCGTGGTTTCCTTCATGACGGCGGGAGCCACGTCGGATTCCGAGTCGATCGCGGTCATGAATTCCGCGGGAGTGTCATCGTGGAGACCCGCGTCCTGCAAGAGATATCCGGGCATCGGCTCGGTGGCCACGTAACCACCCGAGGCCTTCAACGACTCGAGCTCGGTCTTCATTCCGGACAACCGGTCGTTGAGTGCTGTGGCGTTGTCCGTGAACTCCTTCGAGCGGTCCTGGTCGATCTCTCCCAGCTGCTCAGCGATGCGCTCGGTCAACGTCTGCATGGTGTCCAAGTCGTACCAGACGTGCTCGTTGAAACCGCCGGGTTCGTGGTGGTGGCCTTCGTGACCTTCTTCGTCGTGCGCGTGGTCGTGCGCCTCGGCCGCTTCTTCCTTGCCCTCCAACTCAGAGACGTCCACCGCGTTGATGACCTTCTGCGAGTCCGTGGTCATGTCCTCCATGAAAGCGTCGTAGCCACCGCCGTTGAGGATCACCACGTCCGCCTTCTCGATGGTCAGCCGATCCTGGGGCGATGCCTCGTACGAGTGCGGATCCTGCGCGGCGGAGTCGATGATGGGCGTGACGTCCACGTGGTCGCCGGCGACCTGTTCAACGAGATCCGAGTACACGTTGGTCGAGGTCACCACCGTGACCTTGTCCCCGTCCGACGCCGCCGCGTCACCTTCCTGAGCGTCGCCCGAGTTTGCCGAGCACCCCGTGAGCGCCAACGCGCTCAGTGCGGATACGGCAACGGCGGAACGGACGAACGGGCGAGCACTCAGGCCCTGGACGCGTGCGGACACGGAATCATCTCCTTCGGGTCATTCTCATCAGCGGGGGCTTATTGAGAATGGATTGCATGTGATCTGCGGAGAGCATATCACTAATCATTCTCAATAAGCCCCGCCGAGGGATTCCCATCCGGAAGAACCAATCAGCTCCAGGATTCGGAGCGCGGGCGACCCTCGTCGTAACCGGACTGCGACTGGATTCCCACGACCGCACGGTTGGCGAACTGCGCCAATGACGTGGCCCCGGCGTACGTCATGGAGCTGCGCACGCCGGAGGTGATGTGATCGACCAGGTCCTCGACACCGGGGCGCTGGGGGTCCAGGTACATCTTGGAGTTGGAGATGCCTTCTTCGAACAACGCCTTGCGAGCGCGAGCGAATTCGTCCTCACCACGCGTGCGGTGACGCACCGCCCGCGCGGAAGCCATCCCGAAGCTCTCCTTATAGGCCCGCCCGTCGGCATCGATGTTGAGGTCACCGGGTCCTTCGTGGGTTCCCGCGAACCACGACCCGATCATCACCTGGCTCGCGCCGGCGGCGAGCGCCAGGGCCACGTCGCGCGGGTGCTTCACGCCGCCGTCGGCCCAGATGTGCTTGCCGAGATCGGCGGCGGCCTCCGCGCACTCCACGACCGCGGAGAACTGCGGGCGACCGACCGCCGTCATCATGCGCGTGGTGCACATGGCTCCGGGGCCCACACCGACCTTCACGATGTCCGCACCCGCGCCGATGAGGTCGCGCACGCCGTCGGCGGAGACCACGTTGCCGGCGACGATGGGGACCTGCGGATCCAGTGCGCGCACGGCTTCGAGTGCCTGCATGGCCTTGATTTGATGACCGTGGGCGGTGTCGACCACCAACACGTCGATACCGGTGTCGAGCAGTGCTGCGGCTTTCGCGGCCACGTCGCCGTTGATTCCCACGGCCGCACCGACCTGCAACCGACCCTGCTGGTCGAGAGCGGGCTCATAGATCGTGGAGCGCACCGCGCCTTTCTGTGTCAGAACGCCCTCGATCGTGCGATCCCGCAGCACGGGCGCGGCGTTGAGTCGCGATGCCGCCAGCTGCTCGTAGGCGGCGCGCATCGCGGCGTTGCGATCCTGGCCGTCGAAGTCCTCGACCTGGAAGACCGGGCCGTCGGTTCGCATCACGTCCGCGAGCTGAGTGAAGCGGTCCACGTCCTGGCAGTCGGCGGCGAGTACCAGCCCGCGGTAGTGGTCCCGCGCGTCCGTGACGAGCACGGCACCGTGGGGGCGCTTGTGCATGACACCGAGTGCGTCATGAACCGTGTCCGTCTCGTGCAGTGCCACCGGCGTCTCGTACTGGGGTGAGCGGCCCTTGACCCAGCCGGTCACCTTGGAGATGACGTCCAGCGGGATGTCCTGGGGCAGGATGCCCAGGCCGCCGCGGCGAGCCATGGTTTCAACCATGCGTCGACCGGTCACGGCTGTCATATTTGCGGCGACGAGCGGAATGGTGCTGCCCGTGCCGTCCGCCGGGGAGAGGTCGACATCGAAGCGGGACGTCACACGGGAGATGGAGGGCACCAGGAAGACGTCGTTGTAGGTGAGGTCTGTATTGGGAGTCGTCAGGAATCGCACGAGACCCCATACTACGGGCCCGCCAACTGCCTCGTCAGGTCGTCCGTGGAGGGTCCGTCACGGGTCCGTCACCCTCGAACGACGAAACCTACCGAGCGGTCAGGATGGACTGGCCAGGTGGTGTTCGCCTCATTAGACTGTTGGCTTAGTACGGCCTTATGGGAAATGAGGCCACCACGTCCGCTGGCGGAGAGACATACCGTCGGCACCACCGACCGGTGGTGGTCTACCGAGCAACCACCGGAGCACACCGTCATATGGAAGAGGCGTATCTCCCGTGCCAGAGCAGCCGCACCACCTGATCCCCGAAGAATTCGCCGGTAACGAATGGCTCGTCGACGAGCTGTTCGAGAAGTACCAGGACGACAAGAACTCCGTGGACAAGAAGTGGTGGCCCATTTTCGAGGAAATGAGCAAGGGCTCTGATTCCGACTCCGCTTCCCCCTCGCAGGCCGCTTCCACGTCGAACGGTGCTGCGACCAAAACTTCCGCAGCCGCCCCGTCCAAGGCGGCTGCTTCTTCATCTACACAGGAGAACAAGCCCAAGGTGACCCAGGAAAAGACCGCCCCGGCGGCCAAGGCCGAAGCCAAGCCCCGCTCGGAGTCCAGTGAGCCCAAGCGCGCCGCAGCGCCGTCGGCAACGACCGGAGGCTCCAAGGCCAAGGGCAAGCCGGAAGGCGTGGACCAGGAGACCAACGGCAACGAAGGATCGCCCACCAAGCGTCCCATCCGCGCTCAGCCGGAGGGCGCGGCCAAGCCCAAGCCCAAGGAACAGCCGGAAGAGGTCGAAGCACAGGACAAGGTCGTCAAGCTGCGCGGACCCGCCAAGGCCGTGGCCGCCAACATGGACGCCTCACTGAGCGTGCCCACGGCAACCACCGTGCGCGCGGTGCCGGCCAAGCTGCTGATCGACAACCGTCTCGTGATCAACAGCCACCTGTCCCGTAACCGCGGTGGCAAGGTGTCCTTCACCCACCTGATCGGTTACGCCGTGATCCGCGCACTGGCCAACTACCCGTCGCAGAACGTGGTCTACGGCGAAGTGGACGGCAAGCCCGCCGCGATCCAGCCGGCCCACGTGAACTTCGGCATTGCCATCGACATCCCCAACAAGGACGGCTCCCGCAACCTGGTGGTGCCCAACATCAAGGGTGCCGAGGGCATGACCTTCATGCAGTTCTGGACCGCCTACGAAGACGTGGTCAAGCGCGGCCGTTCCGGCGAACTGACCATGGAGGACTACCAGGGCACCACGGTCTCCTTGACCAACCCGGGTGGTATCGGCACCGTGCACTCCGTTCCGCGATTGTCCAAGGGTCAGGCGTGCATCGTGGGTGTGGGGGCCCTGGACTACCCCGCCGAGTACAAGGGCGCCTCTCCCCGCACCACTGCGCGCATGGGTGTTTCCAAGATCATCACCCTGACCTCCACCTACGATCACCGCGTGATCCAGGGTGCCGGTTCGGGTGAGTTCCTCAAGCTCGTGGAGCACTACCTGCTCGGTGGCGACAACTTCTACGACACCATCTTCGAGGCCCTGAGGATCCCCTACGAGCCCGTTCGCTGGGCCGTGGACAACCAGGTCAACCCCGAGACCCAGATCAACAAGGTTGCCCGCATTCAGCAGCTGATCCACGCGTACCGCGTGCGCGGCCACCTGATGGCGGACACCAACCCGCTCGAGTACGTGATGCGCAAGCACCCGGACCTGGACATCCGCAGCTACGGACTCTCCCTGTGGGACCTGGAGCGCGAGTGGCCCACCGGCGGTTTCGGTGGCCAAGACCTGCTGACCCTGCGTGTGATCCTGGGGCGCCTGCGTGACGCGTACTGCCGCACCGTGGGCATCGAGTACATGCACCTGCAGGATCCGGAAGAGCGCGAGTGGTTCCAGGACAAGCTCGAGCACGATTACCAGAAGCCGGCCCGCGAGGAACAGTTCCGCATCCTGGGTCGCTTGAACGCAGCCGAGGCCTTCGAGACCTTCCTGCAGACCAAGTACGTGGGTCAGAAGCGCTTCTCGTTGGAGGGCGGCGAATCCCTGATCCCGCTGCTGGACGCGATCATCTCCGACGCCGCCGACGAGTCCTTGGCCGGCGTGGGTATCGCCATGGCCCACCGTGGCCGCCTCAACGTACTGACCAACATCGCCGGTAAGTCCTACGCACAGGTCTTCCGCGAATTCGAGGGCAGCCAGGATCCCCGCTCCATCGAGGGTTCCGGTGACGTCAAGTACCACCTGGGCACGGAAGGTGTTTTCACCTCCGACAACGGCAACGAGACCCAGGTCTACTTGGCCGCCAACCCGTCCCACCTTGAAGCCGCGGACCCCGTGATCGAGGGCATCGCCCGCGCCAAGACCGACGTGCTCGGTGCCGGCCCCGAGGGTGACGGCACGTTCCCCGTGCTGCCCATTCAGGTCCACGGCGACGCCGCCATGGCCGGCCAGGGCATCGTGTACGAAGTCATGCAGATGTCCGGCCTGGAGGGCTACAACGTGGGCGGCACCATCCACGTGGTGGTCAACAACCAGATCGGCTTCACCACCTCGCCCTCCGGCGCGCGCACCTCCACGTACTCCACGGACGTGGCCCGCGCCGTGCAGGCCCCGATCTTCCACGTCAACGCGGACGACCCCGAGGCCGTGACCCGCGTGGGTCAGCTGGCCTTCGAGTACCGCCAGCGCTTCCACAAGGACGTCGTGATCGACCTGGTCTGCTACCGCCGCCGCGGTCACAACGAGGGCGACGATCCCTCGATGACCCAGCCGCTGATGTACTCCCTGATCGACGGCAAGCGCTCGACCCGCAAGATCTACACCGAGAACCTCGTGGGTCGCGGTGACATCACCCAGGAAGAGGCCGATCGCGCGCTCAAGGACTACCAGGAGCGCCTCGAGCGGGTCTTCGCTGAGTCCCACGAGGCCCAGACCTCCACGATCCCGCTGGTCACCGGCGACGCCGCCGCTATCGCCAACATCGAGCGCCCCTCGGCCCAGCAGGCGGACACGGGAGTTTCGATCCCCAAGTCCACGGCCATCACCGAAGAGGTCGCCCGCCGTATCGGTGAGGCCCACGTGCAGGCCCCGGAGGGTTTCACCACCCACCGCAAGCTGCAGAAGCTGCTGGACCGCCGCAACGAGATGACCGAGAAGGGCGGCGTGGACTGGGGCATGGGCGAGCTCATGGCCTTCGGTTCGCTGCTCATGGAAGGTGTCCCGATCCGGTTCTCCGGTCAGGACGTGCGCCGCGGTACCTTCACGCAGCGTCACGCGGTCTTCTTCGACGCCGAGAACGGCTCCGAGTGGGCACCGTTGAACAACCTGTCCGGTGACCAGGCCAAGTTGTCCATCTACAACTCGCTGCTCTCCGAATACGGCGTGCTGGGCTTCGAGTACGGCTACTCCGTGGAGCGTCCCGAGGCGCTCACCGTGTGGGAGGCGCAGTTCGGTGACTTCACCAACGGTGCGCAGACCATCGTGGACGAGTTCATCTCCTCGGCCGAACAGAAATGGGGTCAGCGTTCCTCGCTGGTCCTGCTCCTGCCCCACGGCTTCGAGGGACAGGGCCCGGACCACTCCTCGGCACGTATCGAGCGGTTCCTCACCCTGTGCGCCGAGCGGAACATGACCGTGGTGAATCCGTCCACCCCGGCCAACCACTTCCATCTGTTGCGCCGTCAGGCCTACTCGCGCCCGCGTCGCCCGTTGATCGTGGCCACGCCCAAGCAATTGTTGCGCCTGAAGGCAGCGGCCTCCCCCATCGAGGACTTCACGCAGGGTACGTTCCAGCAGGTCATCCCGGACGTCGCCAACCTGGACGACTCCAAGGTCACTGACGTGATCCTGGTGTCCGGTCGTCTGTACTACGATCTCGCCGCGCAGCGTGAGAAGTCCGACGACCACTCGACCGCGATCATTCGTGTCGAGCAGCTCTACCCGCTGCCCGAGAACGAGATCAAGAAGGAACTGGCCCGCTACCCGGAGGCCCGCATCATGTGGGCACAGGACGAGCCCGCCAACCAGGGTGCCTGGCCGTTCATGGCCGTGAACCTGGTGCCGCAGCTGGACCGCCCGGTCAAGCTGGCTTCGCGCCCGGCCTCGGCTTCCCCGGCGAACGGTTCGGCCAAGCGCCACGCGAAGGAACTCGAAACCTTGGTGCAGCAGGCCTTCGACCGCGGCGAGTAATCATCACTGCGCTGCGGCCCCGTGAGATCGGGGCCGCAGCGGACACGTTTTCCCCTCGGTGGCCATCGTGGTTTACGGTGGCCACCGAGACACGTTATGAGCAAAGGAAGAGGAATAGTGGACCAACGCAGGATCCGCATTGTGGCCGTCGGTGACGAACTGCTAGCCGGTGTGGAAGACCCCCGTGCCCTGGGCTGGTTCGGTCGAGTGCTGGCCCGCACCCCGCGGGACATCGTGCCCGTGGACGCCTACAACCTGGCGGCGCCCGGTGAGGGCAGCGAGTCCCTCAACGAACGCTGGTTCGACGAGGCCTCCCGCCGTTTCGATTCCATGTGCGACAACCGCTTGGTGATCGCGCCCTCGGCCATGGACGTGGACCTGGACATCACCTCGGCCCGTTCCCGGTTGAACATGGCGAACATCGTGGATCAGGCGACCCAGAACAACATCAAGGTTCTGGTGGTCGGTCCCCCGCCCACGTTGGACCCGGAACGCAACCGAAAGATCGCCGATCTCTCGGCGGCTTTCGGCGACGTAACCACCCGGCGCCAGCACGTCTACGTGGACACCTTCAACCCGCTGCAGCACCACGAGCAGTGGCGCAAGGACCTGGCCGCCAACCACGGCCACCCCGGACAGGCCGGCTACGGGCTGATGGCGTGGCTGGTGCTGCACCGCGGCTGGTACAACTGGCTGAACCTGCCCGAACCCCGATAAGCCCGCGAGCGCCGTCGGCGGTTGAAATCCGGCCAACTCGGAGTAAACGCCAGGTTGTGAGATACTGGCGGACGGTGCCCAGTCGAATCAACGCAGGAGGTACACCATGAGCAAGCGTGGACGTAAGCGCAAGGACCGCCGCAAGAACTCTGCGAACCGCGGAAAGCGGCCCAACGCCTGAGTTCTGTGCAGTGCGAACAACGCCCGCAACCATTACGGTTGCGGGCGTTGTTGTTTAAGCCGAGAAAAGCCGGTGAGGGTCAGGCCGCCGGGTGATCACTGCACTGCGCTTCGATGCGCGTGAGGATCGACTGCTTGAGCTGCGCGGGGGCAGTCTCGGTGCAGGATCGCTTGATCACGGTGCGGATCACGCACTCCAGGTTGTATTCGCGCTCGCACTCGGGGCAGTCCGTGAGGTGCGCGTGGATCTCTTCGAGATCCTCCTTGGTCAGCGCACCGTCAAGGTATTCGTAAATGCGACGGATGCGTTCGTCGGTGCAGCCGTTCTGGCAGTCGTTGTCAGCCATTGGTTCAGCCTCGGTCCTTCGATGTTGTCTCGCCCTTGGACTTCTTGGTCCCCTTGGAGGTGTCGAAACCCCGCTCGGTGGCGTAGTCGGCCAGTTTTTCCCGGAGCAGCTTGCGGCCTCGGTGCAGTCGCGACATCACGGTGCCGATGGGCGTGTCCATGATCTCGGAGATCTCCTTGTAGGCGAAGCCCTCTACATCGGAGAAGTACACGGCGAGTCGGAACTCTTCGGGAAGTTCTTGCAGCGCTCGCTTCACGTCCGAATCCGGCAGGTGGTCCAGGGCCTCGGCCTCGGCCGATCGCAGCCCCTTGGACGTGTGGGATTCTGCCCGGTGCAACTGCCAATCCTCCACCGTGTCCGTGTTGGCCTGGCGCGGTTCGCGCTGCCGTTTGCGGTACAGGTTGATGTAGGTATTGGTCAGGATCCGGTACAGCCATGCCTTGAGGTTGGTCCCCGGCTTGTACTGGTGGAACGCGGAGAAGGCCTTGGTGTAGGCCTCCTGGACCAGGTCCTCGGCATCGGCGGGATTGCGGGCCATCCGCAGCGCGGCGGCGTACAGCTGATCCACGTACTGCATGGCGTCGCGTTCGAATCGTTCGCGGCGCTGCTGTGTGGTTTCCTCGCTGACGTCCACCGTGTCGGTAGTGGCCTGCTGCTCGAGCTCATCATGATCGTTCATCACGGCCCAGTCTACGGTCGGGGCGGTCATGATCATGCGCTGCCTGCCTTCCGTGGGTCGCGTTGTCGGGCCGATGATGAGCCACGCGTGTGGCGCTTGCTGTCTATTGGTGAATAACACGGTGGACCCACCGCCCTATTCCCGTGCGCGGCACAGTGGCACCCCGTTAGGATGAAAGACGTGCCCTCCCGGAAATGCCGGGACCAAAAGGAGGAACCATGAGCATCGTTCGTCGTCTCGCCCGTCCCCTGCTCGCCACCGGTTACGTTGCCGGCGGTGTCGAAGCATTCCGTAATTCCTCGGCCGCAGCCGAGAAGCTGGACCCGGTCCTGAAGCAGGTGGAGCAGGTGTTGCCACAGGTCCGTCCCGTGACCGCCAACCGCGCCCAGGTGGCCCAGGGCATTGCCGCCGCACAGGTGTTGGCCGCTTCCGCTCTCGCGCTGAGCAAGCTCCCCCGTCTTTCCGCGTCCGTGCTGTTGGGCACCACCGCCATCAACACCTACGTGCAGTACCAGTCCGCGGATACCTCCACCAAGGAGGCCAAGTCCAACCGCCGCAACAACGTGTTCAAGAACCTCTCGTTGGTCGGTGCCGTGATGATCGCGTCCGTGGACACCTCGGGCAACCCCTCCCTCGCGTGGCGCGCCAGCCACCTCGCGGACGATGTTCGTAAGAACGCCGCCAAGGTCTCCAAGGACACCAAGAAGAAGTTCGCCCAGGCCGAGAAGGCCGTCCAGGACGCCGTCAGCCACTAAGGGGTCAACCACACTGTGAATACAGACAACGGCTTGTCGCATCCCGAGTCCCAGTGGGCCGCGCCCTTCACGGGTGATCGCCCGGTGAGCGGAACCGTGGCCATTCCCGGTTCCAAATCTCTGACCAATCGATATCTGGTCCTGGCGGCCTTGGCTTCCGAACCTTCGGTGGTGCACAAGCCGTTGTATTCACGTGACAGCGAGCTCATGATCGCCGCGCTCCAGCAATTGGGTGCGGTGATCGAGCCAACCGGCGTAGCTGGCCCCTTCGGTTCAGATCTCGCCATTACCCCCATTCCTTCGGGTCCCGCCGCTGACGTTCACCGTCCCGAACCCCGTCAGATCGACTGCGGTTTGGCCGGCACGGTCATGCGGTTCGTCCCGCCCGTGGCCGCGCTCCTCAATGCGGACACCCAGTTCGACGGCGATCCGCACGCTCGCGTCCGCCCCATGGGTCCCGTGATCCAAGGCTTGCGAGACCTGGGCGTCACGGTCGAGGACGACAGCCGCGGCACCCTGCCGCTCACCGTCTCCGGAACCGGCCGCGTGGCCGGCGGCACCGTGACCATCGACGCGAGCGGTTCATCCCAGTTCGTCTCCGCGCTCTTGCTGTCCGCCGTGCGTTTCGACGCCCCTCTCGTCCTCAAACACGAGTCCGACGCCGCCGGCGTACCGTCCCTGCCCCACGTGGCCATGACCGTCGAGGTGCTCCGCGAGGCCGGTGTCAACGCCACACGCGTCAGCGATACCGAGTGGCGGGTGGAACCCACCGCCGTGCCCGGTCTGGACGTCACCGTGGAGCCTGACCTCTCCAATGCCGGACCGTTCCTGGCCGCTGCCATGGTCACCGGCGGCACCGTGAGCATCCCGGATTGGCCGTCCCACACCACCCAGGGTGGCGATCACTGGCGGAGCATCCTGCCGCAGTTCGGCGGCAGCGTTGACCTGACGGACGGTGTGCTGACCGCAACCGGTCCGGCGCAGCTCAACGGTGTTGACCTGGATCTGTCCGAGGCCGGTGAGCTCGCTCCCACCGTGGCGGCCATGTGTGCCCTGGCCGCCGACCCGTCACGATTGCGCGGGATTGCGCACCTGCGCGGACACGAAACCGATCGCCTCGCCGCTCTGACCACCGAGATCAACCGGTTGGGTGGCAACGCGGAAGAGACCGAGGACGGCCTGATCATCACTCCCGCTCCTCTGCATGGCGGGGTGTTCCACAGCTACGAGGATCACCGCATGGCCACCGCGGGCGCCATCATCGGTCTGCGGATACCTGACGTGAGCGTGGAGAACATCGGGACCACGTCCAAGACGCTGCCCGATTTCCCCCAGATGTGGACCACTCTGGTCAGCCATGGCGCGTAATTCCAGCGCACAGCGGCAGTGGGACGAGTCCGACGTCCGGGTGCGAGCCAATAAGAAGGGCTCCCGTCCACGCACCAAGCAACGCCCCACCCACGAGGACGCCGTGATCGCTCGCGTGATCGCCGTGGACCGTGGCCGGTACACGTGCGTGGTCAACGAGCAGAGCCATGATCAGCGCACCGTGGTGTGCATCCGCGCCAAAGAGCTGCGCCGCAAGCCGATCGTCCCCGGTGACCAAGTGGGTGTCGTCGGCGATGTCAGCGGCGACCCGGATACCCTCGCGCGCATTGTGCGCATCGAACCTCGGGCCACCATCCTGCGGCGCAGCGCGGACGACACGGATCCGGTCGAGCGGGTGATCGTGGCCAACGCGGACCGGCTCGTGCTGGTCCTGGCCACCGAGTCCCCCACCCCGCGCACGGGCTTTGTGGATCGTGGTCTCGCGGCGGCGTCGGACGCGGGCATCACCCCCGTCATCTGCATGACCAAGACCGATTTGAAGGACCCGGCCGAGTTCCTCACCTACGTGGAGGCGCTGGACGTCCAAACCGCCTCGACCGAACCGACGGACGCCTTGGGCGGCCGACCCGCCGCGGGCGTACACGAGGCATCCCTGGCGATTTCCGAGGCCTCCATCGAGCGACTCCGCACCATCTTGGACGGGCACATCAGCGTGTTCCTGGGGCCGTCCGGTGTGGGAAAATCCACACTGGTCAACGCGCTCACGGGCTCGGAAAGGGCCACCGGTGGCGTCAACGACGTCACGGGTCGTGGCCGCCACACGTCATCCTCCGCCCGGGCCCTCCGCATGCCGGACACCTCCCCCGGCACGTGGGTCATCGACACCCCCGGGATCCGTTCGCTGGGCCTGGCCCACGTGAGCGAGGAAGAACTCCTCAACTCGTTCACCGACCTCGTGCCGGCGACCGCGGACTGTCCGCGCGGCTGCCTGCACACCCAGGACTCCCCCGGCTGCGCGCTGGACGAGTGGGTGCACCGGCCCGAAGCTTCCCCGGCAGCCCCGCTCAGGCTCGAGTCGCTGCGCAGGCTGCTGGCGGCATCGCGCGGGGAAACACAGGCGGGCGCCGAGGAAAAGCACCTAGGACAGGCGATAACGTAGAGCACATGCGACCACCCAGCAGTTACACGGAGGATCTCCGTCTCGCGCACATTCTGGCCGATTCTGTGGACGGGCTGACCATGCGTCGGTTCAAGGCTCAGGACCTCCACGTGGAGACCAAACCGGATCTCACCCCCGTCACGGACGCGGATCGCGAGGCCGAATCCGTGATCCGTTCGCAGCTGGGCCGGGTGCGCAATCGCGATGCCGTGATCGGCGAGGAGTTCGGCACCACCGGTTCCGGCTCCCGCAAATGGGTGATCGACCCGATTGACGGCACCAAGAACTTTGTCCGCGGTGTACCCGTGTGGGCCACGCTCATCGGCCTGGTCGAGGACGACCGGGTCGTAGCCGGTGTGGTGTCCGCTCCCGCGCTCAACCGCCGCTGGTGGGCCGCCCTGGGTTCGGGCGCCTTCACGGGACGATCGTTGTCGCAGGCCACCCGGCTTTCCGTGTCGTCCGTGAACCAACTCTCGGATGCGTCGCTCTCCTACTCGTCCCTGACCGGGTGGCGTGATCTGGGCGTGCGCGATCAGTTCATCGAGCTGACCGATTCCGTGTGGCGCACGCGCGCCTACGGTGACTTCTGGTCCTACTGCCTGGTGGCCGAGGGCGCGGTGGACATCGCGTGCGAACCCGAGCTCAACCTCTACGACATGGCCGCGCTGGTGCCCATCGTGACCGAGGCCGGCGGTCGCTTCACCTCGCTCAAGGGCCAGGACGGCCCGTTCGGGGCCAACGCGATCGCGAGCAACGGCGCACTTCACGACGCCGCTCTGGACATCCTGGGTACGCGCGAGACTTCCTAGGGCCAAGCCTCAGCTGGGCCTGGTGCGCTCGTCTTAACCAGCTCGTGCCCCGGACGGCCGAGACCGCCGCGTGGAGCGGCGTCGTCGACCGTGCCGGGGCACGATGCTGTGGAAGGTGCGTTAGCTGTCGATACCCATGTTCTGGTTGACTGCGTCGTTCACGCACTGCTCGTAAGCGGTCTGGGAACCGGACTCGATCAACGGCATGCACTCGCTGATCATGTCGAAGGCCCAGAAGAACAGGGCCGCCATAAGAATGCCACCGATGATCGCCAGGATCGAGAGCACGATGCCCACGATCGGCAACGCCTTGGAGGCTCCCGGGGTCTTGCGCAGCTTGGACAAGCCCACGATGCCGAGGATCAGACCCACCAGGCCGATGAGGCCACCCACACCGAAGAACCAGAAGGTCAGGATGCCGATGATGCCCAGCACGAGCGACGCGATGCCCAGGCCGTTACCGGCGGGCTTGCCGTTGCCGTAGTAGTCCTGGTTGCCGTAGGGCTGCTGGTTGTAGTCGTTCTGGTAATACGTGGGATTGTTCGCCCCGCCCGGGCCGTACGCCTGGTTGCCGTACTGATCGTTACCGTAGCCCTGGTTGCCGTAACCCTGCTGGCCCTGATTGCCGTACTGGTCATTGCCGTACTGCTGGTCACCGTACTGGGACTGGTTGCCGTAGCCCTGGTTGCCGTACTGGTCGTTACCGAACTGCTGACCGTTGGCCTGGGAGTCGCCGTACTGGCCGTACCCGGGCTGCTGCGAACCGTAGTTCTGCTGCGACCGGTCGTAGGCGTTCTGACCGAAGGCCTGGTCGTTGCCCTCCACGCGCTGACCGTACTCGGGCTGATTATTGCCCGAGGTGTGTCCGGAAGCGGAGGAAGAACCGGACTGCGGCTCGTTGGGACGATCGCTCATGGGATGCACCTACCTGTCTGTCGTGCTGGCTGTTCGTGGGATCTGTGGCCAAGTCTTCCACAGGGTGCCCTACCCTCGCGGTGATTTACGCGAACAGCCGCGGTCATTGTGGAATTCGGAGAAGCGACCCGCACGATTGGCGAATACCGATAAGTATCCGAGGGATAAGAAACGGACGTGTTCATGTTCGTTGACTTGCTGAATGAGTGAGCGGACAATTCGCGCTATAGGCAACCGGACATACATGTGGGGGCACTTGGCCAAGAGGCCGGGAATGCCCGGTTGGCGGAAAGCTGTTCGCCATGTCCACCTTCAATTTACGTCTGCCGTTAGACATTCCGTGGAGCCGCCGCTGCGTCAGTGACGACATGATCGACCGGAGAACCGGGGGCTCCGAGGCGCCCTACAGATGGCGCTCCTCCTTAGCCATCTTCGATTACGAGCCGCCCGAGGAATATCAGAACTATCCCGGTGTGATCATCAGTTATCTGAAAGTGGTCTGCAGTATCACCGGGTATCAGGAAAACCCCACGGAAATAGGTCTCAAGAGGCGGGGGCTGCTGAGTTCGTGGCGTGGTTCCCCGGGAATTACGGATTATCTGAACACGCTGGAGAAGTATTACGCGTGCTTCGGGGCCGTGCTGGAGGTTTCGGTCGTTCCACAGGTCAACAGGGCCCCCTTGCGGCAGTACCCGTATTTCATGGATTTTGAGCCCAAGAAGCGCGAGCTGTACCAAATGGCCTCGGAAACCAACGAGCGCCAGTCCCGCTCTATCGAGTCGCTCAACCTCACCAAGTCGGCCGACACTACTCAGTCCCTGGAAACCTACGACATCGATACGGGCGGCGGAGGTTTCAGCGCTCAAGGCTCCTTTGCCGGCACCGGTGGCGGCTTCAGCTACACGGCACCGAACGGTCAGTGGGGCACCAAACGGTTGAACGCGGATGAAACCATGTCGTCGCGTTCCACGGATGCCGGGCAGGAAAAACGCGAGACGTTCTCCTTCACCACTCAGCTGTCCCAGCTGTATCACCAGCTGGACAGCTATCACCTGGGGACCAACCGGGCACTGTTCTTCATGCTCCCGCGCCCGAACACCTTGGAAACCGAACACACGTTTGTTAACGGGCTGCGCAATATTGAGGGTATTCAGGAGTTCTTCCTGGTGGTCGCCCGGCCCTCCGACACTGAGGAGTTCTGTATCGAGGCCTATTTGGAGACCGGACACATCGGTAAGGTGCCCCGAACCGAGGCTCGCGAGATTGCCGGGAGTGAAATTCACGCCTCCTGGTCGGATTCATACAACGCTAAGCCCAAGGGTGACGACGACGAAACCACCGTGTACGACCAGGCCGACAGGTTCTGGCGGGTCCAAGATTTCTACCCGGGCCAGGGCTACACGATCAAGGACGCGGTGTTGTCCACTCCCGGTTATCGGATGAGATACAACTACGACAAGCCGAACCTGGTCGACGAGCATCCGCACATCAGTGACCGCCAAGGTCACTTCGTGAAAGTCTCCGGCAAAGTGCACTCGGGATTTGCCAATCACGCCGTGGGTGCCGACCGATGGGAGGAAATCTCCTACCCTTTCACCGTGGACATCACCCTGGTGAAAACCGAGCAGGTCGAAAAAAGCACCGACACCCTGTTCATGACGGCCCGCTCACTGGTCTGTTGCGGAAATGATCGTCTGAAAGACGCCGTCCGTGAGGTCGACGGAGTGGTGTACGAACGGAACCTACCCAACATCACTGTGATCGAGCGGCCGGGGGTGAAGGGTGCGCAGTCACTTCACAACGCGGTCCAAGAAGGCATCCGCCGAAGCACCATCGACCCGGAACACCGGCTGTCCAGACCCGTGTCCCTGTCCCAAACGGATTTCGCGGCCAAGGCGTTCGTTCATTACGTGCCGGAGGCACAGCACGCCTCGATCGACTCGGTCACAGAGCTCCCCGCGGCGGTCCGTCGCCGGTTCAAGGACCTGCGATCCTCCGTGACCGTGGCCGACTTGCTCGACATGCCGTTGACGGGGCTGCGAGAAGTATTGGACCTGGACGAACAACAAGCGCTCGAGCTGCGATCCGCCCTCACGGGCGCCAACCACACCCCACAGTCCGCCCGGGAGGTCTGGCTGTCACCGACTCAGGAGGGCCGACTCTTCGGTCCCGAGGGCGAGCAGAGTTCGTGAAACGGCGGGATTGATCCGAGGAGAAGGTGATCATCATGGATATCCGGTGCGGCCCAGATCGCTCGGTTCTCGATACCGAATCAGAGTCAAGAATCGCCGTTAAATTCCGCAAACGACCCTTCCACGGCGTGATCAGTTACGGCCTGCGCGACGAACTGAACAACCGGCCGGACAGCCTTCAATGGTGGCACCGGTACGCCCACGTGCTGGACCAGCCGACCGCATCCGATGACGACGGAGAGCTGCGCGTCCTGAGGTATCTGGCGGAACAGCACGGCGTGCTCAGTTTCTCGCAATCCGTGGCGTGCGCCGCCCGCAGTCTGCGCTCGCGGTGGGCCGCCGATTGGAGCGAGGATGACCTCGACAGCGCCGAGCTGTGGAACATCAAGGAAGGGCACGTGTCCAGCGTGTGGTTGGTCAGTGTCCTTCACGCGGGCGATGACGCCCATACGCACTTCATCCTCAACGTTGCTCGGGACATTGACGCGGGCCCCGTTCTGGAAGACACGAGCCAAGCCATGCGGACACTCCTGGACCGTCACCCCGAGCTCCCTATCGCCGCGGTCTTGGACATTGCCTCCGTCCCCCTCACGCAGGGAACTGGCACCCGAAACGTTGTGGTCACTCGGAACGAGTACGTCCCCCGTGCCCTGGAGGCACACCTCATCGGCTCGGTGGACGGTACAACGGCTCGTTCGCCGGAGCATCGGATCGTCCTGATCGAACGCTTCCGCACCTCCTCGGAACATCCCGCCCAGATCATCGGGGCGCACGGCCGCTACGCGAGCCTCGACGAACGCGAGCGCATGTACCAGGCCGTCGACGACGTCGCTGCGGCCGCCGCACCCAACCTCCCCTACCGCGTGGATCTCAATCACGGTGACCTGGTCTGGTCCCCGGGCGGTCCCGCAATCGTCGCACTCAGCTAGGCGGAGTCATGGGCTACGACGTGGAGTGGGACGACCAAGGCTACGAGGTCCACACCGGTGCGCTGGATGAAGGTGGCGAGGTCATCGTCGCGGACAGCCCCTGCGGGGTGCTCAGTGCGCTGGAAGGTAGCGCGGGTGTCACGGAGAATTCGCGCGGCCTGATCGACCGGGTCACCGCGGATTGTGGGACGTGGCGGCAGACCCATCCGTTGCCCGCTCCGAACCCGATCGTCCCTGAGATCACACCACCGAGCACCGAGCCCGTTGAAACCGCCCCGCCTACGGACGGGGACTCCCCCGAACTCCAAGGGGCTCCGGCGGTGACCTCGACCGCACAGGTCAAGGGCCACAAGGCTCATCCGTCCTTCAGCTCACGGACGCCCACCAACTCTCACTTCGATCAGTTCGAGCCCGTGTCTCCCGAGGTTCTGGCGACGTGGGTCGCGCCGGAGGGAGCGCCGTCGGCGGAGGTGGACGACCTGGCCGAGCGCATTCGACGTAACCAGCCGATGCCCCACGAACCGGACCCGTCCTTTTCGCAACCTGAGGCACTGCGGCCGACCGTGGACGCAGACCCCGTGGACTTGTTCACCGGTGCGCTGACGGTGAGCGCAACGGATCTCGTGATCCCGGCCGCCACGCTTCCGATTCTGCTGCAGCGCTCGTATCGCAGCGGTCGGCCGTACTACGGGCCGTTCGGCTTTGGTTGGGACCACACGTGGAACGTGTATCTCCGGCCGTTGCTCGACGGCGCCGTGGCACTGTGGACCGGCAATCTGCAGGAAATGACCTTCACGGACAACGGGAACGGCTGGGATCCGCCCGCGGAAGCGGCGATGAATCTGCGGCGCGGAACGGAGGCATCAGAGACGTACCACCTGGAACACCCGGGCGGGCTGGTCCAGGTTTTCACTCGACCCGCCGGGTGGACCGATCCTGAGCGCATTCCGCTCGTCTCCGTGACCGACCGACACGGCAATCACGTCCACCTCAGTTACGACCAGCTCAGCCGCCTGACCTCCGTCCTGGACCAGGAGGCTCGCGGATTGTTCTTCCGCTACGGCAATTGCGGGTTGCTGGAGGGCATCACCGATCACACCGGAACACGCGCCGTGGAATACGGACACGATCCGGGGATCGAGCATCTGGTGTGCGTCCGGCTTCCGCCCACCGCACAATTCCCCCGCGGACCGACCACCGGCTACGAGTATGAGCAGCGTTCCGATCATCCAGCCATGCGGCACAACATCGTGCGGATCAGGGATGCGGTGGAGCGGACCTACCTGGAAATCGACTACGCCGGTCCGGAAGCCGGGTGGGCGTTCAATACCGTCACTCGTCAACTGGTGGGTGGTGAGGAGTTCCAGTTCCGCTACGAGCAGCTGCAGTACGTCCCCGTGAACGAGACCTACCTGGCGGTTCCCGCCTCGCAGACCACGGTCATGCCGCCCGACGGTTCGCTGCACTCGCACACGTTCAACTACCGAGGCGACCTCCTGGAACATCGCTTCCGCCTGATCTCTGACGGTTCGTTTCGAGTGGTCCCCCGGTACTTCGAGTACGACCGCGCGGGCAATTGCACGGCCCTCACCGCGCCGGACGGGATCCGCCACCGCATGCTCTTCGACGTGGACAACCCCAACCCGTGCACGCGCCGAAATCTCCTGCGGTCGAAGGTCGGTACGGCCCTTCCCGGGTTGGCCCCCAGCCGGACGCTGCAGATCAACCAGTACGAGCCGCGCTTCCAATTGGTAACGCGTTCCACCTCGGAGTCCGGGGCCGTGAAGCGCTGGTTCTACGATCTGGATGGCCCAGACCCCGGAGCCAGCGGACTGCTGGAACGAATCGAGCAACCGGGCATCACGCGACCTGACGGCACCGTGGATCTGAGCGTCACGCGGCTAGAGCATGACTCTCGCGGGCGGCTCATCTCCGTGACTCCAGCCGACGGTGGCCGCACCATCTTCGAGTACGCACCGGCGGGACCGGACGACGCCCGTCTGGTTCGCATGGTCCAAAATACCGATCACGCCGGTCTGGAAACCACTTTCGGGTACGACGCCCGCGGGCACCCGTTACGCATCACCGGTCCCGACGGTCGCGTGGTCACCATCAGTTGCAACGCGCTGGGGCAGGTCGAGAACCTTGTTTCCCCGTCCTCAGACGGCACGGGGTCCAGCTATCGCATGTGGTTCGGCGATGCGGGATTGCCGGTGCACACCCAACAGCCGCGCGGGGATACCGCGGAACCGAAAATTGCGGACGAGTTCATCACGGCAGAGCTGGACCGCGATGTCCTGGGCCGTGTGGTGGCCGTGCGACAGGCCGCGAACTCCGATCAACCGCGGGTCTGGACGCAGCGGGTCGATCATCTCGGGCACTCCGTCCAGGAGACCGACCCGGTAGGCACCATCACGCGGCGGACCTTCGACGAACGCGGGCTTCTTCTGCGAGAAACCCAGGCGGTCGGGACCCCTGAACAACGCACTAGCCATGCCGCCTACGACCGCGCGGGTCGACTAATACGCCTGATGGGGCCCACGGGCGCTCTCACGACCCTCGACTATGACCTCTGGGGTCGGCTCGTATCGCTCCGCCTACCCACCGGCGCGCTGCGGCGGTATCGCTGGGGTGTCGAGGACCGGCTGCTCGAGGTCACGGAGGAGGGAGCGCCGTCGGCGGGCGCGCCCACGCGAGTACTGACCCGCAGCACGTGGGATTACGACGAGCGCGGGCGCGTGACGGCCCACGTGAGTTGGGCCTTCGACCACGATCCGACCACTGCACAGCCGGTCACCACCCGCTACCGCTACGACGGCGGCGACCGGGTCACCGGTATGGAGCTACCCCACGGGCGGATCCTGACGTTCCAGCACGACACGCTGGGCAGGCTGGAGTCTGCGGCCGACGGTGTGGGCACCGAGTACGACGCCGCGTACAACCCGTTCGGCGATCTGCAGAGGATGACGGTCACCAAGGATTCCCCGGGTTTCCAACGGCAGATCACGTGGACGTACGAGTACAACGCGCGGGGGCTGCCGAGCGCCGTCGTCGGCCCGGACGGCCGCACGGAACTCGAGTACGACGCCGCCGGGCGCGTGACTCGCCGCCGCGAACCGGGCAATGTGGTCCTGGACTTCGCGTGGGACGCGTGGGGGCAGCTGCGGGACAGCGTGGTCGATCCGGGTGGTCTGGGGCTGCACACGCACTGGGACTACGGGCCTGACGGTCTGCTCGCGCAGCTCACCGATCCCGAGGGCGCTGGCACGTCGTGGACCTATGACGCGCTCGGCCGCGTGCGCGAGACTCTCTTGCCGGGCGGGGCCGCGTGGCACACCGCGTACGATCCGGCGGGCGCATGGATCGAGAATGTCTCACCGGCCGGTCACCGGGTTCGGCACCATCTGGACGCGGCGGGCTGCGCCGTTCGGCGCGAAACCGTTGCGGCGGCCGGTGCGCGCACGGTACCGGCTCAGGAATTCTCCTACGATCCGTTGGGACGGCTGATTCAGGCCTCACAGTCCGGGGACACGGCGCAGCGCCGCTACGGCAGTCTGCACAGGCTCATCGAGGAAACCAGCGATCACGGATCGATCCACCTGACCTATGACGACACCGCAGGCACCAGCATTCTCCGGTACCCGGACGGCCGCAGCGAACGCACGACCTATGACCTGGCCGGGCGATCGACGCACGTGCAACTACTGACGGCGGGGAGTTTGGGCGGAACACCCGGGGAAGTCCTCGCGTCGATGAGTCACATGAGGTTGCCCACGAGGTTGGCCCTCCCCAACGGTGTGGTCAGCGAATTCCACTACGACGATCTGGATCGCCTGGTCAGTGTCCGCCACCTCCGCAACGGCATGGTGTTCGAACGCTGGGACGGGCGCTACGACCCGCGCGGGCACCGTGCGCTGACTCGGGTTCTCACCGAGCCGAAGAGCAGTTCGTTGCACACTTTCGACACCAAGGACCGGGTCGTGGAAGTGCGCAGCGGCTTCGATCCGGGCATCATGGCGGATGTTTGGACACCCCAGGATCATGCGACTGCCCTGGCCGCGGCTACGACCGCCTCGGCCGCCGCCACCGTGCGCGAGTCCTACGTGCTGAACAAGGCGGATGCGCGCGTCAGCGTGACCCGTTCGCGCGCCGGCGCCCTGCCTGTCACGGAGCTGCTGACGCTGGGCCCGGACCACCGCCTCCTCTCGGTGAACGGCCAGCCGTTGAAATATCACGGGGACGGCCAACGCTCGCGAGATAACCGGTGGGTCTACGACGTCGACGCGCTCGGTCGCGTGGTCGAGATCCGGGACAACACCAGCGGGGCCGTCCGCGCAACCTTTGCGTACGATGCGCTGTCCCGGGTGATCGGCGGCGTCGATTCCGAGGGCTCGTTCACGCGCACGTGGTGGGACGGCCAGCCGCTCGAGGAGCGCCGAGGCGCGCCGGGCACCCTGCGTCAGTTCACGCCCCATCCGCTGCGGGGACTGCCCCTGTGCATCACCGATCAGCAGGGGCGACACTTCTTGCACGTGGACGGCGGACGATCCAGCATGTGCGTCACGAACACCTCCGGGGCGGTGGTCGAGCGGCACCGGTATGGGACGTTCGGTGAACCGCTCATCCTCAACGGTGATGGTCACGCTCCCCTGGCTGCGCCGTCCGTGGCTGCGCGCTGGCGCGGCATGTCCCTCAACCACGCTCTGGGTCTCTACGATTCACCATCCCGCATGTACGACCCCGGCCAGGGTGTGTTTCTCGCTCCCGACCCGCTGCTCTATACGGACAGCCCCTCAACCACGGTCTTCGCCGGCCACAATCCCGTGGATTTCGCCGACCCTTCCGGGCTCGCCAAGAGCCCCCTGGGTGACGACGCCGCCCCAGCACCTCCCGCTGCCCAGGCCGATACCGCACCGGACTGGACCACCCAGACCGAGTGGACCTTTCCCCCACCGGCACGGGGACTGCTCCAACCCATCACGAGCGCGGATACGGGAAACCGTGCGGTGAATGCGGTGGCGAACAAGGTCCTGCTGCCGTGGGTGAATTTCATAGCGTTTTGGACCAACGTGCCCCTGGCGACTCTCATGGGGGTGGATGAGGCCATCAAACACAGCCCGGTCGCCGCCGAGTACGACGCATTCCAGCACATGTCTCCCCTGTTCCCGGCCATGGGATTGGCATTGGAGGGTGTCCCGGCGGCGATGGGTGCCCTAGATGTCTTGGGCCGCGGTGGGGCAAGGGGCGCGGTAGCTGCCGCGAAGGCGCCCGTGTTCCTGGCAATGGGCGCGGGCGGCGGCGCTGTCCCTCCCCTGCGTTCTGCGGCGGCGCGAGCGGTCCACGCCACTGAGCAGGGGCTGGTGGATGTCGGCCGAGGTCAGTTGGGGTTCTCGAGCTACAGCACAGCGCCCCTGGTCAGTAAGTCACTGGGGATGGCGGGAGCCGAGATGGAGGCCATGCACATGTTCCCCCAGGCCATCGGCAAGGTCTTGCCAGCGTCTCACGGCTACAGTCCACACAAAGCCTTGACCACCCTGGCACCCCGCGCCCTGCATCAGGCATGGGACCGCACGTGGGTTCCGGTGTGGAACGCTGCCGTGCGCAACGGCACCCCCATGACAGCCAACGACGTCTATCGGATGCTGGTCAACGCCTTGGACCATCCCCTCCCCGATCCCGTGACCGGGCAGCAACTGTTGTTCTCCCCAGAGGTGAGGGGCGCAATCGTGTTCGCCATCGAGGCCGAGATGAAGGCGCTGGGCCTGACGGGGAGCACGGTGATTCTGCGCTGACTGAACATCAAAGTGACGACCAAAATAAACATTGGGAAAACCGCATGAAAAAAGCCCCGCGTATACAACGCGAGGCTTTCTCCCGATACGGGAAATTTGTGGAGATGGGGGGAATTGAACCCCCGTCCGATGCAGCATTGTCAAGGCTTCTCCGGGTGCAGTGTGCTAATAGGTTTCTCAGTTCCGGCCATCCCACACACAGGTGGCCGCCGAACTCAGTTACGTAAGAGTCCCACGAACGCCCGTAACCTGCGTTCGCAGCAGTGACCTTCTAGCTGATGGCAGGATCCAGGTCGAAGGTAAACCTGGGCTGCCAGACTGCTGTCGCTACTTACGCAGCGAGAGCGAAGTCAGTGCGCTTAGATTCGGCACTTATTGTTTTGCAGAGAGCGTTTACGAGATAACTCTGCGTCCTCGACCCGCTTCCCTTGTCTCAACTCACATCGTCGAAACCGATCATCCCCGTATTCAATTACCAAACCCGCTCCCTCTCGGTCGCGGACACATCAGCTTACGCCGCACCCGTGTAACGCGTCAACACGCGGGTTTATGCCCCCATGTTGCGGTACCGCATGGCGCGCTGGGCCTCACGGTTGTCCTGCTTTTCACGCAGGGTCTGGCGCTTGTCGTACTCGCGCTTACCGCGAGCCACGGCGATCTCCACTTTCACGCGCTTGTTGTCCACGAAGTACAGGGACAGCGGAATGATGGTGTAGCCGGCCTCGCGAGTCTTGCTCGCGATTCTGTCCAGCTCGGAGCGGTGCAACAGCAGTTTGCGGCGGCGCCGTGCCGAGTGGTTGGTCCACGAGCCCTGGAGGTACTCCGGGATGTGCGCGTGTTCCAACCACAGCTCACCGCTGCGGTCGAACTGGCAGAACGCGTCCACCAGGGACGCGCGTCCCATGCGCAGCGACTTCACCTCGGTCCCCATGAGCGCCAGGCCGGCCTCATAGGTGTCGTAGATGTTGAAATCGTGCCGGGCTTTCTTGTTGTTGGCCACGATCTGGCGGCCGTCATCGTTCTTCTTCTTGGCCATGGGCCGTTACTTCCTTCAGCGGGTCTCACCCAGTACGACGCCGCTCCCCCACCCTGGTGCCCTGGGGCACCTGCTGGGCGGGGCGGCGTCGTCGTTGGACGAGAGCTCCTTAGTCTTCGTCGTGCTGGCGCGCGTCGGCACGCCAGCGAATGCCTTCGTCGATGAACTTGTCGATGCCACCGTCGAACACGTTGGAGGGATTGCCCTCTTCATAGTTGGTGCGCAGGTCCTTGACCATCTGGTACGGGTTGAGCACGTAGGAGCGCATCTGATCGCCCCAGGATGCCTTGACGTCCCCGGCCATTTCCTTTTTCTTGGCGTCCGCTTCTTCCTGACGCTGCAGCAGCAATCGGGACTGCAGCACGCGCAGGGCGGCGGCGCGGTTCTGGATCTGCGACTTCTCGTTCTGCATGGACACCACGATGCCCGTGGGGATGTGGGTCATGCGCACCGCGGAGTCCGTGGTGTTCACGGACTGACCGCCGGGACCCGAGGAGCGGAACACGTCCACCTTGAGTTCGGACTCGGGTATCTCCACGGTGTCGTCCGATTCGATCAGCGGAATCACTTCCACCGCGGCGAACGAGGTCTGGCGGCGGCCCTGGTTGTCGAACGGCGAGATGCGCACCAGGCGGTGCGTGCCGGCCTCGACCGAGAGCGTGCCGAACGCGTACGGGGCCTTGACCTCGAACGTGGCGGACTTCAGGCCCGCCTCTTCCGCGTAGGAGGTGTCCAGCACCTTGGTCGGGTAACCGTGGCGCTCGGCCCAGCGCAGGTACATGCGCATGAGGATCTCCGCGAAGTCAGCGGCATCCACGCCACCGGCACCGGAGCGAATGGTGACCACGGCCTCGCGCTCGTCGTACTCGCCCGCCAGCAGGGTCTGGACCTCGAGCTGGCCCAGCGCCTTACGGATGGACTCAAGCTCTTCCACCGTGCCGTCGCGGGTGTCCTGATCGTCTTCCTCTTCGGCCAACTGCACCATGACCTCCAGGTCATCGATGCGCTCGTTGAGCTTCTTGAGGCGGTCCATCTTGGATTGCTTGTGGGACAGCTGCGACGTGACCTTTTGTGCCCGTTCCTGATCGTCCCAGAGATCCGGAGCGGTGGCCTGCTTCGAGAGTTCAGCGATTTCCCGCTCGAGCGCGGCAACGTCTGTGACGGCCTCCACGGACGCATAGGTGGAGCGCAGATCGCGAATTTCAGCTGCAAAATCAATAGAGGCCATGGGACACCACTTTACGGCATACGTGCGGGTCCTTCAGTGCCGCTATTCTGGTGCCCTGCCACAACAATCAGGAGGGTGACTATGGAGCGTTCCACGGTTCTCGCACTTGTTCTTGCCGGAGGTAAAGGATCGCGGCTGGGGGCACTCACTGACAACGTGGTCAAACCCGCCCTGCCCGTGGGTGGCACCTACCGGTTGATCGACATCTCCCTGTCCAACCTGGCGCACTCTCATATTCCTGACGTGTGGATGGTCCAGCAGTACCTCCCCCACAGCCTGAACAAGTACCTGGCCAACGGCCGCCCCTGGGATTTGGACCGCTCCCACGGCGGGCTGCAGATCCTTCCGCCATTCGAGGGCCGCAACGGTGAGGGTTTCGCCTCCGGTAATTCGGATTCGATCTACCGTCAGGCCGAGCTAATTCGTGATGCCGATCCGGATCTGGTGCTCGTACTTTCGGCCGACCACCTCTACACCGTGGATTTCCGCGACGTGATCGACACCCACCTGACCAAGCGCGCGGATCTGACCATGGTCACCACCCACGTGGACGAGGACACCTCCCGCTACAGCGTGGTGACCACGGATGAGTCCGGTGCGGTGACCTCATTCGCCTACAAGCCCGAGGATCCTGCCGGCCAGCTCGTTGCGGGAGAAATGTTCCTCTTCGATACGGACAAGTTGCTCTCCGCTTTGGACACCCTGCAGGACGAACTCGGTCAGCTTGCCGACTACGGCGAGGACCTGATCCCCTACTTCATGGAGCACCACAAGGTCTTCGAGCACCGCCACCTGGGCTACTGGATGGACCTGGGCACGGTGCAGTCCTACTGGACCGCGCAGATGCAGTTGATCGACGGCAACGGCGCCACCCTTGACGATCTGAATTGGCCCATCTGGACCGGCCAGGTTCCGCTCCTGCCGGGTTTCGTCAACGACGACGCCGCGATCACCAACTCCTTCATCGCTCCCGGCGCGCGCGTGGCCGGCACGGTCGAACACTCCGTGATCGGCCAAAACTGCGTGATCGAGGCCGGTGCCGTGGTGCGCAACAGCGTGCTGTTGGACAACGTGCACGTGGGATCCACGGTGGAGCTCATCAACGTGGTGGCCGACTCAGGCGCGGAAATCACCGGAGGAACTCAACGCGGGTCCTCCCAAGCGATCACGCTGATCGACCGCGACGGCAAGGTCAGCCAACGCGATGAATTCGACCACGAAGCGGTGCTGCCGCGGGGGTGGGAGAAGTACTGAGGTCTCATGTGAGGAAAAAGTGAATTTTGAGTCTCCCACGGGCATTTCCCTCACCCAAGATTTCGATGGCACCCGGTTAGCGCCCCATGACCGCTCGCGCGTCACCGGTGGCAGTGATTGGAACGCCCGCGGGAATAATGTAGTTCACCACCGGCGGGTGCACCACGGCGTTCAAGGTGACCTGCGCAGTCAGCCCGTCAGAGGTTCCGGTCGGTGCACCCAGTGATAGCTGCTGCACCTCATCAAAAGCACCCACGGTTCCAAGGTAGCTCGACGCCGCTCCCGCCACGCCGTCGTGCGTCAGGATTGGCGACGGTGCCGCTCCCGCCGTTCGATCCAGGTCGGTGAAGGTATCCGCGGAAGCACTGGATGCCCGATCGGCCAGTGACTGAAGTTTCCTCTCTCCGATGTACACACTCGTGATGGCCATGATCGTAATGACCAGCAGCAGAGTGACCAGAGTGAACCCCAAGAGGACGATGGTGGTCTGTCCGGAATCCCGTTCACGAGGATCGCCCCGAAACCGGCGCAACAGGCACGTCACGAGGCGTGTGCGGTGAGAAGGACGTTCGATGTCAGGCAGAATCGTCACGAATACCTCCCGGACACGACCGTGACATCCGAATTGAGAGTGGCCACGTTGGCCGTCACGAACCCCGGAACAGCAGGGAGCCCCACGGTAAGACGAGCATGAACCGTTGCCACTGCACCGGGTGAAGTACATGAGCCATCGGAACAGCTCACCTCAAGGGCGAGGTCCTGCGCGTCGAACCCGTGATCCAGGGCGGCGACCGCGGCAATCTCATGAATGGCAGCCTGATTGAAGCTATCCGCTTCCATGACCGAGATGGCTTGGCCAGCTTGTTCAGATGCGGCCACCACGGCGAAAGAACCTGCTTGCACCCGAGACACCGTGACCACCAAATAGATCACAGGGATGAGCAACAGCAGCCCCAACGCGACGAATTCCACGATGGCACTGCCCCGATCCGGATGATCAGGTTCCACAGCCGGTGACGCGGGCATGCGCCCCCGTAAAACGCGACTAGTCCATGACCACGGCATGACCACTCACATTCAACGATTCCGGAGGACCGAACATTGCGACCACGGGCAGTGGCGCGACCACGGTGATCTCAACGGCGGGCAATGATCCCACCTGAGTTCGCGAGACACTCACGTTGTGGGCGTAGCTCTCACCCACCGAGTTGGCGATAATCCCGCGGGCGCGAGCGACGCCGTCGTCGTCGGTGCGGTCCGCCAAACTGGCGTACCGCGCGCCGGCTGCGGCGGCGTCAATCAGGGTGTTACGCACGTGCAAAGCGAAGCCCAACTGCAGAATGCCCGCGAAGATGACCACGGCGAGCGCCAGGACCATCACATATTCGGCGACGGCATTACCCGCGTCCCTGTTGTCCTCAGAGACCGGAGACTCGGTTGATCGCATCCTGGAACAGGCCTTCGAGTGCGGGACGGGCGATGAGGAGCAGGCCAGCGACGAGCACTGCGGACATCAGCGTGAGCATGACCCAACCGGGTACGTCCCCACGATCGCGGTCCTCATCGCTGAAACGAGAATGCAGTGCATTGCTCAAGGTCAACAGCGCGAACAACGGTGTGGTCACTAATAGGCGGTATTTCATGTCTAGCTCCTTTGATAATTGCTAACTCTTATTCGGTGAAGTCATTGGGTAGAGATCAGAAACCCATTTCTAGGACGGCCAATCCGGGGAACACGGCGAAGACAACGCTGAGTGGAAGGACGAAGAACACGACGGGTATCAACATCGCGATTTCCTTCTTGCCCGCGATCTCCATCAGGACGCGCTTATCGTGATCGCGGACGTCCTGGGCTTGAGCGCGCAGGACCTCGGCCAGCGGTGTTCCCCGTTCGATGGCCACGATGATGCCGTCCACGAACCGTCCCAGCGGAATGACGTCGGTACGGGAGGAAAAATCCTGGAGCGCCGTGACCAGCCCCGATCCTGCGCGGGTCTGTGCCAGGACTTGCCTGAACTCGTCGACAAGCTCGCCTTCGGCAACACGGCACACTCGTTCCAGGGCTCCGACGGCGCTCTCCCCCGCGCCCACGGACAAGGCCATGAGTTCGGCCACGGCCGGGAACTCTGCAAGCATGAGCTTCTCCCGTTTGGCGATGCGTTGTTTCAGGAGAAAATCTCTGCCCCATACCCCGCAGAAGGCGCCCAGGACCGCTCCGACCATGACGATGGCGACGCTCACGTCTCCTCGCAGAATGAGGCCGATGCTGAAGACACTGCCGATCAGAACACCGAGCACCGCGAAGACCACTTGCTCCGCTCGGTAGTCGACCACCGACTTATCGAGACCCGCCCGAATGAGTCGTCGCTCAAGAACCGACGCGCTTCCGGCGAAGGGAGTTATCTTGTCGGTGGCCCACGTCAGTGCTTGCTGGAGGACGGGCCCGACACGGTCGTTTCCAGCTGTTCGACTGGCTCTCACGACTCCGCGTCGGTTCAAGGCGGAACTGACCTGAACCATGCGCAACTGCGGCGCAATGCGGTCGGCAAAACTGGGCGCTCCGACGGCACGCACGGCGCTGAGCATCAGCCACAGTCCCCCGGCCAGAACCAGGGCAATGAGAACTCCTGTGGTCCATGTGTTCATCGCAGCACCCTCCGCTCGGTGGGGAGTGCTCCGAGTCGCAGCATCAGTCGGTAGGCAGCGACGGAGATCGCCAAACCGCCCAGCAACACCAATGCTCCGGTGGGAGTGTTGTACGCCTCGATGGCGGCCGGCTGGGTGGACATCAACGCCAACACGAGCCAGGGAGCAGCAACGGACAGTCGAGCCGCGTTCACGGTCCAGGACTGTCGTGCCTCGAGTTCGCTCCGGGTCCGTTCGTTCTCCCGCAGGAACGATGACAAGGTGCCCAGCAGTTTGCCCAGGTCGGTGCCGCCCACTTCACGGGTCACACGTAGGGCCTCCACGATGTTGTCGGCGACCGGATCCGCCAGGCGATTCTTCAGCAGGGTCAACGAACCATGAAGCTGACCGCTGGCCCGGTAATCGGCTGCGAATTGTCCGAAGGCGGGGCGGAGTACCTCAGGACCGCGGTACTGCAATTGCATGAGCGCCTCGGGCAATCCCATGCCGGCCCGAATTGCAGAACGTAAATGGTCCACCACATCGGGCCACACTTCACGCAACACAGCCGAGCGTCGCTCGCCACGTCGTTTGATGAACCAGAAGGGAATGTAGCCCGCGACCAACATGGCACACAGGCCGAAGGCGGGGGCCGACGTCAGGGCCGTCACAGCCAGCCCCGTCACCACAGCGACGGCGATACTCACGGCGACCAACGTTGCCGGTGCCACATTGGGTAGACCAGCCCGCAACAGCGAGGTCTTCAACCGGCCAGTGCGCGCGTGTCGGGTCTTCTTGCTGGTCGGCTGATTCCAGAACGACCACCAGATGAGAAAAACCCCGGCCCCCATGAGGACGCCCAACAACGCGCTCATGAGGTTTTCGCTCGAGTCTTCTTCGCTGACGTCTGCCCTTGGGCGGGTGCCTTGGCAGCCGGCGCGCCTTCCAGAAGTGCCGAGGGCTGGTAGCCCGACCTCAAGAACTTTTCCGGCGAGGGAACTTCGGCGGCAACCGGCACCAGTTCGCCGTCGACGTGGCGGAACAGCGGATAGGTCTCGATGATGCCGTTCTCCACCCGGTTGCCCACAGCCAAAATCTCGGCCACGAACCGATGGCCGTTGTTGTTGCGGTGGCAATGCACAACCATGTCGAAGCACGAGGCAACCGTGGGAACCACAAACGCCGTGCTGATGTTCTCGCCCGCCAGTAGTGGCAGCGTACAGATCTTGGTCACTGCGTCCCGTGCTGAGTTGGCGTGTAAGGAACACATTCCGGGCAAGCCCGCGTTAAGCGCGATCAACATATCCAGGCTCTCGGCCTCACGCACCTCGCCGACGATCAAGCGGTCCGGGCGCATCCGCAACGCTTCCTTCACGAGGCGCCGCAGCGGAATCTCACCCGCACCTTCCAGATTCGCTTGCCTGCACTGCATGCCGACGACGTCGCGCAGCGCCACCTTGAGCTCGAAGATCTCTTCAACTGTCACCACGCGCTCCCGCGGGCCGATGGATGAGCACAGACAGTTGAGCATGGTGGTTTTTCCGGCCTGCGTCGCACCGGAGACCAGAATGTTGAGCCCGCTGGCGACCGAGGCTTCCAGGAACTTGGCCGCAGAAGTACTGAGGGACCCAAGGGCCACCAGGTCCTGAAGCCGACGAGCACGAGCGACGAACTTCCGGATGTTGACCGCCCAATGCTTGCGCGTCACATCCGGAATCACCACGTGGAGACGGGAACCGTCCGGGAGCGCAGCGTCAACGAACGGGGAGCTGAGGTCCAACCTGCGCCCAGATGATTTGAGCATCCGTTCGACGAGCGTGCGCACGTGCACTTCGCTCAGCACCAAGCTGGTGAGCTCGGACTCGCCGGCCCGGGCGACATAAATCTCCGCTGGGCCGTTGATCCAGATTTCTTCGATGTCGGGGTCATCGAGATACGGCTGAAGCGGTCCATAGCCGGCCACCAAGTCCAGAACGTTTTTACGCACGGCGGCAAGGTCAACAACGCGGGGCAGGCCAGCACGAGCCGAACGCAGGTCGTAATCTTCGACGGCGGCGTCGACAATACGGCGCGTGGATTCTACCTCGTGCAGCGGGTCCAGTCCGCTTCTGCGGATCTGCTCCCTGACGTCCGCCTCGATCAACCCAATAGCGTCTTCAGCTACCACTGTGGCCATAATTCCCCCTGGGGTTCCCCCGAACCCAACTGAATGGCTAGTTCGTAACTGAACCTAGGGGAAAACTCCGCGAGCTGTTATTCCACTCCCCGCAACCTGTGGACAACTAGCGCATTTCGGGTTTGACCAGGGTCTTGGCCGTGTCATCTAGTGACCAAAAATGTAAACGCATACAGATGTGTTTGAGTCAGACGCTGCCTGTGACCACTACGCGAAGACGCTCAGGCCCCGGCGATGGGTCAGCCCACCACCCAGGGCGATACGTCCCGGACCGGCGAACGCGATGGCCAGCGCAGCCGCACCGAGGACCATGACGAACTCGAAGCCACCGTCGGAGACGAAGAAGCCCGCGGGTGCATGCACGAAATAGATGGAGCCGGCCATCACCACGGCCAGCAGCAGGCCTGCGATGCGGGAGAACAATCCTACGATCAGCGCGATTCCACCGATCAACTCGGTGAATGCGGCGAAGGGCGCGGCAATCTCCGGCAGGGGAACACCCATCTCGGCGAAGTTGGAGGTGGTCCCGCTAATGGGGCTCATCGCATTTGAGGGTGTAGCAGCGGCCTGAAGCCGCCGGCCTCGAGCAGCGATCTCGCGATGTAGT
>NZ_JAVKPR010000057.1:0-2738 GCF_040980905.1 Kocuria sp. CPCC 205235
ATCGAGGACCTCGACGTCTATCCCCAGCTACCCCGCACCACCGGCGCGCCCACACTCAACTCTGAAGAGCCTGTTATGCAATCTGCGGTTACCGGCATCGCCGCGGGCCCGAGCGGCCGCCGGTGCCAGGTCCCAGCGATCGCGCATGGTCTTGCCGATGCGGTAGGCCGGGCGGTGGTGCCAGGCGGCTTCGACCAGCAGCCGCCTGGCGTGGGTGTTACCGGTCTTGGGTGTCCGGCCCCTGTGCTCTGCTGGCTCCGGAGGAGTACTCGGAGGGCACCAACCCGACGAAGGCCCCGATGGTGTCACCGGTGAAGCGGTGCCAGTCCCCGATCTCTACGGCCAGCCCGAACCCGGTCAGCGTGGAGATCCCGCGCAAGCACCCCAGCCGGTGGACCACCTCGGCGAATTGGGACTCGGCGGCCATCTTGGTAATCTCTTGATCCAGTCGGTCACGGCGGGCCGCAGTGACCAGCACCGTCTCGTGCTCGGCATCAAAAGCCATCCGCGTCGCCGGGGATTCCAAGTACTGGCGGGCCAGCCACGCGTGATGGGCCCCGGTCCAAGCCTGCCCACCGTCATAGACGATCCCATGACGCAGCAGCAATTTTGAAAGCCGGTGGCGGGCGCGCATCAGATCTGAACGGCAGTCCCCCCGGCCCGTACCAGATCCCGGGCGGCTTCTTGCTCCACCGACGGCACCACCACGCCGGTGACCTCATCCAAACGCAGCAACCGGGCCAGGTGCACCGCGTCCTTCGCATCAGTCAACACCGGGTCCCCGGAAGGCCGTTGCAGCTTCGACGGGGCCGCCACCACACACCGGATCCCCTCGGTATTCAATACCCGGGCCAGGCCGAAGCCGGTGGGACCGGTCTCATAGGTCACCGTCACCGCCACCGGCCCGGGTAGCTGGCGGACCCAGGACCGAATGTGATCGTGATCTGGAGTCAGCCGGGTCTGGAGTAGTTTACCGGTCACACCGTCGATGGCTGCGGCCGCCACAGATCGGGCGTGCACATCCAGCCCTACGCTCGCACGCTTGCGTAAACACCGGGGCCTCCCACAACTGTTGGATAGACCGGGCAAGGGACATCTTGTCCGGTAACCCACGAATATCTGTGAGCGAGGCCCCGGCCCGGAACCCCTCCACCACAGACGGGTCACTACATACCGTCTAGAACCCACCGTTGAACCCGCCTGCCGCCACGGGGTCAGTTTTCACGTGCCGCCGACCGGGTTCACGGCCAGCTGTTTTTCCTAACCGGCTATAGAGAGAACGAAAAGGCGCCCTCAGCCTGAGGCGCGTCCTGGCGGCACTGAGGCCCTGGCAAATTGCCAGGGCCTCAGTGCCGAGTGGGCAAGATCAGGAGGCGATCATGCCGTGCGGGTCGATGATGTACTTCTCCTGCGAGCTGTTGTCGAAGTCCGCGTAGGCCTGAGGAGCATCGTCAAGGCCGATGACCTTGGTCTGCAGCATGTCCGACAGGTACGGCATGCGGTCCCACAGGATCGCCTGCATCAACTCGTAGTTGTAATGCATGATCGGCGCCTGGCCAGCGGTGATCTTCGGGGACTTGATCCAGGCATTGCCGAATTCAATCGGGTAGATGCCGTTCTGCTCGTCCTTGGAATCCGCCAGGGGGTCAGGCCCATAGATGCCGATGATGCCGGTGGCGCCTCCCGCGCGGGTAACGTCGATCACCTGGTTGATCGCATAGGCCGGATCCTCTTTGTCCGCGTCCTTGCCGATGCCGTGAGCTTCGGTGCCGACGTAGTCCACGGCGCAGTCGACCATCGGCTCGCCAAGGATCTTTTCGATCTGGTCCTGCAGCGGGACATCCTCGTTGAGGTCAATGGTTTCGCAACCGTTGCGCTTCATTAGGGCCAAGCGATCCTTGTCGTGGTCGCCGACGATGATGCAGGACGCCCCCAGCAGGCGCGCAGCCGCGGCGCCGCAACGGCCCACGGGGCCGGCCCCCGCGATGTAGACAGTGGACCCGGGCTTGGCGCCAGCCTCCATGAGGCCGTGGAAGGCAGTCGGGAGGATGTCAGAGAGAAGCGCCAGATCGCGGATCTTCTCCATGGCCTGGTCACGGTCCGGGAACTTCAGCAGCTGGAAGTCCGCATAGGGAACAAAAAGATACTCGGCCTGTCCGCCGTCCCAGCCGCCCAGGTTGAAGCCGTAGGCAGCGGAATCGGCGTCCGGGTTGCAGGTCTGGCAGACCTCGGTACGACCGTTGCGGCAGTTACGGCAGCGGCCGCAAGCCACGTTGAAGGGAACCGAGACCAGGTCGCCTTCCTTCAGAAACTCGACGTCAGAGCCGATTTCCACGACTTCCCCGGTCATCTCATGTCCCATGATCATGCCGTCCGGGGCGGGGAAGGATCCACGGTAGATGTGGAGGTCACTGCCGCAGATGTTGGAAGCCACGATCTTTAGGACAACACCGTGGGGTGCCTTCTTGCCGTTGGGCATCTGGAGCTTCGGAAAGTCCAGATCCTCAACCTGTATGTTTTTCACGCCGCGGAAGACGACGGAACGGTTGCCTGCCATGTTCTTCACTCCTTCTTGAGATTTCACACGGGGGACCCCGGGGAGACTCGGTTCAGCCCTAGTTTTGCGGATTCTCTCAGTGAGCCACAGGTCTCTCACAAACCATAACAGGCTCTTCAGAGTTGAGTGTGGGCGCGCCGGTGGTGCGGGGTAGCTGGGGATAGACGTCGAGGTCCTCGAT
>NZ_JAVKPR010000058.1:0-2276 GCF_040980905.1 Kocuria sp. CPCC 205235
CCCAGGCCTCACAACACGCGCTCCGGAACGTCCCCGCGCACCCCGCTACCCATGCTCATTTGTGAAGGGCCCGTAAACGGGCTCTACCTCCGGCTGTCCGGGGTTGTCATCCTCCAAGTCCAATACAGCGGGCGGGTAAGAATCTTCTGCTGGTGCCCACGCGAGTGCCTCCCGGAAATCCGAGGCACCGATGAACGTGATCTCGCGTCCTCGACGTTCGATGTACTCCCCAGCTTTTCTCTCTTTACCTGTACCCAAAGATGGGTTGTAATTAGCCGGGATACGGTCATATCCGGCCACAATCAAAACAGTTGTCTTGAGGGTCACTCCCTTTTGTGGGATACCACCTACAGCTGCAATGGCTTCGAAAGCATCCCAGCGCGCCATGTCGTCGAGGTCCCCAGTTAGAACGACCATCTGCCCATAAAGTGGGTGGCGTTCATCCGCATCAGCTGAGGGTTGAGGAAGTTCCGAACTCTTGGCTGTCGAGGCCCGATCGTAGTAGAGATGCTGGGCAGTTGATGATGACCGTTTTCGAACAGGCCACAGGTCATCTATGTCGCTTGCGCCGATTTCATTAGCAACATGGATTGCGATCTGCGCACACGCCTCAGCATCCGCAGCTGCATCGTGGTGCTTGAACTTTCGGATACCCACATGAGCAGCCACGGTGGGCAACTTGTAGTTCTCAAGCTGAAGGTGCCTACGGGCGATAACGAGTGTGTCCTCCCACCGCAGAGCTGGAGGCGCAATACCAGATGCGAGACAAGCCGCTTCAAAAGCACCCCGATCAGAACTCACGTTGTGCGCGACCAGTGCAGTTCCTCGACTGAAAGTCTGCAGCCGATCAAGACTCTGCTGCCAGGTAATCCCCTTCTTGCGGACATCACTGGGAAAGATCCCGTGAATGCGAATGTTTCCGGGGTCAAAATCGTCCGACTCCACCCCTGTTGGCGGGATTACCAGCCATGAATCCCGAGCAACCACCATCCCCGATTCGACACGCACAACGCCAACCTGACATACAGATGCGTTGTCTCGATTGGCGGTCTCGAAATCTATGGCGGTGAACTCAAGAGCTGTTGGGGGGTTCATTTAAGGGCCTCACAGGGATCATCACTTTTCGTTCATCCTATGGCCGGTCACTGACACGACGGTGGCGTCGGCAGGCCAAACCACCCGCGCGCCGTCGTCGCCCCGTAGTCACCCCCTCGGAAACACCGCCCGCAACCCCCGCGCCACGAAGAACACAATCACCGGGCACCCGAACACCAGGATGTACAGGATCGGCGAGCCGTAGGCGTCCCCATGTCCCAGGACAAGGATCTGTCCGAAGGCGAAGCAACTCTGCAACGAATGCGAAACCATGGCCGCGGTCATCGAGCCGGTGAGTACGTAGACCAGGCCGAACGCGATGCCGGTGACCATGTAGGCGGCGGCCTCGCGCCCGGTGAGCGAGTCACCCAGGTGCGGCAGCGCAAAAGCGACCGAGGCGACCAGGATCGAAACGACCGCGGCGAGGACGGTGGAGCCGCGGCGGGCGATGGCGTCGTGAATGGGTCGCAGGATCGCTCCGCGGTAGAGCAGCTCCTCACACACCGGGGCCAAGATGACGCTGGCGAACAGAATAGCCACGGCCTGCAGCAAGGGCCCGCCGAGGTTCTGTTCTTCGAAGAAGCGGCTGGGTGCGTCGGCGTTCGAGGGGCCGCCCAGCGCGAGCAGCCAGAAGCTCAAGTGGGAGACCGCAAAGACCACGATCAGGAGCAGTATCTGCTTCCAGGTCAGGGACTTCTTCAACCCGAGATCCGCGCGGGACGGCCAGCGGCGCGCGAGCAGAGCGATGATCCCCAATCCCAGTACAGCGAAAGCGATGAATTGAACCGGCACCAACATGGCCATAGCCGTTTTGTTCTCACCGCCCAGAAACACGGACCCGATGGTAGGGATCAGCGAGCTGATCAGGAGAGCGAAGAAGGCGGGTAGCGCATACCAGGCTTTCCACGTGGTCAGGTGTTCGGCGAGACGGTTTTTCATAGGATCGGGGGCTCCTTCATGAGGGGGGTGCTTCTATGGTTTTCGTCAAGCGGCTAGGGCCACGGTCGGTGGGGTGGGTTCTTGGTAGAAAGATCCGTCGCGCAACATGGCGTAGAGCACATCGGTTCGTCGTCTGGCCAGTGCGATCACAGCTTGGTTGTGGCGTTTACCGGCCCTTCACAGATGAGCGTGGGTAGGCGTCTTCCGCCACGGCCGGTGGCCACCGGCGGCGAGCAGGGCGC
>NZ_JAVKPR010000059.1:0-1948 GCF_040980905.1 Kocuria sp. CPCC 205235
ACCACCGGTAGCGAGGCCGGCCACCACGTCACGCCAAAAAACGGCTCAGTGCCGATCCGGGATATCGGCCGCCGGCCCTAACCTGAGTCGGTGGATCGAGGCTAAGCGACGGCCACCGAGAGGCCATCATCAAATGCCTGTCCATCTGGAGTGCCGTCCAAGCAGGCAGATTCAGCACCGACGCCACGACGATCAACCTGCTCAAGCCGTACCCGAATGATGCAACTACCCGCCCCCAAGCAGACACAGTGATCCGCGCGTCGTGGAGTGCACAAAAGGGTCTCAAGTCCCACCACGACCCCACGCACTTCGATTCAAGCATCCAGTGGGCAAAGGTCTTTTGGGGCACCAACTCAATGACGACAGCCTGTCTGCGACAAAGGGATGTTGATGACCAGGGGCCGCCCAGGGACGCCTCTGGCGAAGACACCCATCCTGCAACCACTCCCGCGGATGGTGAACACCTCCGAGGACGAGCCATGGACTTGTTGTCGAGTTACATTGAGGCGCTTGAGACGGCCCCTGCCCGGCTCTATGACCAGGAACAGCAAGAGGTTCATTCGGGGTTGGTGACACGCGCCGGCCGAGAGGTGATTACAGCGCTTGGCGCCCCGGATCTCTGGTGCGTAGAGCATGGCGCACACGTGGGTCGCACCCTGGTGGAGGTGCGCATCTACCTAGAGTGGATGGCCCTGCAGGATCCGTCTGTCTACCGGTCATACCAGACCTATGGAGCTGGCAAAGCGAAGTTGTACGCGCGGATTACGGATGAGCTCGCTAAGGACTGGAATAGCCCGGAAGTCGAAAAAGCCATAGAGGAACTCGACAAATTAAGTCACAACGATGACGTGCTCGATCACCGGGTCGTGGACACGCGCGACTCGTTTGCCGAGGGCAAGTCCATCCGGGCAATGGCGAAGGAATGCGGACTGCTCGATCTCTATCGCCAGAGCTACTCCTTGGCTAGTGGAGTCGCGCACTCGGAGTGGTGGTCACTCGAGACCCACTGCATGGAGCCATGTCGGAACATCCTCCATCGCGGGCACCTGATTCCGAGTCTTACACTATCGGGAGGAGCGGACGTTGCTCTTGCCAGTTCGTGGGTCAGCCAGCTCTACGCCTTGATCCGAAGAAGTCTGCAGATCCTTAGGACTAACCAAGACGCAGTGGACCAGGCCTTCTCCTGGCTGTCCACAGACAGTGCCTCGGCAGAGTCCTTCGCGCCGGGCGAAGAACAAGCACAGGACGATATGCGAAAGAGCGAGGATTAACGATCACTACAACCCTCATCCTGCAATAGGTGTCCAGCGGATTCCGAGAGTCGATACATCAACGCCCACGGGCGAAAACACTTTCGGGTCGTCGGCAGAGGGTGTTCTCGGAATCCCTGCGATAGAACCTGCGACGGGACACCAGGGTACGGAACCGCTGGCACGCCTGCGCTACGCGCGGGTGAGCTTGGACGCATAGGACACGGCACTGCAGATCCGGGACCTGGAAGCCGCTGGCCGTGAGCTCATCTAGGTTCAGGAACTCCCATTGCGACGTCAACTCCGTGGGAAGTGTCCGGTAGCCGGCCATATGTAAAGAAGGGCGCGTCGAGCTACTGATGCAGCCAGTGTCCGCGGATCAATCAGCGATAGCGCGTTTGATCCCTGAGTTCTAGGGCGGGAGATCCGCCAGGAAATTTCTGCTTCGTCAGCTGAAGCGTGCACTTCGGGCAGGGCCGGGTCTCGCCCTGGTGGTCCCGCAGAAGCATTGCCAGATCCTGGTGCCGGTGCTCCACTGGAAAGACGAGCCCGTCCTGGGCCCGTACGTCCAAGGGGGATCATCATGGCTGGTCACGACAAGCAGGCCGAGCACACCAAAGCAGAACAGGGTTATAGGCCAAAATATGTGTATGGCGGGGGCTTGCTTGCCTGCGATAGCAACGTTCTAGGGCTTTGAC
>NZ_JAVKPR010000060.1:0-1700 GCF_040980905.1 Kocuria sp. CPCC 205235
TTGGGGCGGTTTCACGCACTAATTGGATGGTTCTAGAGTCGTGGTGTGGTGTTCATCAGGCGGGTGCGGACGGCCTCGGGCGCGACGGCGGTGCAGATCGCTGAGTACGCCCACGGGCGCCAGCGGATCGTGCAGCACCTCGGCTCGGCCCATACCGAAGCCGAGCTGGGCCTACTGCTGCAAAAGGGACGCGACCTGCTGGAAGACTCCGCCCAGGGTGTGCTGGACCTCGGTGTCGAACCGGCGGCACCGATCGCACCGCTGGTCCCACCTGCCGGTGAGCCGGGGTTGTTCGATGCTCCCGAGCCACCGCCGACCGGCAGGCGCGAGGGCCCGGGCCAGGTCGTGGCCACCGACTGCCGTATCCTGTTCGAGGCCCTGGCCGCGGTGTTCACGGATCTGGGGTTCGACGCGCTGGACGATGCGGTGTTCCGGGACCTAGTGATCGCCCGGGTCGTGGAGCCGACCTCGTTGCTCGATGCCGGCCGCATCCTGAGGGACCTGGGCAGGGCCCCGGCCAGCTACGCGACCATGAAACGCACGCTCGCCCGGGCCGGGCCCGGCGAGTATCGCGACCGGGTCGCGACCTTGTGCTTCGAGCACGCGGCCACCAGCGGCGATGTCTCCCTGGTGCTCTACGACGTCACGACGCTGTACTTCGAGGCCGAGAAGGAAGACGAGCTACGCAAGGTCGGCTACTCCAAGGAACGCCGGGTGGACCCGCAGATCGTCGTGGGCCTGCTCGTGGACCGCGGCGGGTTCCCCCTGGAGATCGGCTGCTTCGAGGGCAACAAGGCCGAGACCACCACGATCGTCCCCATCATCAAACAGTTCCAGGCCCGCCACGGTCTGGCCGACATGGTCGTCGTCGCCGACGCCGGGATGCTTTCGGCCTCGAACCTGCGCGAGCTCGACGAGGCGGGCCTGCGCTTCATCGTGGGCTCGCGGGCGACGAAGGCCCCGATCGATCTCGCCTCCCACTTCCGCTGGCACGGAGACGCGTTCACCGACGGCCAGGTCATCGACACCATCACCCCCATGACAGGGCGCACAAGCGAGAACAACCGCCTGCTGCGCGCCGAACCGGTGTGGGACCCCGCCCAACACCCCGGCTCGTGGCGGGCGGTGTGGGCGTACTCCCGCAAACGGGCCGTGCGTGACAGTGCGACGCTCACAGCCCAGGAGAGCCGGGCGCGGGCGGTCGTCGCCGGGGAGCAAGCCGCGCGGACCCCGAGGTTCGTGAAGACGACCCACGGGGCGCGCGCCCTGGACGAGGCATCGCTGGCCCGTGCCCGGGCGCTGGTGGGCCTGAAGGGCTACGTCACGAACATCCCCGCCCACATCATGGGCGCCGGTGAGGTCATCGGCTCCTACCACGACCTGTGGCACGTCGAGCAGTCCTTCCGGATGTCCAAGACCGATCTGCGGGCCAGGCCCATGTTCCACCGCACCCGCGACGCGATCGAGGCGCACCTGACGATCGTGTTCACCGCCCTGGCCCTCTCCCGCACCGTGCAGGCCCGCACCGGGCTGGCGATCCGCAACGTCATCCGGCAGCTGCGCCCGCTGCGTGCAGCGACCATCGCCATCAACGGCGCCACCCAGACCTTCGCCCCGGTCATCCCGGCCGAGCAGCAGGCCGTCCTCGACGCCATCCGCGACCCCGAAAATCACGCACTAAACGAATGAGCCAACTCAGG
>NZ_JAVKPR010000061.1:0-1435 GCF_040980905.1 Kocuria sp. CPCC 205235
CATGCCGGGGCCGGCTGGTTACCTACGCCTTCATCCTCCCGGACACCGGCGTCATGAAAAAGGTAACGGGGGTTCTCACGTGCTAACTATGCCTTCGTTGACCCGGGAAATCAGTCCTCAAAGCACCTCAAAGAGCAAGCTTCAGGAAATCTTCATGTCGTCTTGAGAAAAGCTCAACAAGCGACTTCGATATCAATAAAGGGAGTCAGAGCTGAGCAAAGGGAACGCTGCCGTCTCGTGTTCCCGCGGCACTGGCAAGCACCCCAGGTCTGACCCACGTGGTGTCCACCGGCAGGCCAGCGCGTGGATGGAGCACGACGAAGCCCGCCGCGACCGTACCGCCTCGCCCCTGAGATGCCACCACTTTCCCTCCCACGGCAACACTTGACACGCGTACCCCTAAGGGGTGAACCCGTACTTGCACGCATACATCTCCGGGGTAAGGAGTCGGGAAGGGCGAGACCATAAGGACCGGTTCGCTGAGTTCGCGGCGTACTGGGGCCAGCGGTATCCGGCGATCGTGCAGCTGTGGGAGTCCTCCTGGGCTTCAGCTCGTGCCCTTCGAAGGAGTACGACGTGGAGATCCGCTTCGGCGATCTGCACGACGAACGCGATCGAGTCGATCAACGCCCGCTATCGGAGGGTGGTGCGCACCTGAGGGCACTTCTTGAACGAGGCTGCGGCGCTGAAGTCTCTCTACCTCGTCACCGGGTCTCTTGATCCGACCGGCGGCGGAGCACGCTGGGTGATGAGGTGGATGCCCGCGCTGAACGCGTTCGCGTTTCCCCTTCGCCGGAGGGTTCGAGAGAACCACTCACTGATGAAATCCGCCAGACCCCACCCGCCGTTTATCGGACGGTCCCGCGCGGTCGGCGTGAACGCCGCCACACGACTCGTAGTACTTCGTTAGATCTGTCGTTGGGGGCCGTGGGGTTGTAGCTTCTGTGCCATGCGCCCTGATCAGGTGGCAGTAGTGCCTGAGCGGACGTGGAATCACCCTGCCAGGACGGGCTGGCCGGCATGGTAGGCGATCGGCTGGGATCGTCGGAGGTATCAGATACGGTCCCCCGATGTGCCGGTCGGTGGGCGGACGCTGTAGCAGCACCGCAGCACTCAGGGCCGCGACCAAATCCAAGACGTCGGTGAGCAAGCGCGCGGTGTTGACTAGCAGAGCGAGGCTTTCGGTGAACCAGGCCCCTGGGGCTCGGTGAAGAACACAGTGATGGTCAGCTCTAGGACGACCTCTGACCTCAGGTGGTGGTCTCGCTGTGGCCGTGGTCAGCGCTCATGGACGGAGCCCACCTAAGCATGAGGTGGTCGACGACACATGCAGTATGACTGTGGGCGCTGGGCTGGGCAGTGCCGTGGTCAGGAGCGTACGAGGCGGGCGATGGCGTCGGAGGCTTCCTTGATCTTGGCCTCGGAGGCCTCGCCA
>NZ_JAVKPR010000007.1:0-143101 GCF_040980905.1 Kocuria sp. CPCC 205235
CCTCGGCGTCTATCCCGGCACCGACGCGCCCGGCCCACGCCCCGCAGCTACCCTCTCAGCTGCGAAGAGCCTCTTGAGGTCAACGCCGATGACCCGGTGACCTTGGTCGATGAGCTGAGCGGCGGCGGCCTGACCGATTCCGGATCCGGCACCGGTGACCACGTAGACGCGAGGGGCAGCAACTTCAGTGGTGGGCACAATCTCTCCTCAGTGACACGGCCGACCCGGGCGGCGCGGCCGTCAACTTAATGGTGACACGCGTATCTGAAAGCAAGGGCTCGAGGCACCCCGTGTGGGGAAAAGCGGCCCTGCAATCTAAGGTGATGAGGGTGCAGAATCCATGCCGGGAATCGGCATGTGCATCACATGAGACTTCGATGCCCGTCAGTAGCTCGGCAGCGTGGGATCCACGTCTTGGATCCACGCCAAGACTCCGCCGTCCAGGTGTTTGACGGTGTCCTCCCTCAGTGCGTAGTCCGCGCGCAACGCACCGAGTGCCTGAGCGGAGCGCACCCCGGCCTTGCAATGCAGGATCACGTTGCCCTCCACCGAATCCGGTAGCGCGGACACACCTCGGTCCAGGATCTCCTGGAGCCGGACCTGCACGGAGCCCGGGATGGAGACCAGGTCTCGCTCCCAGTCATCGCGCACGTCGATCAGCGTGAAGGACGTTTCACCCAATGAGCGAGAGGTCAGTAACACAGCCAACTCGGAAGCGGTGAGGGTTTCGTGGGAGGCGGGAGAGGCGTCGTCGGCGGTGGGGAGGCCGCAGGCCACGGCGACCTGCGAGAGATCGGTGACCGGCGGACGATCAGGGTCCGGCAGGATGGAGAGCTCGCGCCAGGTCTGGGCTAGAGCGTCATGGATGAGCACGCGACCCACCAGCGGGCGGCCGATGCCGGTGATGAGTTTGAGCGCTTCGGTGACCATGACCGAGCCAATGGTGGCCGGGAGCATGCCGAGTACACCACCCTCCGCGCACGACGGCACCTGACCCGGCGCGGGCGCCTCCGAGAAGAGATCACGGTATACCGGACCGTGGCCGGACCAGAACACCGAGACCTGGCCGTCGAAGCGCAGGATGGAGCCCCACACGACCGGAATCCCCACGAGCTCCGCGGCGTCCGAGACGAGATAGCGCGTACCGAAATTGTCCGCGCCGTCCATGATCAGGTCGTAACCGGAGAAGATGTCCAGGGCGTTGTCGGTGGTCAGGCGCTCGCCGTGCGCGTTGACGGTGACCAGGGGGTTGAGGCGGGTCACCGCGTCCGCGGCGGAATCAACCTTGGGGCGGCCGATGTCCGCCATACCGTGCACTACTTGGCGCTGCAGGTTGGACACGGAGACCACGTCGTCGTCGATCACGCCGATGGTTCCCACACCCGCGGCCGCCAGATACTGCAGGGCCGGGGCACCCAAGCCACCGGCTCCGATGATGAGCACGCGCGCGTTCTTGAGGCGCCGCTGACCCTCGACCCCGAGTTGCGGGAGCGTCAGGTGGCGGGAGTAGCGCTCGAGTTCCTCGTGGTTGAGCTCCGGCGTGGGCTCGACGAGGGGCGGGAACGGGGAAACTGCGGTCATGAAACGTGCGACTCCTAGTGCGAGGGGGCGGACGAAGTGGGAGATGACAACGGCGCGGCTGACGGCGCCAACGGGTCCGCTCGCGAAGCTGACTGCCCGGACGACGGCGCGGCTGACGGTGCCGGCGGGTTCGCCGGTAAAGAGGACTGGTCGGATGAGGGCGCGGGCCAGTCCCCGCGAGGAGCGGCACCGTCGGTACCTGAGGCGCCGGCTCCCGTCCCGATCCGCCCCGCCATCGGCGAGGACGCGACGGCGTGCGTGCGGCGTGCGATCCGGCCTGCGCCGCGCGCCAACCGTCCGGCCTCCACCGCATGGCGCATGGCCTGGGCCATGTTCACGGGATTCTGGGCGCGGGTCACGGCGGAGGCGAGCAGAACCGCGTCGCAACCGAGCTCCATGGCCAACGCCGCCTCGGATGCCGTACCGATGCCAGCATCCAGCACCACGGGAACGCTTGCGCGAGCGGCGATCAGCTCAATATTGTGTGGGTTCAGAATGCCCAGACCCGTGCCGATCGGCGCACCCAGCGGCATGACGGCGGTGGCCCCGGCCTGCTCGAGGTGTAGCGCCAGAACGGGGTCATCGGAGGTGTACGCGAAGACTTTGAAACCGCGCGCCACAAGCTGTTCGGTGGCGTCGAGTAGTTCGAGACCGTCCGGGAGCAGTGTGTCCTCGTCCGCGATGACCTCGAGTTTCACCCAGTCCGTTTCCAGCGCTTCCCGCCCCAGCTCCGCGGTCAGCAACGCGTCCCGTGCCGTGTAACAACCGGCGGTGTTGGGCAGCACCTTGATGTCGTTGCGGTGCAGGATCCCGTAGAGGCTGTCCCGGGGTGTCGACGTCGCTGCGTCACCAACCGAAGAGGCGGTCCCGTTACGAGGTGCTTCAGCACCACCGCTGCGACCAGCGTCGGAACCCAGGCCAGCGCCGGAACCCAGGCCCGACCCGGGCGAGTAACGCCGCACCGCCACCGTGGTCAGCTCCGTCCCCGATGCCAGGAGCGCGCGCTCCAACATCGCCAGGTCGGTGAGGCCGCCGGTACCCATGATGAGCCGCGAACCGAGCGTCACGCCGTCGATGGTCAAGTCGTCGGTGGTCATTTCAGCCTCCCTGCACGGCGGTGACGATCTCCACGGTTTGGTTCGCCTCGAGCAGTGTGTCGGACCACCGCGAACGAGGAACCACGGCGTGATCCAGGGCCACAGCAATGCCCAGTGGCCTGCCGTCAGCCGCGCGGCCCGCGGCGGTGATGTCACGGCCGGTCAGATCCGCAACGGCATCGGCCACGGACAGGCCCTCGGTGAGAGGAACCGGATGTCCGTTGACCTGGATGGTGTCCTGAGGAGCGGTATTCATGTTGTTCACCTGTTACATCTCGGGGTGCGCGGGAGAATGCCGCGCGGGGTCGGTCGAGGTCAAGAAGTCGGAGTCGTGCTCGTGGCTGACGGCCGGGTCCGCGACACCGGTCGCCAGTTCTGCGGCCAACCGGGCGGCCACGGGAGTCAACAGAATTCCGTGCCGGAAATGACCGGTGCTGATCACCAGGCCGGTCACGGAGCACAACCCCATGTACGGCAGATCGTCCGGAGTCCCCGGGCGAGCGCGGGCCAGCATCTCCAGCACATCGCAGTCGTCCACAGCGGGCAGGATGGCGCGTGCGTCCCGCAACAGTTGGTGCACGCCACCGGCCAGTACGGACGCTCGCCCGTCTTCGCGACTCGTGGCGCCCAGCACCAACGTCCGGTCGGCTCGGGGCACCAGGTACACGGCCCGCCCGTGGACATGCCCGCGAACCGTGCGTGTGATCAAGTGTTCCTCCCCGGGCAGGAGCAGCGAATCGGGCACGCTCAGCCGCAGAATGTCGCCGTACACAGGGCGCAGCCGCAGGGTCAGGCCCGCGGGTAGCTGTCCGGTATCGCTGGTGTTCAGTCCAGTGGCCAGCACGACGACGTCGCTCTCGACCGTCTCGCCTCCCTCCAGGAGCACTCCGGTCACCTGGGGTTCGGTACCGCGGGTTGAGAGAACTCGTTCGACCTTCGCGTGGAACCAACGCGCGGGGCCGGGGTCTGTGGCACCGTTCAGCGTGTCAATGGCCGGTGCGTCCAGGGCTTGGATCAGGGATGCGGCGAGCAGTCGGGGGTCCACCTGATGGTCCGTGGGAACCCTGATGGCACCCGCGACATGCGGTGCGAGAGCGGGCTCTAGTTTCCGGGCCTGACGAGCTGTGATGTTCTCGACCTGCATGCCCGCGGCGCGCTGGTGGGCTGCGAGGTCCTGCAAGGCGTGTGCATCGGCGGAGTCGACTCCCAACACCAGGGTCTCTTCGGTGCGGTAGCCGGTGGGGAGCCCGGAGGCCGCGGAGACCCGCTCGATGAATGCCGGATACTCCACGGCGGAGGCAGCCATGAGGGGGTACAGGCTTTCCTGGCCGTACTGGGTTTCGGCGATCGGGGCGAGCATGCCCGCGGCAGCGTGGGTGGCTCCCGAGGCGGGACGGGGGTCTGCGAGCGTGACTGCTACGCCGCGGCGTCGTAATTCGAAAGCGGTCGCCAGACCAATCAAGCCGGCGCCCGCGACCACTGCGTGCCGTGGCGCACTGTGGTGCTGGACGGGTGGCATGGGTGCCACAACACTCCCTCCGGCGGCATGATCCGCATCAGGTTTCCGGTCGGCGGCTCACGCCCTCTCAGCCCGCTGCGGTGGTTGCCGGGGCAACAGTCGCGGACTCCCGTGGAACTACCGGTCATGTGACCGGTACCTCTCAGTGTAACCGTGACCCGTGGCACCATGGCCACATGAGTGAGCAACAGAGTCAGGGAACCCGTAGGCGTGATGCGTTCGCGAATGCCAAGTTGTACGTGTGTGTCACGGCGCGAAAAGAGCGCGGTGACCTGCGGGAATTCCTGCATGCCGCGTACGAGGGCGGCGTGGACATCATCCAGCTGCGTGACAAGAAACTCGAAGCCGCGGCAGAGATCGAGGCCATCGAGGTGCTCGGCGAGGTTGCACGGGAACACGGCAAGCTGTTCGCGGTCAATGATCGGGCAGACGTAGCGATGCTCACCGGTGCGGATGTTTTCCACGTGGGGCAGGGCGATCTCACCACCCCGCAGGCGCGCCAGTTGCTGGGCGATGACGTGATCATCGGCCGCTCGTGCCTGTCTCGTGAGCAAGTGGACGGAGCGATTGCGGACGAGGGCCTGGACTACTTCTGCACCGGACCCGTGTGGGAAACGCCCACCAAACCCGGACGTGCCGCCGTGGGGCTGGAACTGCCGAAGTATGCCGCGGAGCACGCGGGAGACAAGCCGTTCTTCGCCATCGGCGGGATTGACGCCGAGCGGTTGCCGTCCGTGCTCGAGACCGGCGCGTCACGGATCGTGGTGGTTCGGGCGGTCACGGATGCCACCGACCCGGAAGCTGCCGCTCGCGAGCTGCGGAAATTCTTGTAATTACGTAGTTCTGGGCTCGCAGTTTTCCGGGTGACATTCGCACCACGGCGTGACACCGGGGAACTTTCCGCGGTGATCCGCGACCCATTGGTACACGCGATCCTGGGCCGTTCGTACTGGTGGGATGCGGTAGAGCTTGCCAAAAATGCGGGTGCCGAGGGCGGTGTCCAGAGTCTCGGCTACGGCCGCTGCGCCGGCCGATGGTGTCCCGCCGACCACGGCCCAGACCGCAGTGTGAGCTTGTGATTCGGTGAGACCGAAGCGCTCCAGCACGTCAGGTTCCTGATACGCGTGGGTGCTGATGCGACGGTGCCGGTCGAGTCTGTGCACCCACCCCACGGCGCGGGTGCAGAAGCCGCAGCGGCCGTCGAAAATCAGGTCCAGGTGCGCCTCGGTCGGTGTGACTTGTCGGTCGGTCACAGAAGCACCGACCCACTGATGCACGTGGTGCAGTGCCCACCCACCCAGACATTCTCAGCGGCATCCGACGTGACGGTCACGCGCCCGCGGCGCCCCATGGCCGTGCCTTGCTGGGCAAAGTACGACGACGCCGCCTGGCCGGTTCGCATGAGCCACTGCGCCAGGCTCGCGTTGAGACTTCCCGTGACGGGGTCTTCGTAGCCGCCGGTGCCGGTCACGAACGCGCGGACCTCGAACTGCTGCGGGCTGCTCTCCGGATAGGGGCCCACCACGCCGATCTTGTAATTCCCCAGCGCCGGGTAATCCGGTTCGATGGCCAGGACATCGTCTGCGGAGGGCAGCAAGACAGCTGCCCACCCCGGCCCGTTGTCGACCCACTGATGGGCCACGATCTCCTCGTCATCCAGACCCAGTCCCGCAGTGACCTGCTCCAGCATGGCGGGATCGAAGTTTCCCGAGCGCGAGGTGGGCGGGGCGGCAAAGGTCAGAGCGCCGTCGTCGGTGGGGCGGACCTCGACCAGGCCCGCGGTGCATTCCTGAACAATGACGTCGCGGGAGCGAGGGGTATTACCCGCCTCGAGCCACGCGTGGGCCGAGCCGAGCGTGGGGTGACCCGCGAAGGGGAGTTCACCGCCGGGAGTCCAGATGCGTAGCCGGTAATCGGCGTCTGGCGAGGTGGGCGGCAGGACGAACGTGGTTTCGGACAGGTGGGTCCACCGCGCGAAGCGGGCCATGTCCTGGTCGCCGAGGTCCGTGCCGTCGAGGACGACCGCCACCGGATTGCCCATGTAGGGCTCACGGGAGAAGACATCGACCTGGGCGAACGGGCGCTGGCGCTGCTGATCAGTCATGGGTCGATTCCATCACATGCTTGACTGCGCGCATCATCTGTTCGAAACCCGGTTCCTCCACCGGAAAGTGTCCGGCGTTCTCCAGCAGCCGCCACGACTTCTGGGCACCAATGCGTTCGAAGAACGGGCGGCTGATCTCCAGCGGGGTCCAACGGTCGTCACCGGGGTGGAGGAGTAGCACGGGCGTGTCCGTGAAGTCCTCAGGTTCGATCAGGGGCGCAGATTCCATGTAGCTGCGTATCCAGCCCAGAGGCACACGGCCACCGCCGCCGCGCCGGTCTCTGACGACCTCACGTACCAGTCCCGGATCGTTGGAGATGTGCCGGATGTCCGCGATCCAACGGATCGGCACGCGCAGGTTGGCAGGTGGCCCTTGCACCAACTTCAAAAATGGCCCGGTGAGTCGTGCCAGCAAGGGATGCCACGTCAACCGCGCCCGCACACGGGGATCACGCGGATCCAGAAGGCACGTGACGATCAGACGAGCGGCGAGACCTGTGGCCGCGGCGGCGTCGTAAGCCAAAAGCCCACCCATGCTGGCACCCAGGATGATCAGGGGGCGCTCGTCTTCCTCCGCGCGAAGCAGGTCGATCAGGAGTTCGCGCCAATCGTCGTAGCGGATGCGCTCCGGGCGATCGGTAACGGTCATGCCGTAGCCGGGGAGGTCCGGCACCGTGACATGGGCCCCGAGCGAGGCGAAGTGCGCGGCGTACGGCCAGAAGGCATCGCTGTTCCCGCCGGCGCCGTGAACCAGGAGGATGCGTACCGGCGCGTCCGGGGCACCCACGCGGTCCAGGTGGACCTGGGAGTCACGCCAATGCCAGGTGTCGTGGGAACGGCGGATGTCCTGGCCGTTCACGGCCGGAACATGCTTCTCGTAGCGGCGGTCATGCGGAGTGGTCACTGCAGCCTTCCGATATGAAAAAATCCCCTTGCCGTCACGGATCGTGATGACAAGGGGATCGTTGGTCGGGATGACAGGATTTGAACCTGCGACCTCGTCGTCCCGAACGACGCGCGCTACCAAGCTGCGCCACATCCCGAAATTTGCAGGCGTGCCCGCAAACAACTGCTCCAGTTTAGCGGCAGGGGAGCGTGAATGTGAAATCCAGTGGCGGACTCGAACGTGCCGGCTGTCCACGACTTACTGACCACAGTGTCGGGAATCACAGGTAAGGTCCCCTATATGAATGCGCGGCCCGCCTCCGGTGACAACAACTCCCCGTCGAAGAGCAGCCCCATCACTTCTCGCACCTGGATCCGCGTGGGACTCGCAATGTTCGCGGTGGGTTTCGGAACTAACCTCTTCGCGCCGATGCTCGAGGTCTACCGAGATCAGGACGGCATTTCGGAAGCCTCCGTAACCGCGATGTTCGGCATCTACGCGGCGGGACTGGTGCCCGCGCTCCTGATCTTCGGCCCCGTGTCCGACCACTACGGCCGCCGCGCCGTGGTGCGACCGGCACTGATTCTCGTGGCGGTGGCATCAGGAATCCTCGCGGCCGGCAGCCAAGCGCCCGAGTGGGTGCTGTACGTGGGCCGGTGGATCATGGGTTTTGGTGTGGGCATGGCCATGTCCTCGGGCTCGGCGTGGATCAAACAGCTGTCCGTGGACCGCCCGACCGCCGGCCCGCGTCGCGCGACCATCGTCCTCTCGGCGGGCTTCGGCGGCGGACCACTGATCGCCGGCCAGTTCGCGGAGTTCCTGCCCGGTCCGCAGATCACGCCCTATCTCTTGCACATCGCCCTGGTCATCGTGACCATCCCGCTCGTCTGGGGCGTTCCCGAAACGCAGTTCCCCGCGGAGGGGCGCGTCAAACGGCCACCGCTCGTTCCGCGCATCGCACTGACGGGTCGGTTCTTCTGGGCGGTCGCCGCGTGGGCCCCGTGGGTCTTCGGCACGGCCACGGTCGCGTTCACGAGCATCCCCGGTTTCGTCACGGACAACGTTGAGTACCCGGTCGCCTACCTCGGCCTGATCTCCGGCGTGGGCATGTTCTCGGGTGTCTTCATCCAACCGGTCGCCGCGAAACTCGCCACGTACGGCTGGTTGCCACTCTCGGTCGTGGGCCTTGGCGCCGCGAGTGTCGGCCTGGTGCTGGGCGCCGTCGCGATCGAGGTGGACAGCGCACTGTTGGTGATTCCGGCCGCGATCATCCTGGGCTGCAGCTACGGCATCATGATGGTTTCCGGTCTGCGCGAGGTGGAGATCATTGCCGAACCCCACGAATTGGGTGCGCTCATCGGCGTCTTCTACACCCTCACCTACACCGGATTCGCGGTGCCGTTCGTGCTTGCCGTTCTGGGTCCCTTTGTGGGCGATCTCTTCGGCATCGGCCCGGTCCGTGGCTTCATCGCATGCCTGGCCTTCGGCGTGGTCGTGTGCCTCGTCTCGACCGTTCCGGTGGCGCGGGCAGCCTCACGAGCCGTACCGCACCCGCGTCGCGAAGTCTGACGACGCCGCTCGCTCACGCCATCGACATAGCTCCCGACTCGCGGGCCGGCTGTTCACCAACGTGCGTCCCGAGAGAGCGGTGCCACCCCACGAACGACGCCGCTCTGGGGCCAAGCCTGCTTAGCGTCACCTACTCACGCGCTCGAGCACTTGCAACACATGCTCGTAGGGTTTGCCGGTGGCTTCGGTCATGCCCTGCTCGCACGTGCGGTTGAGGGAAACGTAGGCATCGTAGTAGGTGCCGTTCACCTCGGCAGCTTCCGGGGCCGTGGCGGCCGCGGTGAGCTCGGGGTGCAGCATGCCGCGATCGCCGGCGTAGCCACAGCAACCCCAGGCGAAGGGAACGGTGGCTCGTTCCGCTGCAGCATTGGCCAGCCGCATCAGGTGGTCGTTGATGCCCAGCTGAACCGACGAGCACGTGGGGTGGACGGCCACAGAACGCAACGGGTCAGATACGGCGATCCGATCAAGCACATGCTCCGAGACGAATTCCACGGCGTCCACGAAACGCAGCGGTGCGTACTTCTCTGATTCCGCGGCCAGCTTTTGCATGGTCTCCAGCCCCTCGGTGCACGAGGACGCATCGCACACCACTGGCAGCCGACCGTGATCGGAGGCCTCCCACAGCGTCTCCAGGGTGCGGTGGGACATGGTCTCGTAACCGGTGGGCAGGCCCTTGGACTTCCAGGGGGTGCCGCAGCAGGTGGCGGTGATGCCCTCGGGAATGCTCACGTCCACGCCGGCACGCCGGCACAGCTTCAAGAAGGCCTCGGACACGGAAGGCCCTGAACCATCCACGGTGCCGAACATGGCACCGATGCACGCTGGGAAGAACACCGCCCGAGCTTGCTCTGCAGGGACGTTCGCGGGCGACGTCGTCAAGAAATCACGGGAGCGTCCACCCGCCGGGAGCTGAGGCTTGTACTGGGGAACACTGTCTGCGCCCAAAACCGCGCGTGCCACCGTGGTTGCACTGACGGGCAACACCGCAGGCAGCCGCTTGGCCACCGACAGGGCGAAAGCTGCCCCCGGTGCAGTCATGGACCAGGAGTGTGCCAGGCCCGCCCACACGAAATCCGCGACCTTCGAGTGGTTCTCTGCCCGCAGGCGCCGCACCAGGTCACCGGTGTTGATGTGCACGGGGCACGCGGTCACGCACATGCCGTCCACGGCGCACGTATCCAGGCCGGCGTAGTCGTATTCGCGGGACAGTCGCCCCGCCAGCTCGGTTTTGCCCGCCAGTTCCGCTTCCGCGATCTCTCGGCGCCCAGCAATGCGCTGTCGCGGTGTGAGCGTGAGGTTTTGAGACGGGCACACCGGCTCGCAGTACCCGCACTCGACGCACCGATCGACTTCTTCTTCCACGGTGGGCGCGGTCTTGAGATCGCGTAAGTATGCGGTGGGATCCTCGGTGAGAATCACGCCGGGGTTGAATCGATAATCCGGGTCGATCAGTCTCTTGAGCTCGAGCATCACCTCGTAGAGTTCGTCCCCGTACTGCCTCCGGACGAACGGCGCCATGATGCGCCCGGTGCCGTGCTCTGCCTTGAGCGCGCCGCCGCGGTCGAGGACCAGATCCACCATGTCCTCGGTGAATCGTTCGTAGCGCTTGAGCTGCTCCGGGTCAGTGAACTGCTCGTTGAGCATGAAATGCACGTTGCCGTCCTTGGCATGCCCGAAGATCACGGAATCCTCGTAACCGTGCGCGTCGAACAGGGTGGTGAGGTCCTCACACGTCTCGCCCAATTGCGGCACCGGTACCACGATGTCCTCGAGAAGCGCATTGGTGCCGGTGGGGCGGTTGCCTGCCACTGTTGTGTACAGCCCCTTGCGCACGGTCCACAGGCCGGCCCGTTCCTTGGGATCGGTGGTCAACTGCGCAGGGGTTTCCAGGCCCAGGCTCTCGAATAACGACGACGCCGCTCGCGCCTGGTCCCGCACCTCCACTTCCGAATCCGCCTGGTACTCCACGAGCAACGCTGCTTGCTGATCCACAGAGATGTCCATGATCACCGGGGGAGCCTGGCCGGTGCGCTGGGAGACCTTCAAAGAGGTCGCATCCAGCAGTTCCACGGTGGCTGAGTTGACGTCCACCAACTGCGGGACGGAACTCGTGGCGGCCACCACCGTGGGGAAGACGAGCAGACCGGTGGCCACGTGCTGATGAATGGGAACGGTGCGGAACACCGCCTGCGCTACGAAACCCAGCGTGCCCTCGGAGCCGATCATGAGGTGCTCGAGGATCCGCACGGGTTCCTCGAAATCGACGAACGCGTTGAGCCCGTAACCCATGGTGTTCTTCATCGCGAATAACCGCTCGATGGTGCGCACCGATTCGGGGTTGTCCATGACCCGCCGTCGCAATCGGAGAAGCCCCTCGTGAAGTTCGGGCTCGGCGGCGCGCAACTGGAAATCCGCATCAGAGTCCGCCGTATTGATCACCGTTCCGGAGGGCAGCACCACGGTCATGGATTCCAACGTGCGATACGTGTTGAACTCTGTTCCGCACGCCATTCCCGATGAGTTGTTGGCGACCACACCGCCCACGGTGCATGCGGCCTCACTCGCCGGATCCGGTCCGAGCTTGTACCCGTGGGGCGCCAGACGGGCGTTGACCTGACGGACGGTCACCCCGGGTTGAACGCGCACCCGGGTGCCGTTGTCCAGGACCTCGATGTCGCGAAAGTGACGGCGGGTGTCCACCAGGACCTGATCGGTCACGGCCTGCCCGGACAGCGAGGTGCCGCCCGAACGCAACGTGAGACCCAGCCCATGTCGTGCGGCCGCGGCGAACACGTTGCCCACGTGTTCTGCGTTCTGAGGGCGCACCACGGCTTGCGGCTGAAGCAGGTAATGGGAAGCGTCGTGAGCGAGCACCCGTCGCTCCAACTCACTCTCGGCGATGGCACCTGAACCGCATGCCTGACGCACCTGCGCGACGAATTGCTCGGCGGCTGTGACGGACTGTTCGCGAACGGGTGCGCTCATGGGATGCTCCTGCGGGGTGTGACTGTGCTGACACCCATGGTAAGACCACAGGCTGACAAGCATGTGGCATTGCCGCCCGGGGGAGGGATCTCTCAGCTACCTCTGCCGGCCTCAGCGCGCTTCGGCGCTGGAGATTTCGCCATCAAGAGCCAACGGATGGCCACGAAACTCAGTCAGTGAGCGTGACCAGAACTGCCTGGGGTGGGCAGAAAAGTCGCACGGGAGCGAAGCGGGATTCACCGAGTCCCTGCGAGATGTTCACCGGCATGCCCCGGTGGTTGATCAGGCCCTTGCAGATGGCGGGGTCCAGGTCGCAGTTGCTCACCAGGGCGCGACCTCCGGGGAGGCAGACCTGACCGCCGTGGGTGTGTCCGGCGAAGACGAGATCCGCGCCGTCGGCCACGAACCGGTCCAGGGTGCGCAAGTACGGGGCGTGTGCCACGCCGATACGGAGGGCGGCAGCGTCGTCCTCGAAAGAGGCAGCGGGAAAACCCGGGTGCCGGTCGTAGGCGAGGTGCGGATCGTCCACGCCCGAGAAGTCGAGCACCGTGTCCCGTACGCGCAGCCGATCGTGGCGATTGATGAGCCCGGTCCAGCCGGCGGCGTCGAAGGCGCGGTGCATGTCCTCGGTGGGTAGCCGTGTGTTGTCCACGGGATCCTCGCTGGCCGTGGTCTTCCACAGGTACCTGAACGGATTCTTGAGCTCGGGGGCGAAATAGCAATTGGAGCCGGGCACGTACACGCCCGGGAACTGGAAGAGCGGCTCCAGGATCTCCAGCAGATATGGAAGTGCCCGCATGTGGGAGAGGTTGTCGCCCGTATCGATCACCAGATCCGGGCGGAGGGCCGCCAGCGACTGGACGAAGCGCTTCTTGGCCTCCTGGCCCGGGACCGTGTGCAGGTCGGAGATGTGCAGGATCCGTAGCGGCCTGGACCCCGCGGGCAACGCCCGCAGAGTCTCTTGCCGCAGTTGGAACCTGCGCCGTTCACCAAAGATCCCCCACGCGGCGGTGCCCGCGCCCACGGCACCTACCCCTGCGGTAAGTGTCGCGGCTGCGCGGGCGCCGTTACTCATGGAACTCATTTGTTCGTGGAGAGCACGCGTGACGGCGGATCCGAGAACTCGGACGTGTCGTAGTCGCGGGCCACGTCACGCATGTAGTTCTGCCACTGGGCACCGGCGTAAGTGGAGCCGTCCACCCAGTCCGTGTCCGAGCCGCCCGTGCGGCCACCGATGGACAGACCGTTCAGCGAACGGGAGCCCAGCTCATAGTTACCGACCCACGAGGCGGTGGACAGGCCCTTGGTGTAGCCCATCATCCAGGTCTGGGTGGAGTTGTCGGTGGTGCCGGTCTTGGCGGCGGATGCGCCCGGAAGGTCGATATCACGCTGCCAACCGGAACCGCGGGTCAGAGTCTGGTTCAGGGTGTAGTTCACGCCCTGGGCCACTTCTTCCTTGATCACGCGTTCGCACTTGTCCGCGGGAACGTCATAGGTCTTGCCGGTGAAGTCCTCGACCTTGGTCATAGAGCGGACTTCACACATCACGCCATCGTTGGCGAAGGCCGAGAATGCACGAGCCATGGTCATGGGCGCGATGTCCACCGAACCGCCCAGCAGCGAGGACAGGATGGTCGTGTCCACGGGCTCACCGGTCTTGCCGTCGCGGATGCCCAACTGCTCGGAGATCTCACCGATGTCGCACAGGTCCAGATCGGCAGCCATGGCGAACAGCGCGGAGTTGATCGAGTTGTACAGGCCGTAGTCGACCTGCATCCGACGCTCGTAACCGCGCTCCGCGTTCTGGAACTCGAAACCGTTGCCGTCGTCGCCGGGCTCGTACTTCACGCCGCCGGGCAGGCAGGATGCGCGCCACTTGTAGTCGGCCGGGTAGTGCGTGCGGCTCGCGTCAATGGTGGCCTTCACGCCCTTACCCGCGTTGATCCACTGGGCCAGGGTCAGCGGCTTGTAGGTCGAACCCACCTGGAAGCCACCGGCACCACCCATCGTGGTGTCCACGTTGAAGTTGTAGGTGGTGTTGGAGTCGCCCTCGGCACCGGAGTAGAAGGTGTTCTGTGCCATCGATGCGATGTGACCGTTCTCGGGCTCCAAGGACACCAGGGCAGTGGAGACGTTGTCCGGGTTGTTGTCACGCGGCTGGGTCTTGTTGACCTCGCGCTCGGCGGCGCGCTGCGCGTTCATGTCCAGCGTGGTGTGGATGGTCAGGCCGCCGCGCTGCAGGGTGGCCAGACGCTCGTCCGGGGTGGCACCGAAGGCCTCGGACTGCATGAACTCGTTCTGCACGTAATCGCAGAAGTACGGTGCGGTTTCAGCGGCAGTGCAGCCGGAATTGCTCGTGTGGATGTCCAGATCCAGGGGAGCCGCAACGGCCTGATCGTGTTGCTGCTGCGTAATGGAACCGGTCTGCAGCATGGTGTCGAGCACCAGGTTGCGACGCTGTTCGGAGGCTTCCGGGTTCGCTTGAGGGTTGTAGTAGTTGGGGGACTGGACCATGCCGGCCAGGACTGCCGACTGCTGAATGTCCAACTCGGACGCCGGGATGCCCCAGAAGTACTGGGCTGCGGCCTCGACACCGTAGTTCTGGCCACCGAACAAGACAATGTTGAGGTAGCCCTCCAAGATCTCGTCCTTGGACATCTCCTGTTCCATGGACAGTGCGAGCTTGATCTCCTTGATCTTGTCCACCACGCCCTTGTCGGAACCAATGGTGCTGGCCTGCTCGCCGGCACGGACCTGCTGGTCGATGAGCAGGTTGTTCACGTACTGCTGAGTGATGGTGGAGGCACCCTGACGGGCACTCGGGCGCAAGATGTTGTTGCCCATGGCGCGCACGATACCGCCGGTGTCCACGCCACCGTGCTCATAGAAGTCACGGTCCTCAATGGCCAGGATGGCATCCTGCATGTGCGGGGACATGTCCGCCAGCTCGACCGGTTCACGGTTCTGAGCGAAGAACGTCGCAATTTCGGTTCCGTCGCGAGCGACCACCGTGGAGGAGCGGGACAGCGGACCCATCTCCATCTCATCCGGGAGGGACTTGAACCATCCGATGGAAGCGTTGGAAGCCATGCCAACTGCCGCTGCGGGCGGAACGAGTAACCCTGCTGCCACGATGCCTGCGACGACTGCGGTGGCGAGGAAAGCCACAACGTTGCCGAAGACCGAGGTGGACTCGGAGTCCGAATTCTTGCGTGATGCCATTGCGCCAGTGTACAAGCCAGGACTGGAAGCAAGTGTGCACCAGAGAGCACTGTCACAGTGGTTCGCCAGCAAACTTTGAACGGACATGACCGGAGCCTGGCACTAGGGTGGTGACCATGACCACTTGGGAGTATGCAACCGTTCCGCTCATGATCCACGCTACTAAGCAGATCCTCGACAACTGGGGTGACGACGGCTGGGAGTTGGTGACCGTCCTGCCGGGCACTCAGGCCGCCGATGTTCCCGCCGGTAACGTCAACGCACCGGTCCAGACCAACCCCATCGCGTATTTCAAGCGACCCAAGAACTGATCGACCTGCATCGAAAGGGCCACCCAGAACCATGAGCAGCTCGATTGAAGAACGCATCAAAGAACTAGGACTCACCCTGCCCGAGGTGTCCGCGCCGGTGGCGGCTTACGCTCCCGCCGCGGTCTCGGGCAAGTACGTCTACACCGCGGGTCAACTGCCGTTCGTCGACGGCGCTCTGCCCGCCACGGGCGTGGTGAGCGAGACCGAGGGTGAGAACCACGTCAGCCCGGAACGCGCCAAGAAATTGGCCGCGCGCTCGGCCCTCAATGCCGTGGCGGCCGTCAAGGCCGAGATCGAAGACCTGGACCGCGTGGTCCGAGTTGTGAAGGTCACCGGGTTCGTGGCCTCCGCCCCCGATTTCTACGGTCAGCCCGGCGTGATCGATGGCGCATCCACGCTCCTGGGCGACATCTTCGGAGAAAAGGGTAAGCATGCCCGTTCAGCGGTGGGTGTGAGTGTGCTGCCGCTGAACTCGCCCGTGGAGGTCGAACTGATTGTCGAGTTCAGCTAACACCACGGCTCGCGGGTCGGCCGAACGGTTGTTCCACGTTCCGCAGGCGCATCGGAAGGCCGCGTTGGCCTGGTTGGATCGGGGCGTGGGAATCCACGGTTCGGCCCCCAGGCACGCGTCCTCCGTAGTGGTGGTCCGCGATGGCGACCACGGTGTGGAAGCGCTGATGATGTTCCGCCCGGATCGGCCGTCATTTGGACAGCTTTCCTTCCCCGGCGGGCTCCTGGAACCCAGTGACGACGAACCGCTCATCTGGTCCGGACCTCGCCCCACCGAGTGGGCCAACAAGCTCGGCTCGGATGATATCGGCCTGGCTCGTCGAGCCGTGGTCGCCGCTGCACGGCGGGTGTTCGTGGAAACAGGGTTGCTCTTCGCCGGTTCCGAGGGCGACGGCATAGCCGAGCACGTGGACGGCGCGGACTGGATGCTGGCGCGTCAACAACTCTCGGACCTGGACATCTCTTTCGCCGGGGTCCTGTCCAACAGGGTGTTCGCCTTCAGAACCGAACTGCTGCGTCCGCTTGCTCGCTGGATGACCTCCGACTTCGTCCACCAGCGCGTGGACCTGAGATACTTCGCCGCGGTGCTCCCCGTGGGGCAGCGGTGTTCGCCCCTGAAAACCCGCGCCAGGGACTCATGGTTGGGGTGGGTTGATGCCGCGACCCTGCTTGAGCATCCCCACGACACTGCGGTACCCGCACTCTTTGCGGACCGGAACGCTCAGCACGGAGAATCCGGCCAGGAGTTCAATCTGGGAGAAGTGGCCACCCCGGGTGTCCAGACGATCCTCGGCATGATCGCGCGGGCGAATTCGGCCATTGCTTTCCTCAGCGCCCGCCGGGACATGACCGTTCAAACCCCGTCATTGGATGTTCGAAACGGTGACCCGGTGCTCGTACTGAACAACTGAAAACGCCGCGGCACCCGAGTGGGTGCCGCGGCGTCGTCGGCGGGTCGGCGCGTGACACGCGACCGCCGCGCGGAAGTCTTAGCGCGAACGCTGCTTGAGGCGCTGCAGGTCCAGGATGACCACGGCGCGCGCCTCCAGACGGATCCAACCGCGCTGTACGAACTCGGCCAGGGCCTTGTTCACGGTTTCACGGGAAGCGCCCACGAGCTGAGCCAGCTCTTCCTGGGTGAGCTCGTGAGCCACCAGGATGCCGTCCGTTGCGGGGCGGCCGAAGCGGTCCGCGAGGTCGAGCAGTGCCTTGGCGACGCGGCCCGGAACGTCCGAGAAGACCAGATCGGCCAGGTTCTCGTTGGTGCGGCGTAAGCGGCGGGCCAAAGCCTGCAGCAACTGCGCGGAGACCTCCGGGGAGCGGGTGATGACCTTGCGCAGGTTCTCGTGCTTCAACCCGGCCAAGCGCGTCTCGGACACGGCGGTTGCCGAAGTGGAGCGGGGGCTCGGGTCGAACAAAGCCATCTCCCCGAAAATCTCACCCGGGCCCATGATGGCCACCAGGTTCTCGCGGCCGTCGCTGGCGGTGCGGCCCAGCTTGATCTTGCCGGAAATGATGAAGTAGAGCTGATCTCCGGGATCGCCTTCGTAGAAGAGGGCGGAGCCGCGGGAGAGGTCAACCTCGGTGATCTCCTCGGTCAGCGCGGAAAAAGCTTCATCGTCCAGTGAAGCAAACAGCGGGGCGCGGCGGAGGACGTCGGTATCCAAGGTGGTTCTCCTCAACAGTTGGGGGTGCGCCGACTGAAGGCGCTATTTGTCACCATCGTAACGAGTTTCACACTTCACGGGGCTGACAAGCCCTTGCCCTGAGTGTGAACGCATCGTGTGACGGGTTTATGACGGTCTGTGATCAGCGTAACGCACGGTCCGGTTTCACGGTTTTCTCAGACCCGAGCCCTAAGCTCACTAACTACTTGTCTACCGCCCGCAGCCTGCGGCGCGACCTCGAAGGACGTACATGAACCTGGCACTTAACCTGCTCGACATCATTTTGGTGATGGTGTTGGTGGGCTACCTGATCGCTGGGCTGTCCAGGGGTTTCTTCCGCTCGCTCGCCTCACTGGTGGGCTTTGTGCTCGGCGCTGTGGCCGCGTTCTGGGCGGGGCCATGGATCTCCGCGCAGGTGGGTTCCGAGCTGCGCATCCCCTTTGTTCTCGTCACGGTGCTGGGTCTCCTGGTTCTCGGGCAGATTTTGGGCGGGCTTGTCGGAAACTTTCTGGCACGTCTTACCGAAAAGACAGGTTTGGGTGTGTTGGACCGCATTGGCGGGGGCGTTCTGAACGTTGCCGTTGCGGCCATCGTGCTGGCGCTGCTCGGTTCTCTAGTGGGCCAGTTGGGTATGCCGTCTCTGTCGCAACAGGTGGCGAGTTCTTCCGTGCTGCGCACCATTGAGAAGTACACGCCGGAGCCGGTCCGTGAGGCCATGACCCACACGCGCGACGCCGTGAGTGGTTCCCAGGGCATCCGCCAACTCGATTCTCTGCTGTTCCCCGTTGAGGCGGCCCCCGAACCGGAGCAGACCACCGACTCCAACGCGGTGGAGGCCGCGGGCCAGTCCGTGGTGCAGGTTTACGGCACCGCGGATCAATGCGCACAGAACCAGACCGGTTCAGGGTTCGTGGCCGCGTCCGGACTGGTCGTCACCAATGCCCACGTGGTGGCCGGTGTCGATCAGCCCGTGGTGCAAACCCGCGACGGTCGCGTGTATCAGGCCCACGCCGTGCAGTACGACGACGCTTCGGACCTCGCCGTGCTCTACGCCCCGGATCTGCCGGAGGCACCTTTGCCCATGAGCAATTCGGTGGAGCGAGGCCAACAGGTTTCCTTCGCTGGGTACCCGCTGGGCGGTCCGTACACGGTGCGCCCGGCAACGATCCAGGGTGAGGCGTTCGCCCCGGTCCAGAACGTGACCACCGGTGACACTCTCTCGCGCAGCATCATCCAGATCGCGGGTCGTGTGGAACAGGGCAACTCCGGCGGACCCATGTTGGACGCCAACGGCAACGTGGTGGGCGTGATCTTCGCCAAGGCGGTGGAGGGCGAGGCCGGCTACGCGATTCCCATGGAGCAGGTCACCACCATTCTGGAAGCCGCGGCAGGGTCGACCGCCCCGATTGCCACCGGCGAGTGCGTGATGTCCTGATCAGGCGAACCAGCCGTTGACCGTTTCAGGATTACGTTCCATCCAGTCCCGAGCCGCTTGCAACGGATCCTTGCCGTCCAGGTTCACGGCGCGATCCATTTCATTGACAGCCTCTAGCGGGTAATTGATCCGGGCCACCACGCGGCGAGTTTCCTCCGGAAGGTTGTCCCAGCTCTGGCGGTATGCCAAGAGCGACGCACGATCGGGTGCGGGGAACGCCCCGAGCGGATCGGCCAGCGGGCGCAGCTCGTACACGTCATTGAGGTACTGCGGCTGCCACAGTGGAGTGGCGAACCAGTCCCCTGCCTTCATGCGCTGGTTGACGGTGTCGATGATGGCTTGCAGGTCACCGATCTCCTGATGCCAGCCGAGCGCGGCCAAACCGTAGGACTCGATGAGCTTCTCGGAGCGCATGGTCAACCCCGCGCCGGGAGTGGTGCCCTGGACCGTGAGCGTGGTCATCCGTTCGGCCACCCCGGGCTTGGCCAGGTCCGCGAGCGAGAAGACCAGATCCTCTGGGATGTAAGCCGGAACGGCCCAGTAGAACATGCAGCCCTCGTAGAGCACGGCGGCTTCGACCGCATTGTCCTTGACCTGTTCCCAGTAGACCTCGTGCCCGCCGGGCAGCCAGGCGTCCGCGAACAGATCCATCTCACCGGCGGCCAGTTGCGGATACATCTCCGGGTGCGGTCCTTCGACCACGTCCACGGTGTGGCCCAGTCGCACCAAGACCTCCTCCACCACGGCGGCCGCTACCTGGTGGAAGGATTCGTCGATGCGTCCGTAGACCAGACGAGCGTTCGAAGACTGTTCAGCGGTGGTCATGGAGAGGGTCCTAACTGGTCGACGTGGACGAAGTCTTGTGAAGTTCGTTGGCCACGACCTGCACGCCCAGCTCGTACCCGAGCACACCGGCACCGGCGATGACGGCCGTGGCCTGCGGGGACACGAAGGAGACGTGGCGGAATGATTCGCGCTGGTGCACATTGGAAATGTGGACTTCCACAATCGGGATTTCGCACATCTCCAGGGCGTCATGCACGGCGATCGAGTAGTGGGTGAGGGCCGCGGGATTGATCACGATTCCACACGCATCGGTGCGCGCCCGCTGGATCCATTCCACGATCTGGCCTTCGTAATTGGACTGTTCGAAGATCACGTCCAGTCCGTACGCGGAAGCCTTCGCGCGCACGTTGGCTTCAACGTCCGCGAGGGTGGTGTGGCCGTAGATCTCGGGCTTGCGCGTTCCGAGGGTGTTCAGGTTGGGGCCGTTCAACACGAAGATCGGGAGCTCGCTCATGCTCCCATTCAACACGACTTCAACGCGACGACGCCGCTCGGCGACCGTTTCGGACGAAAGGTCACCGAGCGGCGTCGGCGGTGGGTGAAGGCGATCGGCTACTTGGTGCCGAGCGAATCCACGATCTGCTGCATGACCGTCTGGTCCGCGAGCGTGGACACGTCGCCCACGGGACGATCCTCGGCCACGTCCTTGAGGAGGCGGCGCATGATCTTGCCGGAGCGGGTCTTGGGCAGCTCGGGGACGATCAGGACTTTCTTGGGCTTGGCAATCGGGGAGATCTCCTTGCCCACGTGAGCGCGGATCTCTTCGGAGAGTTCAGCCTGGTCGCGGCCTTCGGAGGTCGCCTGGTCCGAGAGGATGACGAACGCGAACACTGCCTGACCGGTGGTCTCGTCCGCGGCACCCACCACTGCGGCCTCGGCCACGGACGGGTGGGACACCAGAGCGGACTCGATCTCCGGGGTGGAGAGACGGTGGCCGGACACGTTCATGACGTCGTCCACGCGACCCAGGATCCAAACGTCGCCGTCGGCGTCGCGCTTGGCGCCGTCACCGGCAAAGTACTTGTCGCCGAACTGGGCCCAGTAGGTGTTGACGAAGCGATCGTCGTCACCCCAGATAGTGCGCAGCATGGACGGCCACGGCTTGCGGACGACCAGGAAACCGTCGGTCTCGTTGGGCAGGGAGTTGCCGGCGTCGTCCACGACGTCCACGGCGATACCCGGCAGCGGGATCTGTGCCGAACCCGGCTTGGCCTCGGTCACGCCCGGCAGCGGGGAGATCATGATGGCGCCGGTCTCGGTCTGCCACCAGGTGTCCACGATGGGGCACTTGCTGCCACCGATGTGCTTGTGGAACCAGGTCCACGCCTCCGGGTTGATGGCCTCGCCCACGGTGCCCAGCAGGCGCAGGGTGCTGAGGTCGAATTCGGCGGGGATGTCCTCGCCCCACTTCATCATGGTGCGGATGGCGGTGGGGGAGGTGTAGAGGATGCTCACGCCGTACTTCTGCACGATCTCCCAGAAGCGGCCGCGGTGCGGGGAATCCGGGGTGCCTTCGTAGATCACCTGGGTGGCGCCGTTGAGCAGCGGACCGTAGGCGATGTAGGTGTGGCCGGTGACCCACCCGACGTCCGCGGTGCACCAGTACACGTCCGTCTCGGGCTTGAGGTCGAAGACGTTCTTGTGAGTGAAGGCAGCCTGGGTCAGGTAACCGCCGGTGGTGTGCAGGATGCCCTTGGGCTTACCGGTGGTGCCGGAGGTGTAAAGGATGAACAAGGGATCTTCAGCACCCTGCTCGGAAGGGGTGTGCTCGGTGCTCGCGGCTTCGAGAGCTTCGTGCCACCACACGTCACGGCCGTCCTCGAAGGGAACGTCGCTGCCGTTGCGCTTGACCACGAGCACGTGCTTGACGGTCTTGCCGCCCTTGGAGAGGGCCTCGTCCACGGCGGGCTTGAGCTGGGTGGGCTTGCCGCGACGGTAGGAACCATCCGCGGTGACCACGAGCTTGGCCTCGCCGTCGTCGATGCGGGAACGCAGGGCGTCTGCGGAGAAGCCGCCGAAGACCACGGAGTGGATGGCACCGATACGGGCGCAGGCCAGCATGGTGATGACGGCTTCCGCGATCATGGGCATGTACACGGCCACCCGGTCACCCTTGGACACGCCCAACGTTTCCATGGCGTTGGCGGCCTTGGAGACCTCGTCCTTGAGCTCCGAGTAGGTGTAGGACTTGCTGTCCCCGGGCTCGCCCTCGAAGTGCAGGGCCACGCGATCACCGTTGCCGGCCTCCACGTGACGGTCCACGGCGTTGTAGGCGGCGTTGAGCTTGCCGTCCTCGAACCACTTGGCGAACGGCGGGTTGGACCAGTCCAGGACCGAGTTGAACGGGGTGGACCAGCTCAGCAGATCGCGGGCCTGGTTCGCCCAGAACTCCTCACCCTGATCCTCGGCCTGCTGGTACAGCTCTGCGGTGGCGTTCGCCTGCGCGGCAAATTCCTGGCTGGGCGCGTACGTGCGCTGTTCCGATGCGTTTGAGTCCTGAGACATGGCGCTCCTTCGTGTGTCGCTACATGGCCATTGGCCGCGCAAGTACTCCCTGCGTGGCGCAGTTCACATTTGATCCCAGCGTAGTGGACTTCTCGTTGCCATACCCAACCGAACCGCGGGCGTGAAAAATCAAGTCGTGCTGTGACATCCCGGGCCTCGAAACGCGTTTGACCCGGGGTGCCCGGCCCAGCATGATCGAGACTATGGACAACCCCGTAGCTGCCGAGCACATCCGCCACGTCACGCCGGATGAGGCAGCCAAGGCGGCAGCGCGGCGTCGTCGGGCCGGGGAGGAAAGCTCACTCTCCGTGACCCGCCGCGCGCGGAAGATCCAGCGGATTCTCGCCGAAACCTACCCGTACGCCGTGGCCGAATTGGATTTCGACGACGCCTGGCAACTTCTCGTGGCCACGGTGCTGTCCGCGCAGACCACCGACGTGCGCGTGAACTCGGTGACGCCCATCCTGTTCGCGACCTACCCCGGCCCGCAGGAACTAGCCGAGGCCGAACCGGAATCCGTACAGGAGATCGTGCGGCCGCTGGGCTTCTACCGATCCAAGGCACGATCAATCCAAGCGCTCGCCAATCGCGTGGTGGACGAATACAACGGCGAGGTGCCGGGGAAACTCAAGGATCTGATCACACTGCCGGGGGTGGGGCGCAAGACCGCGAACGTGGTGCTCGGCAACGCGTTCGGGGTCCCGGGCGTCACTGTGGACACGCACTTCGGGCGGCTTGCCCGTCGGCTCGGGTGGACCACCCAGGAGGACCCGGTCAAGGTGGAAAAGGACGTCACCGCCCTGTTTCCGCCCAAGGTTTGGACGGAGCTGTCCCACGAGCTGATCTACCATGGCCGCCGCATCTGCCATTCGCGGAAGCCCGCTTGCGGAGTGTGCCCGATCGCGGATTTGTGCCCCTCCTACGGAGAGGGCCCCACCGATCCGCAGGTGGCGCGCAAGCTACTCGCCTATGAATTGAAACCCGGCCGCGAAGAACTGCTGGACCGGTACATGAACGGTGCCACGCGGCGAGAGCTGCGGGCCGAGGGGCACACGCTCAGCGCGTGAGTCGTGAAAGGACACCCATGAAACCTACGTCGCCCGGAACCGTTCACGCCCGCGAACAATTGTTGAAGTTGGCCCAAGAGGGGCACACGGTCTACATGGAGGACCGCGAGCCGTGGCGGATTGGAGAGCTTGCCGAGGACTACCGGCAGTCTGCCGTGCTGATCCTGTTCGGTGCGCTGGACCAAGTGCCCTCGGAATACGAGGAGCACGGTGAGGGGCCGGGGCGCGACTTGGACGTGTTGCTCGTCCAACGCTCGGCGAACCTGCGCTCGCACCCCGGTCAGGTGGCGTTCCCAGGCGGTCGCCTGGATCCACCGGACGGTGAGTTGGGTGAACTGATGACCGTTCCCGGTGGCGAGGTGAGCGCTCCGCACGTGCGCGGTGCGCTGCGGGAGGCCCATGAGGAAACGGGACTGGACCCGGACGGCGTGGAGGTGCTCGGAACCTTGCACCCTGTTCCACTGCCCATCAGTAATCACATGGTTACACCCGTCATCGGGTGGTGGCAGAGCCAGTCCGAGGTGGATGTGGTCGACCATGCCGAGTCCTCGCTGGTGTTCCGGGTTCCGGTGCTGGATCTGATCAACCCCGCGCACCGTTACTACGCGACTGTGACCCGAGGGAATCAGACCTATAAATCTCCGGCCTTTGACGTGCGGGTCAACGAGACCGGCGAAACCGTCACCGTGTGGGGGTTCACCGGCATTGTGATCGATCGGATCTTGGAATGGCTTGATTGGTCGGTCGAATGGGACCACAACGACAAGCGTCCGGCTCCGCTGTAAACCCGTGACGACCTGCCCGGGAAGGCTCAGCAAGTAGCGGGCAGGAGCATGTTTGCTCTGGTCGCGGTCTACTTTGCGTCCGCGTAACTGGTGACCACGCTCGTGGCCACCGGAACTTCCACCGGTACACGGCCGAACACGGTGCGCACCGCCTGATCGGCGGCGTCCAGAACCACTTGCTTGACCTGTTCGGCTTGTTCTTGAGCGCAGTGAACCATGACCTCGTCATGCAGGAAGAAGACGAGGTGCGCGTCCAACCCTTGCCGGTGCAAGCCCTGGCGGATGTGTCCGAGCCAGGCCAACGCCCACTCGGCAGCTGATCCCTGCACCACGAAGTTCCGGGAGAACCGGCCATGGGTCCGCGCCGCTTGGGTCGCGCGGCGCTCACCGGCGGCGGTTTCCGTGGCACGTTGGATCTCGAACCACTCTGGTTCCGGAAGTGGCGACCAACGCCCGAGATAGGTGCAGACCTGTTCTCCGCGTTCACCCACGCGGGCAGCGTGTTCCACATAGCCCACGGCCCGCGGGAACATGCGGGTGAGGTGCGGTATGAAACGGCCGGCCGCTCCCTGGGTTGCTCCGTACATGGCACCGAGTAGTGCGACCTTGGCGTGGGGCCGTTCCTTCAACTCTGAGCCGCGCTCCTGTCCCTGTTGGGCGATGGATTCGTACAGATCTCGATCCCTGGAGGCCTGAGCCAGGGCATCATCGCGGGCCAGGATGGCCAGTACGCGGGGTTCCAGTTGGGCGGCGTCGGCAACGACCAGGGTGCGACCGGGATCCGCGCGCACCGCATCGCGAATGAACTTGGGGATCTGCAACGCTCCGCCGCCGCGTGCGGCCCAGCGGCCGGTGACCACGCCGCCGACCACGTATTCGGGGTGGAAGCGGCCGTTGGTGACCCACGTGTCGAGCCAGTGCCAGCCGGTTGCAGAGAAAATGCGCGACAGTTTCTTGTACTCGAGGACGGGGGCCACGATCTCTTGTCTGCGAGGATCCGGTTGCCCTGCCACCACGGTCCACTCCTTGATCACCCAGGCACGTGTGGAATCGATGTCCACACCGGCGGTGCGCAGCGCCTTGAGGAGCTCGGGAGGAGAATCGGGATTGAGCGTGGGGGCAGCCAGGACTCGGCGAATCTCCTCGGCCAGCTTCTGCATGCGGATGGGGCGTTCGCCCTCTTTCGGGCGGGGGCCCATGGCGTCGGTGAGAATCTGTTCGTGGATTCCTGGATTCCACGGGATTCCCTGGTGACGCATGGTGGCTGCCACCAGCGCACCCTGCGATTCGAGACCCAGCAGCATCTCCAACCGTTTGGGGTTGCGTGCCGTGCTCACGGCGCGGATCTGTTCGGCCAGTTCTGCGACCAAGTCATCCAGGCCGGGACCGCGGTCCGTGGCCATGGCGAACAGCGAGGTTTGTGAGTCCTCCACCGGACGAGGACGTGGACCGGGAACATGTCGGGGGTCTGCCGGTTCGATGACTGGGGTGTACTGCATAGGCCGTGACTCGCCGGAATCGGGGTCCGGTGCTCCGGACCCCGGAGCGTCAGACGCGGTGGCCAGGATCGTTGCGCACAGTCCCAAGTCCCGGCATTTGGTGGCCCACACATCTGCTTCGCACAGGAGCGCGGCGGGCACGGACGTATCCATCCAGGTCCAGACGGGCGGCTGCACGCCTGCTTCCAACGCGGCGGCTTCGCGTGTGGAGACTATGCCAGGGAATTCCTGGTCCGTGACCGTCAGTGGTTGCCCCGCCCGCTGACCGTTGGCCGTGACCACCTGCAGGGTCCAGCCTCCGGCCCCGGTTTCCGCGGGAGCCACCACTATGTGCATGCGCTCATTATCGCGTGGGGCACTGACATGCTCCGGGCGGGCTCAGCGCTCCGCAATGAGTTCGAGTTCGAAGCCGTCCGAAACGCACACACTTTTTCAGTCCGGCGCCGCCACGTCCAGCAGTTCCGCGACCTTTCGAACCGTGCGCATGTTCCGGGCGGTGATGGTCATGTCCGGCAGTTGTTTACCGAGAGCGACCGGCAGTTTGGAAGCATGGATTCCCTTGTCACTGCCGTACCAAATATAGATTTCCGATCCGTCAACCACGATGCGTTCGTCGTCGTGGATCGGTAGCGCGGCCAGATCCAGCTCGGGGACGGGACGGTCGCAGAAGTGCACTTGATACAGCTTGTCGTCGGTGGCGATGTCGCGCAGCGGATCTGCGGCCAGCACCGCCGACAGTTCTTCGAACGTCCGGTGAACGACCGGGCTCAGGACACCGAATTCCGATTCGATGGCCGCTGACAACGTTTTGGCGAACTCCGCGGGGTCGCCTTGACGAACACAGATTAGGTTGCCGCTCTGCAGGTAAGTCTTCACCTCTTGAGCGCCGAGCTGTTCCGTGAGGAGGGCACGCAGCTCTGCCATGGGAACCCTGTTGTTGGCTCCCACATTGATGCCACGCAAGAAGAAAGCCGTTGGTCGGTTCATGGTCAGATCCTACGACCCAGGTGCCCTCCGCTTCTTGTCTCCGACCGGTGAGGTGGCCCGGTCCAACACGGATTTCACCGCGCCGTGGATGGGCGGATAGATCACACCCAGCGTCTCCGGTTTCAAGGGTTTGGAGAGCACCGCCCGCTGATGAGTGAACGTGTCGCGTGACCATTTACCGTGGTAGGTCCCCTGGCCACTGGCACCCTTACCGCCGAAGGGCAGATAAGGACTACCCACATGAGCGACCGGGATCCCGATGCTGACTCCACCGGAGGGCACCTCGTCCATGATGTAGTCGCGAACGGACTTGTCCGTGGCGAAGATGTACAGGGCCAAGGGAGCGTCCCGTGTGAGCATTCGCTGCACGGCTTCCTGAGGACCGCGCACCGGCAGGATGGGCAGGACCGGGCCGAAGATTTCCTCGCTCATCACGGGATCGGATTCGGCCACGGGGTACAGGACGGTGGGCGCGATATAGCGATCCTCCCGATCCACGTCACCGCCGCACACGATCTGCTCCGAACCCTTGGCCGGGAGCATGGCACTCACGCGATCCACCGCGCCGGTGTGGATCATGCGCCCATAGTCTTCCGATTCCTGCGGCCGAGCTCCGAAACTCTCGCGCACGGCTCGCGCGAGTTCCTCCGCCAATGACGCCGCAATGTCCTGGTAAGCATAGATGTGATCCGGTGCCACACACGTCTGGCCGGCATTGACGAACTTGCCCCACACGATCCGGCGTGCGGCCGCATGAAGGTCGACATCGTTGTGCACGTATGTGGGGGACTTCCCACCCAGCTCCAGGGTCACGGGAACGAGATGGCGAGCTGCGCGTTCGGCCACCGCGGTGCCCGTGGCGGTGGAACCCGTGAAGAACACGTGATCGGGGCGGGCATCGATGAGGGCAGTGGCGGCGTCGGCCTGGCCGGTGACTACGGCGACGGCTTCTTGGTCGAAGTAGCGCGGGACCAGCTCGGCAAAGAGCTGTTCGACGGCCGAACTGATCTCACTGGGCTTGATGACCACGCAGTTACCCCCGGCCAGCGCGCCCATGAGCGGAGAAAACTGCAATTGCAGCGGGTAGTTCCACGGCGAGATGATCACCACGACACCCAGCGGGTCGTACCGCACCCACGAACGGGCGGGAAAAAACTGCAACGGCGTGCGAACCGGCTGGTCCTTGTGCCATTTCTTGAGATTGCGACGTGTGTGTTTGAGCTCGGTGATCACCGGATAGATCTCGGTCATTGTGGCCTCGAACGGAGATTTCCCCAGGTCTTCGCCCAGCGCCCTTTGCCACTGCTCCTTGTGATTGAGCAGCATCGCTTCGAGCGCGTTGAGCTGTCCCCTGCGCCATTCCACAGAGCGGGTCCGCCCGGTACGGAAGGTGCTTCGGAGCCTGGCCACAACGTCAGCGTTCATGGATTCAGGTTACGGGTGGCTCCTGACATGCACAGCAGAACACCGGTTGTGGGGAGCGCGGATGCCGCGTGACACAGTAGAAAGATGTCCGACCAGATTCCCGATGATCACGACATCCCCTGGGCCATGCAATTGGCGGTCTACAGGGATCGGCAGTCTCCTGCGCGGCAGGTGGACGTGGCCGAGACCGCCGCGCGCGCCGTCGTCGCCCTGCTTGCGGACCCGCGATCCGCACCTGACGGCCCCTGGTACCCGGCCGTGAAGCACTGGCGCGACGCGCGTATCCGCAAACTGGTGCGCCGCGCGGACGGCAAACGCTGGACCGACGTTCAGGAACTCGACGGCGTGACGGTCACCCAGGCAGGTAGCGGGGAATTCGGCGACGCCGCCGTGCGCGCCTTTGTGCCCGGCCCGGTCAAACCGCTGCCCAAGGAACTGAACAAACTTCAGGTTTCGGGCACAACTTTTCCCGACGACGGCGCTTCAAACGTTACTGACGCGAAGGTCACCGTTGAGGTGCGGCCGGGGCTCGAGATGACCAGTGGCAAGCTTGCGGCCCAGTGCGCCCACGCCGCGCAATTGGCATGGGAGGCCATGTCCGAAGCCGAGCGGGAACAGTGGCGGGCGGACGACTTCAGGGTGCGGGTCGATGAACCGCGTGAGGCGGAGTGGGCAGCTGCCACTCGGCCGGTTGCCGTGGTGGACGCCGGGCTCACCGAACTCGACGGGCCCACCGAGACGACTCGTGCGTGGTGGTAGTGGGACATCAACCGGAACGTTTTCGTGAGCGGGCTACTGTGGCTCGGCGGATTGAAGCCTGACTCCTACGTGATCCCCGGCAGGAGTAATCCACCAGGCCAGCCCAGATCCCAGGACACGAGGATACCGCGCGTCATCCAGGTGGAGGGCAGTGTCTTCGTCCACGGCGACGGCGGATGACACGCCACCGGACGCCACCACCGCAATCGCCCGAGTCAGCGTGCCCGCCTGCGAGGCGTGAACGTCAACGGTCCACGGCACGATACCGATCCCCGCTTGCACGGTGAGGGCCTCCAGATCTTCTGAACATTCGGATGCGCACACCTCAATGCCGTCCATCGTGTATCCGCCGAGAATTGCGTACTCCGCGGCAATCATCGCCCCCGCAGAGAAACCGAGGTAGGGCGCACCCTTGCCGACCAGGTCACGCAGCTGTGGCATCGAAGCCGCGAGCGCAGAGTGATAATCGGGGGTTCGTCCACCGCCCACGATGATCGCGTTGAATCGTTGCAGGTCGCCGACGTCGCCGCTGAGCGGGAGGAGATCGATCCGGTCACGCACGGCGTGAAGGAGTTCGAGGTACGGGCCAGCGCTGTGCTCAGTGGTGACGGCATCACCGGTCAGGAACAAGCCGATGCGGCCGGAGCCGAGGGCGAGGCACTTCTCGAGAAAGGGAGCCACACAGCCTGGACTCGTGGAATCGGGACCCCCACCGACGAGTGTGATGTTCATGGTGCAAGTCTGACTCGTTGACGTCCCCCTGGCGAGGGTGCACTCGCGGTGACGTAACTGCACAGGCCTGATGACTGCCGTGGAGGGTTGGTCCTGACTCCACAATCGGGACCCAAGGTGGTCCTCAAAGCGGGTGATTCGACGACCGTAAGGGCATGACCCCTCCAGCGCACAGGTCCCCGAACACGGCGGTGATTCCGCGGACGCGCAGAGCCCAGCGCACCGACCCTGACCGTGCGACCGTCGATCGACGTAGCCGCGACTTACTGGCAGCAGCCTTGACCAGAACGGTCCATCTTCTGAGCACTGATCCGCAGCTCATCGAATCCGTAGAAGCCGTGTGCGTGAGCTGTCGCGTGGAACTGACGGTCACCGACAGCCTCGCCGACACGAAGGGCGCGGACACCTTGCTGGTCGATGCGGCGTCGGAGGTCGAACGCGTTCCCAACGGAGCGATCATCGTCGCCTTGGCTTCCCACCAGTCAGCGTGGGAACTCGCGGCCCGCAGCGCGGCGAGCGCCGTCGTCGTGCTCCCCGACGCCGCCGAATGGCTGGCCGAGATGCTCGCGCGCTCCGAACACGAAACAGGCGCGATCGAGCTCGGACGTGTCCTCGGCGTGGTGGGTGCAACGGGTGGTGTGGGCGCTTCGACGCTTGCGTGCTGGCTCGCCCAAGAATTCTCGGAGACCGGTGCGCCCACCGCGGTGGTCGATGCCGACCCCGGTGCAGCGGGCCTGGACTTGGTGCTCGGAACGGAATCCGAGGACGGCCTGCGCTGGCCCGAGTTGCACCAGTTCTCGGGTGCTGTGGCGGCGGATCAGTTGTGGGCGGCCATGCCGAGCGCGGGATCTCTGCGTTACCTCTCCTGGGACCGCCAGGGCACGCACGCCTCCAGTGTTCCGGTGGGCACCGTGATCCACGCGCTGAGAAGCGCGGCGACCTATCTGGTCGTTGACCTGAATGCGGACCGCCTCGAGGAGCAGGCTCAGTGGTGCTCAACGGTGCTAGTGCTCACTCCGCGCACCGTCAGGGGAGTTCTGGCGGCGACACTGGCAGTCCAGCGCTGCGGCGAGATCCCAGTGATGACCGTCCTGACCGGGCTCAACGTGGCGGACGTGGATGCAGCCATCGTGGAATCGGCAACCGGAGTCGGTTGTGCCGGCTCCCTCACATTCGACCCACGCCTCCCTCAAGAGCTCGACAACGGTGCCGTGTTGCAGCGGGGCAAACGCGCGAAACATGCGAAAGCCGTCCGTGCCATAGCCCAGCAGGTGGAGGCGCGGTCATGAGCGGCACGGAACTCGACACTCAGTTCACGGAAGACGTCCGCAATCGTTTACTGCAGGAAGGTGGTGCCCTCACTGACGCCCGGATTGCCCGCGCCATCCAGGACACCGGCCGCGTGCTCGGAGCGGTGGGATCTATCCGGGCGGTACAGCACATCAAAGCCGAGCTCACGGGACTCGGTCCGCTCGAACCGCTCCTGCCCACCGAAGGGCTCAGCGACGTGTATGTCAACGGGCACGAGAACGTGTTCGTGGAGACCCTCGGCGGCGTGACCCGGGTGCCATCTCCTTTCGCGAATGAGGCAGATGTTCGCGCGCTCGCGGTGCGTCTCATCACGGCGGCCGGTCGTCGGCTCGACGACGCCAACCCATGCGTTGACGTGCAGACTGCCACTGGACTACGTGTCCACGCCGTGATCCCACCGGTGTCCACGAGCGGCACGTTGCTGTCCATCAGGTTTCAGGCTCCTCAGCGGTTGTCCCTGACCGACTTGGTGTCCTCGGGATCCATCCACCCGTTCATGGCGGACGTGCTGTGTACGGCCATCTCCGCAGGGGCCAACTTGATGATCAGCGGGGCCACGGGGTCCGGGAAAACCACCGTCCTATCCGCGCTGTTGTCGCAGTGCGATCCGTCCGAGCGTCTGGTACTCATCGAGGACGCAGCCGAACTGAACCCGGAGCATCCTCACGTGGTGGGGATGCAGGCCCGGCACGACAATGTGGAGGGCAGCGGCGCCGTGGACCTGGCAGCGCTGGTGCGCCAAGCCCTGCGGATGCGCCCGGATCGTCTGGTGGTCGGGGAGTGCCGCGGGGCCGAAGTCCGTGAGCTCCTCACGGCGTTGAACACCGGACACGCCGGCGCCGGAACCGTGCACGCGAACTCTGCGCAAGCTGTTCCCGCCCGCTTGGCGGCGCTGGGCTCGCTCGCCGGGATGAGCCGCGAGTCCGTCGAGTTGCAGGCTGCCAGCGCCCTTGACTTGATCGCCCACGTGAGCAGGGGAGTGGACGGCAGACGCTTGGAGACCCTGTGCACGCTCGAGCTGTCAGGCGGTCAACTCATCACCCTGGCGGCGTTGAGCTGCGATGGTGGAGAACCGGTCAAGGGCCCGGGATGGCCACGTGTGGCGGAACTGTTGTCACGCCCCGCAGCTCGCGCGAGCGCATCTGACTCTGCATTTGTCGGCGCAGCACACCCGCAGGGTGCGTCATGATCCTCGCCCTGTCCGTGGGAAGTCTCATCGCCGCGGCGGGCCTGATGTGGGCCGGGGGAGCGGGTAGCCGCGCCCTCGTCGTCCACAGCGTCGGGGTCGCACGGAGCCATGACCCAGAACGCCAACGGACTTCGCTGGCCACGGTGTCCTTCGCATCCCGCCACTGGCGACGGGACCGCGCGGCGGAAGCGGCCCAATGGGTCACTCTGATCCGACGGCTGGCGGCTCTGCTCAACGCCGGTCGCAGTCCGTCCCTCGTATTCGGCCAGGCCTCCCGGGCCACGAGCCAGAGCCCCGCCAACCCCACAGCCGCCTGGATCGAACGTTTGTGCCGCGACGTACATGCGGCGTCGGAGCTGGGTGTCCCAGCCTCCGTAACCCTGGGCCGGATCGCGCAATCCACTCCGGACGTGTCTGACCACGAACTCGCTCGCTGGGCCCGCTCCGTCAGCGTGCAGCTAGCCGCGTGTTGGGAGATCTCGGAACGCTCCGGAGCATCTCTGTCGAAGACCCTGAACGGCTTGGCTGATTCTGTCGAATCACAGATCGATGCCCAGGCCGCTCGCGACAGCGCGCTCGCCGGTCCCCGAGCCACGGTGCGTGTCCTTGCGTGGCTGCCGGTCCTCGCACTCGGTCTCGGAATGCTCATGGGGACCGACCCGATCACCACCCTGATCACCACACCGTGGGGCCGAATCGCACTTATTGCGGGAGCTGTCCTCACGGTGGCCGGTCGGTTGTGGACCCGCCAGCTCATGCGGCACGCCGAGGGGGTGGACGGACCATGACCATTGCCCTGGCCACTGGACTCTTAGTAGCCGTAGCGTTTTTCGTCTGGTCATCGCCGCGCGCGGTCGCGTTGTCCTCAACGGGTCCCGCTGGCTCGATCTCAGCGCCGACCGACGACGCCGCTCTGTTGGCTTCGCACGGCAGCTCGCCCGGGTTACCCGCCGCCACACTCGTCGAGCTGACAGCAACTCAGCTTGACGCTGGACTACCTCTCGCGGAGGCAGTCTCCGTGCTGGCCCACAGCACTGCCGGGACCGGTCATCCCGAGCTTCAAAGGGTTGCCGCAGCACTTCGACTGGGTCTGGACTGGGACACCGCGTGGTCATCGGCCAACGAGTCACCCAGAGCGTTACTGGACTACCGCGATGCGCTCGAATTCACGGCGACGTCCGGGGCGGCGTCGGCGACGGTCTTGCGGGGGCAAGCCGAGCAAGTAAGGCGAGCCCAGTTCCGTCGAGCGGAACGTGCCGCAGAAGCGCTATCAGTTCGACTGGTGCTGCCGCTCGGACTGTGTTGTCTACCCGCCTTCATGTGCTGGGGCGTGCTGCCCGTGCTCATGAGTTTGCTGCCCAAGGTGTTCGCCTCATGATCCGCGGCCGAGCGCCGCCCGCGGGCCGCGACATCAACCCCAGATCCCCGCTCGAATCACCCACCACACAGGAGAACACCATGTCCCACACCACCGTCACCATCGTCCCCGCAGCTCCGCAGGTCATCCAGCCCGATGCCGTGCTGGAAGCCCACAGCACCGAACTCGTTCTTGGCTCGGATCACCCGGATCTCGGCGCATCCACCGCGGAATACGCAGTGATCGTCCTGGCAGCCGCCGCGTTCGGCGGCGTCATGGCCGCAGTGCTGTCCTCTGACTCCGTATCGGGTCTGCTGCTGGGCATCATCCAGAAGGCTCTGTCGGTGTAATCCGATGGGAGCAACACCGTTGGGTGCGCCTCGATGGTGAGGCGTGCCCAACGGACCCACCTGAGTTCTCGGAAAGGCACCGACGTGAGAACAGAGCAACCTTGGACCTCTTTTTCCACCGCTGGCTCACGGTCAGGCAGAGAGTCCAAAGACCCCTGCGATAGGGGTGCCGTCACCGTGGAAACCGCGGTCATCATGCCCGCTCTGGTGTTATTGCTTGCGGTCATGCTGGCCGCGGCGGCAGCCGGGATGACACTGGTCCGTTTCGAAGAAGCGGCTCGAGCGTCTGCCAGGGCCGCTGCTCGAGGGGAAACCGTGGCCGTCGCCCAAGAGCGAGCACGAGAGATCGCAGGGGATGATTCCACGGTGACCGTTGCCGCCGGCTCCGACCGGGTCAACGTGACGGTCAGCGGACCGGCACCGGGGATCCTGGGCCAGTGGAGTAGCTGGACACTTCAAGCTGATGCCATGGCCGTGACCGAAGGAGCGAGGAACGCAGATGTGGGCCCGTAGTGTTCCGGAAGCGGACAGGTGTCGTTCGGTCTGGTCGAGTCCGCATCGGGATCGCCAGACGGCCGCACGTGGGAGTTCCAAGAGTCGGAACCACCCCGATGAAGGGTCAGGAACTGTCCACGGCATGACCATCGCCGTGCTCATGTGTGCGCTGCTGATCGTGATCCTGTTGCTCGGGCAGGCGGGCATCTCGATGCACCGGGCCGCCAAAGCCGCAGACCTCGCCGCGCTCGCTGCAGCCGACACGGCCCGGGGCTTAGCGAGCGGCGTGCCTTGCGACGTGGCCCGGGCCGTAGCCCAGGAGAACGGCGCGGTCATGGATCACTGCGACCTGGTGAGTCCCGAACAAACCACCGTGGATGTCCGCACGAGCATCGCGCTGTTCGGCCCATTGGAACCGCTGGGCCCGGCCATTGGAATATCACGGGCCGGACCGCCGCCGGGAGAGCCGTGATGCAGTTCGATATCGGTGAGGTGAGTTATCCGTACGCCCTCGGAGACTGCTTAGCGCTCATTCCGCTGATGTGGCAGCCGGAGCGAACCGCAGCAACCCGTTCAGCAGCTTGAGCGCGTCGGCTTTATCCAGCGGATTGTTGCGGTTTCCGCACTTGGGAGATTGCACGCAGGACGGGCAGCCGGTCTCGCATTCGCACGCGGCAATGGCATCACGGGTGGCGGTGATCCAGCGGTGAAACATGTCGTAACCGCGCTCGGCGAAACCAGCACCGCCGGGGTGGCCGTCGTGCACGAAAATGGTGGGGAGCTCGGTGTCAGCATGCAAGGCGGTCGACAGCCCACCCACATCCCAGCGGTCACACGATGCCAACAACGGGAGCAGCCCGATCATGGCGTGCTCGGCCGCGTGCAGGGAGCCGGGGATGTCCGGTTCCTCGATTCCCATGGCGGCCAATTGAGGCTGGTCCACGGTGAACCACGTGGCTGTAGTGGTCAATTGGCGCGGGGGTAACTCCAACGGTTCTTCGCCTACCACTTCGTTGGAGGCGGTGAGTTTGCGCTGGAAACTGATCACCTGGGTTGTCACGTCCACGCTGCCGCGGTGAATGGTGATGGGACCCCAGCGTTGGGTGTCAGCCACGGAACGCACTCGAACTTCCGTCACATCGCGGGCCACAGTATAGAAATCCGGGAACGCGTGCCGCACGGAGGCCACGCTGAGTTCCTCGTCCAAATCCTCGACCAGGTACGTACGGCCCTGATGCACGTACACGGCTCCGGGATGTGCTTGGTAGTGGGACTGCGGAGCACCCATGGTTCCCAGCACCGCGCCGGTCTCGGATTCGATGATCTGCACGGGCCCGCCGTCCCCGGAACGGATGGACACCATGTCCGCGGGCCGTTCGGAACGCGTCCAGAACCAGCCGCTCGGGCGCCGTCGTAAGTGGCCGGCGGCCTCAAGGGATTGCACCACATCGTGGGCGGTGGGCCCGAACAACTCGAGTTCAGTGGTCCGGATGGGGAGCTCGGCCGCCGCGGCGCACAGGTGCGGTGCGAGCACGTACGGATTGGACGCCTCGAACACCGTGGCCTCCACGGGCACGTCAAAAATCGCCTCGGGGTGGTTCACCAGGTAGGTATCGAGCGGATCGTCTCCGGCGATCAACGTGGCCAGTGCATGTTGACCAGCACGCCCCGCGCGGCCGATCTGCTGAGTGAACGAGGCTCGGGTGCCGGGCCACCCGGCGACCAGGACGGCGTCGAGCCCGGCGATGTCGATTCCCAGCTCGAGCGCAGAAGTGCTTGCAACCCCCAATAGGCGACCGTCGCGCAGGGCCTGTTCCAGTTCCCGACGTTCCTCCGGGAGGAAACCCGCCCGATACGCCGCGACTCGGTGCGCCAGCGACGGGTCAACCTCTTCGAGTTGCCGGTGCGCGATCTGAGAAATCGTCTCGGCACCCCGGCGCGACCGAATGAACGCAATCGTGCGGATCTGCTGCAGCACCAAATCAGTGAGCATGTCCGCTGACTCGGCGGTCACCGTGCGTCGTGAGGGCGCGTTGTTATCGGACCCTCCCGGCGACTGCTCCGGCTCCCACAACACCACGGTGCGCGAACCATGCGGCGAGGTATCGCGCTCCACGGCCGTCACCTCGTCAGGTGAGGCACCGATTAATCGCGCAAACGATTCCTGCGGTGATGCACTGGTCGCGGAGGCCCCCACAAAGACCGGGTCCGCCCCGTAATGAGCGGCAATCCGCTTGAGGCGCTTCATGAGCACGGCCACGTGCGAACCAAATACGCCCCGATAGGAATGAGCCTCATCGATGATCACAAAGCGCAGCCGCCGGAAGAATCGCGACCAGCCCGTGTGATTGGGCAGGATGCCGTGGTGGAGCATGTCCGGGTTGCACAGGATCACGTCCGCGTGGTCGCGAATCCAGCGGCGCTCGCCGGTGTCGGTGTCACCGTCGTAGGTGGCCGCGCGCACGTCGTCGAAACCCAGCGACCGAAGGGACATCAATTGATCCGCCGCAAGTGCCTTGGTGGGCGACAAGTACAGCGCCGTGGCTTCCTCGGGGTGGTGTAACAGTCCAGGTCGGGAGGCGATGGCAAGTTTCCCACGATGAACGGCGTTGAGCACCAGCGACTGATACACCAGTGACTTGCCGGAGGCCGTTCCGGTGGCCACGATCGCGTGCCGAGGCGCCGTCATCGCCGCGACTTGATGAGCGAACGGTTCACGAATCCCCAGCCGCTCGTACGCCCGGCGGACGGCCGGGTGGATCCACTCGGGCCACGGTGCATATTCGGCCTCGCGCGCGGGTAGTTCGCGGACATGACGAACCTGCTCGGGCTGCGGTCCGCGGCCGAGCAAATTGACCATGTCCTGGGAAGAACTCACCGTCCTATTCTTCCGTACGCAGCAACACGCATAAGCCGCCCGAAATAGTCGTCTCGCTTCCCCCGGCCATCGACGGCGTCACACGGAAACGTCCCCGACTTATAACGATCCCGTCTTGCAACGACGCCGCCGCGACCAGCCCCCGTGCCGCTCGCCCTCCACAACGGGCGCGGTTTCGTCATACGGCAGTGATCTGCGCCAATTTAGCGGTGGTCTCCCCGCTGACACGGCGCGCATGGAATTATGGGGATATGAGCACTCCGGAGCAGGGACACCCCATGAACATTGCCAAGTCACACGATCAGCAGGACGAGGCCAAGCAGCCGCCCATTCAGGAGCTTTCCGAACAGGAGAGCTGGGACCTGCTCAAGCAGGCACGTTTCGCCCGGCTGGCTACTCGCGACGGCGATGAAATCGACATCACCCCGTTGAACATCGTGACCGACGGTGAGCGCTTGTACTTCCGCTCGGCCAAGGGCACCAAGGTGCTGCAATTGCAGCTGAACCCGCACGTGACCGTGGAAATCGATCGCGCGACCGGCTCCGAGGCCCACTCAGTGGTCGTGCGCGGGACCGCACGCATGTTGACCGAGACCGAAGACATTGAGCGCGTGGAGTCGCTGGGTCTGCGCCCGTGGCTCGAGACCGAAAAGCTAGAGTTCGTGGAGATCACCCCCACCCGCGTCACCGGTCGCAAGTTCCGCCTGGGTCACTGAGCATTGACTGATTTGCCCGCTGCCGCGCCATTTAGCGCGGTGACCGATGCGCCGCGCTCGCAGGACCCTCAGCTCATTCAGGATCTCCACCGAGACCTGGCAGACAGCAATTTCACCGTGGACGGTGTCACGGACATGCTCGGAGAGCGCGCCATGGACGCGTGGCTGCGGGAGCAACCGGTTCCTGCGCGCGTCGCCCTCGACCGCGCGAGCGAGACACAGCCGCGCCTGGCCGCGGTGATGGCGCTGTTCCTCCTGGGGGACGTCGTTCCCGCTGCGGACGTCGACGCCGCTCTGCCCACCGTGGGTGCCTCGGGGCTTGGGCGCCTTGGCCTCCTGGAATACGAGGGCGGCGGGACCAGGAGCAGCGAGCCGGACAACCTCAGCACCGCCAACGACGACACAGCCAGCAACGGCACCCCCAACGATGGGGCTGCGAACACCGACCTGGTGCGTGCGTCCGTGGATCTGCGCCCCTATTCCACCGATGTTGCGGGCGAGCTCTACGTGGTCAGCGACCTGGGAGCCTTCCAACGCCCCGGTGTGTTGCGCCGTGATCATGTGCTGGGCATTGGCGGAGCCTCACTGACGTTGGTCCGTTCCACCGAACGGCGCGACGTAGACACCGCGCTGGACGTGGGTACCGGCTGCGGCATTCAGACCTTCCACCTGCTCTCCCACGCTCGTCACGTCACGGCCACAGACCTTTCCGATCGGGCCCTGGCCACCACACGGTTCAACCTGGTGCTCAACGCCCGCGCGCTGGATCTGGACCCGTTCGACCTCGAAGCTCGTGCCACCCTGGTACAAGGCAGTCTGCTGGAACCGGTAGCGGGCCAGGAATTCGACCTGGTCGTCTCCAACCCGCCGTTTGTGATTACTCCGCGCCGCAGCAACGAAGCCGACGAGGAGCGTTTCACCTACCGCGACGGTGGCAAGGCTGGCGACCGGCTGGTCTCCGAACTGATCACCGCGCTGCCCGCCGTGATGGCTCAGGGTGCCACCGCTCATCTGCTGGCCAATTGGGAAATCCCCGACACGCCGGACACCGACCCGGAGAAGATTTGGTCCGAACGCGTCGAGGAATGGATCGCCCCGGGCGTCGGCGCATGGGTCATTCAACGCGAGATTCAGGACGTGTGCGAGTACGCGGAAACCTGGTTGCGGGACGCTTCACAGCAACGAGATATCGAAGCCTACGACGCCGCTTATCGCGACTACCTCGCGGACTTCACCTCGCGTCACGTGGGTGCGGTCGGTTTCGGCATGGTCCGCCTCGCGCGTCCGGAGCAACCCGGCGCCGAGACCGAGATCCTCCGGATTTTCGAGCACATCGACCACCCCATTCAGCAACCCATCGCGGCCACCCTGGCGGCGGAGTGGTCACGCGCGGAGGCGATGTTTCGCGGAGAGGCCGCGAGCGGCGTCGTCGCCGATGACGCCTGGCAGAACAAGCATTACTACGTCGCTCAAGACGTCACCGAGGAACGGCACGGCCGTCCCGGGGCCGAGGACCCGGCCCTGATCCTGTTGCGGCAGGGCGGTGGATTGCGCCGCACCGTGGTGCTCAGCAGCGAGGCCGCCGGTTTCGTGGGCGTGTGCGACGGCGAGCTGACGGCCCGCCAGATCCTGACCGCCCTGGGCACGCTGTTGGGGTGGGACGGCGGCCCATCGGAGCAATTGTTACGTGAAATCAGGGCACTCATCACCCACGGCGTGTTGGTGGAAGTGTAAGACTGAAGTTATGAGCACCGGCGAAACCTTTAATCCGATACTGCCCCTCGACACCACTGCCGTGTGGGAGCTTCTGGGGGAGCTTCCGTTCGGCCGCTTGGCCGTGCAGGCCGCAGGCATGGTGGACATTTTCCCAGTCAATTATGTGGCGAAGGACCGTAAGCTGTATTTCCGTACTGCACAGGGCACCAAGCTCGCGAGCCTGGTGGTCAACAATCACGTGGCTTTCGAAGTGGACCGTGTGGTCGGGGATCACGTGCAGTCCGTGGTGGTGCACGGCCGCGCACGTCGCCTGGAAACCCAGGCCGAACGCGACGCCGCCGAGCAGTTGCCACTGAAGCCCTGGGCGCCCACGTACAAGTACCACTTCGTGGTGATCGATGTTGACTCGGCCACGGGCCGTGAGTTCACCATGACCACGGAACCGGATCACGATCCGGCCTGAGCACCTGAACGAGTGGTAAAACCTCTCTTGTGAGACGGTGTGTAACCACGGGGGATTTCGTGCAGCCCCCATTGGAAGGACCAGACCCGCTCGAATCCACGGGTCATGACGAGGAGTACCGTGCCAACCAAGGCCACCAAGAACGCTGAAACCGGCAAGAGCCTGTTGATCGTGGAGTCACCATCCAAGGTGAAAACGATTGCGGGTTATCTCGGCGACGCCTACGAGGTCGAATCCTCGATGGGCCATATCCGAGACCTGCCGCAGCCTTCTGAGTTGCCCACGGACATGAAGAAGGGTCCGTACGGCAAGTTCGCGGTGGACGTGGAACACGGTTTCGACCCGTACTACGTGGTGAACCCGGACAAGAAGAAGAAGGTCACGGAGCTGCGGCGGAAGCTCAAAGATGCGGACGCCCTTTACCTCGCAACCGATGGGGATCGCGAAGGCGAGGCCATCGCGTGGCACCTATTGCAGGTGCTCAAGCCCAAGGTTCCGGTCTACCGTCTGACCTTCCCCGAAATCACCCGAGAGGCCATCGAGCGTGCCTTCGGTCAGCTGCGCGAGCTCGACAAGGATCTCGTGGACGCCCAGGAGACCCGCCGCATCCTGGACCGGCTCTACGGTTACGAGATCTCCCCGGTACTGTGGCGCAAGGTGTCCTCGGGCCTGTCAGCGGGTCGTGTGCAGTCGGTGGCCACCCGCCTGGTCGTGCAGCGCGAACGTGAGCGCATGGCCTTCGTCTCCGCCGACTACTGGGATCTCACGGGCACATTCGCGCGTCCCGAGGGACAGGACGCAGGCCGCGGCTTCACTGCTCGCCTGTCGTCCCTGAATTCTCAGCGTGTGGCCACGGGCAAGGATTTCTCGGATCGCGGCGAACTGAAGTCCGCTCGCGACGGCGCTCTGGTCCACTTGGACGAGACCTCAGCCACCTCGCTGGCCGCCGGCCTGCAGGACGCGGAGTTCACGGTTCGGTCTCTGGAGACCAAGCCCTATACCCGTCGCCCCGCGGCGCCATTCACCACCTCCACGCTTCAGCAGGAGGCCGCGCGCAAGCTGCGCTTCACCTCCCGCACCACCATGCGCGTGGCCCAGCGGCTGTACGAGAACGGTTACATCACCTACATGCGTACGGACTCCGTGGCGCTGTCCGACCAGGCGATCAACGCTGCCCGCCGGCAAGCGAAGGAACTCTACGGCGAGGACTTCGTTCCCGGTAAGCCGCGCGTCTACTCCTCCAAGTCCAAAAATGCGCAGGAGGCCCACGAAGCCATTCGCCCCGCCGGTGACTCTTTCCGTACGCCCTCGCAGGTGCGTTCGCAGCTGTCCGTGGATGAATTCAAGCTCTACGAACTGATCTGGAAACGCACCGTGGCCTCCCAAATGCAGGACGCCAAGGGATCGACCGCCACGGTCCGGCTGGGTGCCGCTGCGTCTTCGGCCGCGGGTGAGCTTTCCGGCGCCGACGCCGAGTTCTCGGCTTCCGGTACGGTCATCACGTTCCGCGGTTTCCTGGCCGCGTACGAGGAAGGTAAGGACGAAAACCCGGAGGCGGCGGCGTCATCGGCCAAGGCCAAGGACGAGGACAAGCGACTTCCGGTCATGGCAGAAGGTGACGCCCTGGATGCCACGGACGTCACCGCGGACGGCCACACGACCACCCCTCCGGCCCGCTATACCGAGGCTTCTTTGGTGAAGACCCTGGACGAGCTCGGCATCGGCCGCCCGTCCACCTACGCGGCCACGATCTCCACGATCATGGACCGCGGTTACGTGCAGGTGCGTGGCTCCGCGTTGATTCCATCGTGGCTGGCCTTCTCCGTGGTGCGCCTGCTGGAGGACCACTTCACCGATTACGTGGACTACGACTTCACGGCCGAACTCGAAGAGGATCTGGACCGTATCGCCCGCGGCGAGGAAGAACGGGTCAAGTGGTTGACCGGTTTCTACTTCGGCGATGGCCAGGCCGAGCACGGGCTCAAGCCCATCGTGGAGGACCTGGGCGAGATCGACGCCCGCGCCGTGAACACGATTCCCATCACGGACGAGATCATGCTGCGCGTGGGCAAGTTCGGTCCCTACCTGGAGGTGGGCGGCACGGTGGACCCGGAGACCGGTGAGATCACCGACCCGGTGCGCGCCAACGTGCCCCTGGATCTGGCTCCGGACGAGTTGGACGCCGCCAAAGCCCAGGAGCTCATGGAAATCGGCAAGGCCGACGGTCGTGAACTCGGCATCAACCCGGACAGCGGTCGCATGATCGTCGCCAAGGATGGTCGCTACGGCCCCTATGTGACCGAGGTGATCCCCGAGCCCACCCAGGAGGAGCTCGACGCGATCCCCACGGAGTACTACAAGAACGGTAAGCCCAAGCCCAAGAAGATCGAGAAGCCCAAGCCCCGCACGGCGTCCTTGTTCTCGTCCATGAAGCTGCAGGACGTGACCCTGGACGATGCACTCAAGCTGCTGTCACTGCCCCGCGAACTGGGTGAGGACACGGACGGCGAAACCATCACCGTGCAGAACGGCCGTTACGGTCCGTACCTCAAGAAGGGCTCGGACTCCCGGTCGATTGGTTCCGAGGACCAGATTTTCACGATCACCCTGGACGAGGCCAAGACCATCTACTCCCAGCCCAAGCAGCGTGGCCGCCAAGCGGCCAAGCCGCCGCTCGCAGACCTTGGAACGGACCCCCTCACCGAGAAGCACATGGTGATCAAGGACGGCCGATTCGGCCCGTACATCACCGATGGCGAGACCAACGTGACGGTGCCGCGTGCGGAGAACATCGAGCAGATGACCAACGCCCGCGCCTCGCAACTGTTGGCCGAGAAGCGCGCCAAGGGGCCCGCTCCCAAGAAGACCACCACGCGCGCCCGTTCCACCAAGACCGCAACGAAGTCCAAGACGGCGACCAAGTCGAAAACCGCGAGCAAGGCTACGGCCGGTACCAAGACCAAAGCCACGACCACTCGCAAGGCGTCGACCACCAAGAAGTAGTCCACCGCGGGCCTTGGCCTGCGGCTCAGCAAAGGAACCACATGCGGCTCTCAGTCCTGGACGTCGGATCCAACACGGTCCACCTGCTCCTGTTGGACGTCTACCCCGGTTCCAAACCGGAACCGTACGCCTCCCACAAGATGGCGTTGCGGCTCGTGGAACACCAGGACGAGCAGGGCCGGATCACCGATCACGGACGAGACCTGCTGACCTCGTTCGTGGTCGAGGCCCGGGATTTCGCGGTCGAGCACGACGCCGAGGACCTCCTGGCGTTCGCGACCTCCGCAATCCGCGAGGCCACCAACGGCGCAGACGTCCTGGACCACGTGCAGTCTCGCTCAGGGGTCACGCTCACCGAGATCTCCGGGGACCAGGAATCGGCCATCACCTTTTACGCGGTGCGCCGTTGGTTCGGGTGGGGCGCCGGTCGCATCATGGACTTCGATATTGGCGGCGGTTCCTTCGAAATGGCGGTGGGCACCAACGCACTGCCCACCGTGGCCACCTCGGTTCCGTTGGGCGCCGGGCGCATGTACCGCACGTTCTTGGGCGGGAGCGACGTCGCGTCCCCGGCTGACGTGAAAAAGTTGCGCAGGCACGTGCGCACCACGTTGAAGCCCGCTGTGGAGAAGATCGAGAAGGGCGGTCGGCCGGATCTGGCCGTGGGAACGTCCAAGACGTTCAGGTCACTCGCGCGCATTTGCGGCGCGGCGCCATCGGCCCAGGGGCCCTACGTTCCACGCATCATGCATTCCGAGGATCTGCGGTTGTGGACCCGGCGCATGGAGGCGATGACCGTGTCCGAACGCGCCGAGCTGCCGGGTGTTTCCGAACATCGCGCGGCCCAAGTGCTCGCGGGCGCTATCGTGGCCGAAACTGCGATGGATATGCTGGACATCGGAACCCTGCGCATCTCGCCGTGGGCGTTGCGCGAAGGGCTCATTCTGCGCCGACTGGACCGGTTGACCACCGGGGCAGCGATCCACACCGTCAACCCCAAGAATTTGGTGGCCAAGTGATGTCCCAAACCGAGGGTCCGTACCGACCGCACGTGGCACTGTCCACCAGTTCGCTCTACCCCAAGGGCGTACCCGAGACGTTCGATGCCGCTCGACGCCTGGGCTACGACAGCGTGGAAGTGCTCGTCACCCATGAGCGCATGAGCCAGCTGACCCACCAACTCCTGAACCACATTCAGGAGTATCAGGTGCCCATTTCCACCATCCATGCGCCCACGCTGTTGTTCACCCAGCAAGTCTGGGGCAAGGCCTGGACCAAGATCCAGATGGCCGCCAAGCTCACGGAACAGGTGGGTGCCGAAGTCGTGGTAGTGCACCCGCCCTTCCGCTGGCAGACCAAGTACGCGCGCAATTTCGTGCAGGGTGTGCGTGAGGTGTCCCGGATGACCGGTATCAAAATTTCTGTCGAGAACATGTACCCGTGGCGGGTGGCTGGTCGCAAGGCCGTGGTGTACTCACCCCACTACAGCCCTTTGGGTCAGGACTACGACTGGGTCACGTGGGACTTCTCCCACGCCGCCACCGCGCACATGGACTCCCTGGCTGCGGTGAAGGAACTGGGCTCCCGCCTGGGCCACGTGCACCTCACGGACGGCTCCGGGAAGACCATGGCGGATGAACACATGTTGCCGGGGCACGGTGTCCAGCCGGTGGCGGAAACGCTGGAATACCTGCGCGATACCCGCTGGCAGGGCGTAGTGGGCGTGGAGGTTTCTACTCGGAAATCCAAAGATGCCGACGAGCGGGACGCCTGGTTGTCCGAATCCTTGGCGTTCGCTCGTCGGCACATGGAGGAAACGGGCTAGGGGACCGTTCCCTGTTATTCACTCGCACCAATTGAGGTGTGATCAGCATAAGAACCCAGGTGGGGAACGAGCAGGGTAGAGCCTGAAGAACAACTGGCAGTTCTTTTCCGCCGGGGGCCCGCCACGCGAGGGTCGAGCGTTTTCATTGCTTCTGCGGGCGCGATACGGTCGAGAGAAGCCCAGATTCGCTATCGAAAGGAGCTTTCGCATGAGCGAGCTCGTCCTGTCTTTCCTCGGTTCGGGATCCATGAACGGATCTATCCTGCGCGGCGTCCTCGCCGGCGGCACGCCCGCCGGGCGCGTCCGCGCGACCACCAAGTCCGCTTCGTCTGCGGAGAAGCTGCGCGAGGACACCGGCGTCACCGTGCTCTCCGGCGAGGAGAACGAGAAGGCCAACCTCGAAGCCGTCAAGGGTGCAGACGTGGTGCTGCTGGGCGTGAAGCCCTACGCCATTCTGGATCTCGCTCGTGAGATCGCGCCGGCGCTGGAGCCCAAGACCGTGGTCGCTTCCGTGGCCGCGGGCATCACCCTCGAAGCCCTAGAAAAGGCACTCCCCGAAGGCCAGCCGGTGGTGCGCACCATGCCCAACACGCCCTCGAGTGTGGGCCGCGGCGTCATCTCCGTGACCCCCGGAACTCACACCACCAAGGAACAGTTGGAAGCCGTCAAGGAGGTGCTGTCCTCTGTGGCCACCGTGGTCGAGGTCGAGGAGCACCTGGTCCGCGCGGTCACCGGTGTATCCGGTTCCGGCCCGGCCTACGTCTTCTACCTGGCCGAGGCCATGCAGCAGGCGGGCGAGAAGCTCGGGCTCCCCAGCGACGTCGCGCGCGTCCTGGCCAAGGAAACCGTCGCGGGCGCGGGTGTCCTGCTCAGCCCCGACGACGCCGATCCCGCCGCCCTGCGCAAGGCCGTCACCAGCCCCGGCGGTACCACGGAGAAGGCCATCAACACCTTTGACGACCAGGGTCTGCGCGACGTTATCGCCGCCGGTGCCACGGCTTCGGCCGAGCGCGGGGACGAGATGGAACAGGAATACTGCGGCGACTGATTCTTATCAGTCCGCGGACCGGGCACGATGGATCGGGAAGTACGTGACCGGCTCCGCACCCGCCAGGAAATTGCGAATGATGTCCGTGACCACCTGGGGCTTCTCGAACATCAGCATGTGGGAGGTTCCCGGGACCACGGCGAGTTCGCCACTCCGGAGGGACCTGTAGAGGGCGAGCTGGCTTTCCAAGGTGACCAGATCGTCGTCGGCGCTCATGATCAGCACCCGCCCCGGGTACGTGGCCAGCGCGTCCGCGGGCGCGACGTCCCGGGCCGCAAGATCGGAGACCTTGCGCACGAGGACCGGGAAGTGCTCCGGCCCGTCGGGCGAGAGTTGGGCGTAACGGTCCACGATCACGGCGGGGTAACCGGCATCCGGAGAGTCTCCGGAGGGTGGTTGAGGTCGGATGATCCAGTCCTCCGCACCGAGCGCGGAACTGATCACGGTCAAGGACCGCACCAGATCGGGGTGCTCAAGGGCCAGGCTCGTGGCCACCATCCCGCCCGCGCTGTAGCCGATCACGTGCGCCGGGCCACCCCCAAGCGACTCAATGACCGCGGCAGCGTCGGCGGCCATCTCGGTGAGGGTGAAATCCCCTGTATCGGCGGTGCGCCCGAATCCCCGGCGGTCGTAGCCGACCACACGAAACGTGTCCGCGAGACCGAAAAGTGTCGGTTCGAATTCGTCGACGTCGCTCATGCCGCCGTGGAGGAGGAGGACGGGATCGCCTTCTCCTCGGTCCTCCACCCACAGACTGGCGTCTCGAATGTTGCGGTATTCACCCATGGTGATCAGTCCCTTGCCCATCGAGCGGCGTCGGATCCGGCGCCGGAGTTCCAGCTTAGATTTATCGTGGCTGGCCGACCTAGACCCGTGCTAGGGACGCGCGGCGAAACGTTCGATGAGGTCCACGTGCCCGGAGACGATCAACAGGTCTCGTGAGGTCACCATGGTTTCCGGGCGGGCGTAGGTGAAATCCTCGCCCGGTGACTTCACGCCCACCACGGTCACGCCGTACTTGGAGCGCACGTCGGATTCACCCAGTGTGAAGCCCTGGGTCTCGCGGGGCGGGTACATCTTGACGATTGCGAAATCATCGTCGAATTCGATGTAGTCCAACAACCGCCCGGATACCAGGTGCGCGGTCCGGCGGCCGGCGTCCGCCTCGGGGAAGATCACGTGGTGGGCGCCGATGCGCGCCAGGATCTTGCCATGGGCGGGGGAGATGGCCTTGGCCCAAATCCGGTCAATCCCCAGGTCCACCAGGTTGGCCGTGATCAGAACGGAGGACTCGATCGAGGTACCGACGCCCACGACCGCAGCGGTGAAGTCGGTGGCTCCAACCTGACGGAGAGCGTCGATGTCGGTGGCTTCGGCTTCGACCACGTGGGTGAGCTGACCGGACATTTTCTGGACCAGAGCGGCGTCGCGCTCGACTCCCAGAACCTCGTTGCCCTGACGGACCAGCTGCATGGCGGTGGCGGACCCGAAACGGCCCAGACCGATCACCAGGACCGGCGCGGAATGGGAGGAGTTCTTAGCCAATGATGGGCCTTTCTTCCGGGTAGGAATACAACCTACGCCGTGATCGCAACGCGAGTGCCGTGGCCACCGTGTTGGTGCCGATACGGCCGATGAGCATGATGATCGCCAGAACGTATTTTCCCGCGTCTGTGGCGTCCGCGGAAACTCCCACGCTGAGACCGCACGTGGCGTACGCGGAGATGACCTCGAACAGCACATGGTCCAGGGGACGGCCGGTGAGGCCGACCAGAATTGCGGAGCCCGTGAGCACCACCGTGGCTCCCATCATGATCACGGAAATGGCGATGCGCAGCACCGAATCCGGGATGGTGCGGAAGAACGCGATCACGGACTTGTCGCCGCGGGCCTCGGCCAGGATCGCCAGGAAGACCACGGCCAGGGTAGTGACCTTGATGCCACCGGCGGTCGATGCCGAACCGCCGCCCACGAACATCAGGGCGTCCGTGAGCAGCAGGGTGACCGGGGACGTATCGGTCATGTCCACCAGGTTGAAACCGCCCGAGCGCATCATGACGGAGGCGAAGAAGCCGTGGAAAATACGTTCACTGACCGGTTTCTCGCCGATCGTGGCCTGGTTGTCCCACTCGAAGCTTGAAAACAGCAGCCACCCGATCACCAGCAGGACACCCGTGGTCAACAGCGTCAACTTGGCGTTGAGGTTCCAGCGGGTGAAGCGGAACCCCGCCTCTCGCAGCACCAGGATCACGGGAAAACCCAGCGAACCGATGAACACGCCGATGCAGATGGGGAACAGGATCAGCCAGGAATCCAGCCCGGTGTGATCGTAGGGCACCAGGCCGTCACTGTGGGGGGTGAACCCCGCGTTGTTGAAGCTCGAGATCCCGTAGAAGACCCCGTGCCACAGGGCGGTATGAATCGGTTCCCCGGACACCAGGAAGCCCAGTGTCAGCACCACGGTCAATGCGGCCTCAATGGAAATGGAGGTCACCACGATGATCCGCAGCAGCGAACCCACCTCACCCAGGCGACCGATGTTGAGGGCCTCCTGGGTGATCAATTTGGACTTCAGGCCCAGTTTCCGGCCGATCGCCAGCGCCAGGAGCGAGGTCATGGTGAGGGTTCCCAAACCGCCGATCTGAATGGCCACGAGGATGATCACCTGACCGAACAGGGACCACTGGTCGGCCGTGGACACCGTGGTCAACCCGGTCACGGTCACGGCAGAGGTCGCGGTGAACACGGCGTCGGCCACGCTTGTTTGTTTCCCGGGTGCCGCGGACATGGGTAACCAGAGCAGAGCGGCAAAGGCCAGGTCCACGATGACGAACACGATGACGGCCAGACGTGCCGGGGAGGAGTTGGCGATACCGTCCACGAAATCGCGCACGCCGCGTGCCACGCGCGTGACGAACGGATCCCTGGTGACTGCGGGGTGCTCCGGGTGGTCGGGGACCGGATCGGCTTCTTCCAGCTCGCTCACCGCACCTCCTCCAACGACACAACTGACGAATCCATAGTGGCTGCACGCGGTGGCAGTCAGGACATTATTGCCCTAATTTCTCCGTCACAGTGCAATACGCGGCCCGGCGGGGCGTGGTCAATGATCTAATGGGAGTGTGAGCCCTGCAACAAACGGTAAAGGCGCCGTGTACCCCACCAGTGTTTATTGGGATCCCCAGTTGCTCAAGTACAACTTTGGGGATTACCACCCCATGCGCCCGTCCCGGCTGGACGCGACCATTCGGCTCGTACAGCAGCTGGGCCTTGACACCGCGGAAAACGTCCGCGTGGAGGTCCCGGAGGTTCCTGACGACCAAGTGTTGCAGCTGGCTCACAGTGCGGAGTACGTGAAATCGGTGCACGCGGTGTCGGAGGACCCCAGCATCGAAATCCCCGAGTGCGGTTTGGGTACCGAGGACACTCCCGGGTACGAGGGCATCCACGAATCCAGCGCCCGTCTGGTGGGCGGCTCCTACCAAGGCGCCGTGGACATTCTGGACGGTAAGGCCGTGCACGCCGTCAACTTCGGCGGCGGCATGCACCACGCGGCCCGAGATAAGGCCAGCGGTTTCTGTGTGTACAACGATTGTGCCGTGGCCATTCAGCACCTCCTGGACAACGGTGTGCAGCGCGTGGTTTACATCGACGTGGACGGCCACCACGGTGACGGCACGCAATCCATTTTCTTCGACGACCCGCGCGTGATGACCATCTCGCTCCACGAGACCGGCCTGTCCCTGTTTCCGGGAACGGGCTTCGCCAACGAGATCGGCGAGGGTCAGTGCGCCGGCACCTCGGTCAACGTGGCCATGCCCACGCGAGCGGACGATTCCCAGTGGTTGCGCGCCTACGACGCCGTGGTGCCGCCTCTCGTACGCGAGTTCCGTCCCGAAGTGATCGTGTCCCAGCACGGCTGCGACTCCCATTTCCAGGACGAACTGACCCACTTGCGGGTCAGCATCGACGGGCAGCGTCAGATCGCGTTGGCCGTCTCCGAACTTGCGGACGAGGTCTGTGAAGGTCGCTGGATCGCGACCGGCGGTGGCGGTTACGACTGCCACGACGCCGTTCCGCGTTCGTGGGCGCACCTCGTAGGAATCGCCAGCGGTCACCCCGTGGCGGTCACGACACCCGTTCCGCAGGAGTGGCGGACCTACATGAATGACAAGTACGGCGGGCACGCACCCGAAATGATGGGTGACAACGTGGACCTTTGGTGGCGGTCGTGGGAGATCGGCTTCGACCCCAATGACGAGACCGACCGGTCCATCATGGCCACCCGCAAGGAAGTCTTCCCCCAATGGGGCTTGGACCCCTGGTACGACTGAGCCTGATTGGGGCCTGATCAGGATTCACGTTTAGGGTGATTCCTATGGCCAATGATTCATATTCAGCTCTCTCAGACCCCACCCGTCGACGGATCCTGTCCGCCCTGCGCAACGGCTCACGTCCGGTCGGAGAGTTGGTCGAAGAGTTGGAGGTCTCCCAACCCACGGTGTCCAAACACCTCAAGGTGCTGCGCGACACGGGTCTGGTGGCAACACGGGCTGAGGGCCAGAAGCGCTTCTACAGCGTGGAGTCGCAACCCCTGAGAGACGTATCGGCGTGGATCGAGGAACTGCTGACCGCGGCCGTCGAGTCTGCGACGACTGCCGAAGTCGAAGCCGAAGACGCGCCTGGGAGGGCCGACGCGGTGGAAACCGCGGAATCGTCAACGACGGAAGCGGCGGAGGCTGCGGAGACGCCACCGGTCGAGGAAGCGTCCGAGGTGGTTGAGGTCGATCGGGACATTGCGGAGGATGCCCCGGAGATCACCGAGAACGACGAACCGGTCACCGCGCCCTTGCACGCGGAGGAGCCTCGGAACCTTCCGTGGTTCACCTCTGCCCAGGCCGTGGAGGAGCATGAGCAGGATCGAGTGGAAGCCGAGGTCACCGAAATCTCCGAGCCAATGGAATCCGAACCCGGGATTGCAGAACCACCCGCATTTGATGTGATTTCAGACGAAGAATCCGAAATCGGTCACGAAAATCTGCAAGAACTCCTGGAGGACTCCGAGGTATCAAACATTTCGACCCTGCCGGATGCTGTTGTCTTGGACACAGAGGTCGAGGTCACAGGCACTAGTGTGGGGGCTAACACCGACGTTACTTCCGCTGAGTCCAGCGCGGATTCTGACGAGTTCGCTGATCCGAACTCCACGAAACCCGAGTTCGGGATTCCCCCTGCTCGCAGCGGAGGCGCACACCGACGTCAAAGTGGTCTGCTGTCCACTCTGACCGGGTTCCGGCGGCGCGGGCGCAGCTCGCGACGCTGATCGAGCGGTGAGCACCTACAACCGAGAGACGGCAGGAGACCCATGCACGAGAATTTGATTCCGGTTCGGCAGGCAGTCATTGCTCGCAACCCCGGCGAGTCCGAGTTCCATCAGGCAGTGGACGAAGTTTTCGAGTCGTTGGGCCCCGTGGTGGCACGCCACCCCGAGCTGCTCGAGTCGGCCATTCTGGAGCGCATCTGCGAGCCCGAGCGCCAGATCATTTTCCGTGTGCCCTGGACCGACGACAACGGCCGCGTGCACATCAACCGCGGTTTCCGTGTGGAGTTCAATTCCGCGCTCGGCCCCTACAAGGGTGGCCTGCGTTTCCATCCCTCGGTCTACCTGGGCATCGTCAAGTTCCTGGGTTTCGAGCAGATCTTCAAGAACTCCCTGACTGGCATGCCCATCGGTGGCGGTAAGGGCGGCTCGGACTTCGACCCTTCCGGTCGCTCGGACGCGGAGATCATGCGTTTCTGCCAGTCCTTCATGACTGAGCTCTACCGCCACATCGGTGAATACACGGATGTGCCCGCCGGCGACATCGGCGTGGGTGGCCGCGAGATCGGTTACCTGTTCGGTCAGTACAAGCGGATCACCAACCGCTACGAATCCGGTGTGCTCACCGGTAAGGGCCTGGCCTGGGGCGGTTCGCTCGTGCGCACCGAGGCCACCGGCTACGGCACCGTGATGTTCGCCGAGGAAATGCTCAAGACCCGCGGCCAGGACATGGACGGGCGCGAAATGCTCGTGTCCGGTTCGGGCAACGTGGCGATTTACGCGATCGAGCGCGCACAGTCACTGGGAGCCAAGGTGTTGACCGCCTCCGACTCGAGCGGTTACGTAGTGGATCCCGACGGTATTGACCTTGACCTGCTCAAGCAGGTCAAGGAAGTGGAACGCGCTCGCATCAGCCAGTACGCCGAGCGCAAGGGCGGCCGCGCACGCTTCATCTCGGACGGCTCCGTGTGGGACGTACCGGGTTCTGTCGCTCTGCCGTGTGCGACCCAGAACGAGCTCAACGGCCGCCAGGCCAAGAAGCTTCTCGCTAACGGCGTGGAGGTCGTGGCCGAGGGCGCCAACATGCCCACCACCGCGGAAGCGGTCCGAATCTTCCGGGACGCGGATGTTCTGTTCGCCCCCGGTAAGGCGGCGAACGCAGGCGGCGTGGCCACGTCCGCACTGGAAATGCAGCAGAATGCTTCCCGCGACTCGTGGACTTTCGACTACACCCAGCAGCGTTTGCAAGAAATCATGCGCGGTATTCACCACCGCTGTGCTGAAACCGCGGATGAATACGGCATGCCCGGCAATTATGTGGCCGGTGCGAATATTGCTGGATTCATCAAGGTGGCACGGGCAATGTCAGCCCAGGGTCTGATCTGATTTCCCAGTCGTACGCAGTAAGCTCGTGAGTCGAAGCATCTGCTGAGGTTGGCACGTGCTCGACTGACGATTTTTAGGCTGGTGACCATGGCAACTCATCGTGAGGTTCTGCAATGGCTCGAGAACGAGCTGTTTGACGGCAACCTTGTGCTGGGTCAGCAATTGCCCACTGACAAAGACCTCGCTGCAATCTTCAGGGTCTCGCGTAACTCCATGCGGGAGACCCTGAAGGTGCTTGAGTCCCAGGGAATCATCAAACTGTTCGACGGACCGCACCGGTCCATCCTGCCCATCCTGGTCCGTGAACCGGCCGCCTCCGCAGGCCCCGCCTTGCAGCTGCACATGGCTACTTCTGAGTATCCGTTGCGGGATATTGTTCAGGCCCGTACGGAATTGGAATCCTGGGCCCTGGAGAATGCCTCGGAAAAGCACGTTCCGCTCGCGGAACTGCACGCCATCATGGCGGAAATGGACCGCGACGATCTGGGATTGAAGCGGTTCCACAATTTATACGTAAGCTTTCATATTGCACTGGTGAAGTCCTCCGGCAATACGGCCATCGCGGCGTTGTTCACGGCACTGCGCGATTCCGTGTACGAATACACCATGGCTCTCGTGGGTCATGTGCCGTTATGGACCACCACCTCCAGCAGGATCCGCGCCGAACACCGAGCGATCTGTAGTGCCCTGGAAGCCGGCGACTTCCAGATGGCCTCTCGTCTGACCGTGGAACACATCACCTATCAGTACCAGGAGGCCGGAGTTGATCCCGATCGCGGCCGCAACGGTGAGGCTGAGGACCACGGTGATGCGGCGGCGTCGGCGGAGCGTGCCCCGGTTGGCTTGAAGGGTCGTAGACAGGCCAGCGCCTGACCCCTCATTTTCAGGGATTAGCCCCACAGGCGGTAAGGTGGATCAATAGTTTGCCGTTCATCGGATTTTGCCGCCTGGTTTGACCGGCGGCGGGGTCGTGTTCACGCGCGACCCGTACAAACAGCCAACGTCTACAACAATGCGAGGGATCCTATGGGTTCAGTCATTAAGAAGCGCCGCAAGCGTATGTCCAAGAAGAAGCACCGCAAGCTGCTTCGTAAGACTCGTCACCAGCGTCGCAACAAGAAGTAAACGACTTCGCGGTAGGCCTCGTTCCACACGGAACGGGGCCTTTTCCGTACCCGTAGCATGGGCTCATGAGCCCGCCGCAGAATGTCAAGAAACCGTTGTTGTCCGCCGGAAACTGGGCAAACCAACCACCGGCTCACCGGGTGACATTGCTCACCAAGGACGGTTGCCACTTGTGCGAGGATGCCCGCGCGGTGGTTACCGCGGCGTGCCGAGACACGGGGAGTGAGTTCACGGAAGTAGACATCACCACCGATTCGGCGCTGCTGCGTGACTACGCGAATTACATCCCGGTCGTGTTCGTGGACGGCGCTCCGTGGGATCAGCTGCGCATCGACGAGCAGCGACTGCGCAACATGCTGGGTTGAAGGGCCAGCCCAGGCCGAGCCGATTCGGTCGATGAAGTGCGGGGGAGCGGGGGCGGAGAGCCGGGCCAGCGGCAATGAAACTGTGCGGCTCCGATAGTTCCCTAGGAGCCCCCTGAATTGGGCGGGAGCCGGGCTTTTGAGAGACTGTAACCATGCCTTCTGCGACCGTTCATTTGCTGCGCCATGGCCAGGTTCACAACCCTGACGCCATCGTCTACGGACGCATGCCGGATTACCACCTGTCCGAGCTCGGCGCGCGCATGGCGGAAGCGGCCGCCGCCGATTTCAGGGAGCGGGTGAATCAGGGTGACCGCTACGTCCTGCTGGCCTCGTCGCCGCTCACCAGAGCCCGCGAAACCGCAGAACCCGTAGCGCGCGAGCTGGGGTTGGACGTGGTCACCGAGGAGCGCATCATCGAACCCCGCAATCACTTCCAGGGATTGCACGTGGACGAGAAGGTGTTGTCGAATCCCAGGCACTGGCCGTTCATGCTCAATCCGCTACGCCCCTCGTGGGGTGAGCCGTATCGGGGGCAGGTCGCCCGCATGGCGGAGGCCACGCGCGATCTCGCCCGCCGCGCGGTCGAGATCGGCGGCGACGGCGCTCAGGCCATTGCCGTATCGCATCAGTTGCCCATCTGGCTGACACGCTTGTCGGTCGAGGGCCGCCCGCTGCCCCACGATCCCCGACGTCGCCAGTGCAACCTGGCGTCCATCACGTCCCTGACCTTCGACGACGTGAACGAACCGGCCGTTCCGCGGGTCAGTTACCGGGAGCCCGCGGCGCGCTACTACACAGGCGTCAACCAGCTTCCCGGCTCATAATTGCTCCCGAATCCACCCCGTACCGTCAGGTGACATGCCCGTGAAATTGGCCCGAGTCCGTTCCTCTCAAACTGCTCGTCCCCGCCGCTCGCGCACCCGCGTCGCGGCGGCGTCGTTGTCCGTGTGCGCCGCGCTGGTACTGACCGCGTGCGGCGGCTCCGAATCGGACAATCTGGCACAGCAGGCCAGCGAAGGCGGCAACAAGGGCTATGTGGCCGGCGACGGTTCCGTGAGTGAATACGCACCCGGTGAGCGCGGCGAACCGGTCGAGTTCGAGGCCAAGATGTTCGACGGTTCCACCGTTTCCGCTGAGGATTTGCGCGGCGAAACCACCGTCCTGAACTTCTGGTACGCGGGCTGCGCGCCGTGCCGCGCGGAGGCTCCCGATCTGGTGAGCCTCGCAAAGGACTACGAGGGTGACGCCACATTCATGGGCGTGAACCTGCGCGATCAGCAGGCCACCTCCGAAGCCTTCGAGCGAACCTTCGAGATTCCTTACCCCTCCGCCTCGGACCTCAACGGTGAAGTGTTGCTGGCGTTGAGCGATTACGTTCCGCCGCAGGCCGTTCCCACCACCCTGGTGCTCGACTCCGAAGGCCGTGTGGCGGCTCGCGTGCTGGGCAAAGCCGACCACTCCACTCTGAACGCCCTCATCAAGGACACGGTGGCCGAGACGGTATGAGCGGCAACCCCTTCGCCGAGGTCATCCTCGACGGTTCACTGATTGCCGCGCTACCCGTGGCGCTGCTCGCGGGACTCGTCTCTTTCGCGTCACCGTGCGTGCTGCCGTTGGTCCCCGGGTACCTGGGATACGTGACCGGCCTGACCGGTGTGGACCTGCAGGACCAGAAGCGCGGCCGCGTGTTCATGGGCGTGCTGTTGTTCGTGCTCGGCTTCTCCGCGGTATTCGTGGTGATGTCCGTGGTGCTGGCCCAACTGGGTGCGTTCGCCTGGTTCCTGGGGCAGCAGTGGATCATGGTGGTGCTGGGCATCCTGGTGATCCTCATGGGTGTCGTGTTCATGGGCGGTTTCTCGTGGTTCCAGCGGGATCGCAAGATCGAGCGGAAACCACCGCCCGGATTATGGGGCGCACCCTTGCTCGGCATGACCTTCGGCCTGGGGTGGGCACCGTGCATCGGGCCGACCTTCGCTGCGGTGCAAGCGCTGGTTTACGTGGACGGCGCCTCCACGGGTAAGGCTGTGATTCTCACGACCGCCTACTGCCTGGGACTGGGCATCCCGTTCGTTCTCATTGCCCTGGCCCTGCGCCGGGGTATGGGTGCCATGAAATTCTTCCGCCGTCACCGCCTCACGCTGCAACGCGTGGGCGGTGCTGTTCTCGTGCTGATCGGTCTGGCCATGGCCACGGGCGTATGGTCCGCGCTGGTCTCCTGGATTCAGGCCGAGTTCGTAACCGATTGGGTGATGCCGATATGACGCAGGTGCGCGATCAACGCGACCAGAAGGGCAACCGCAACGATTCCGTAGCGGTGCCCGCACTCGGCCCCCTGGGGATGCTCCGGTGGGCGTGGACCCAGCTGACCAAGATGTCCACGGCACTCGTGCTGCTGCTCTTGCTGGCCATTGCCGCGGTGCCCGGATCGATGTTCCCGCAGCGCATCCAGGACCCGGACGCGGTCAACAGTTACATCGAGGCCAACCCAACCTCTGGCCCGTGGTTGGACCGGTTCCAGTTGTTCGACGTCTTTTCGTCCTACTGGTTCTCCGCGATCTACCTGCTGCTGTTCATTTCCCTGGTTGGCTGCGTGCTCCCGCGTGCGGCCCAGCACTACAAGGCGTGGCGCTCCAAGCCGCCGCGCACCCCCAAGCGGCTCACTCGCCTGCCCCAGTACCGCCGCGTACTGTTGGGCGGACGTGACGGCGCCGAAGCGCCGTCGCCGTCGGAAGCGATCCAGGAGGCGACCAAGGCGCTCAAGAAGCGCGGCTACCGCGTAGAGGCCCGCGATCTGGACGGCGAGACGCCGTCCGTGGGTGCCGAGCGCGGCATGTGGAAGGAAGTGGGCAACATCCTCTTCCACGTGGCGCTGCTGGGTGTGCTGATCTCCGTGGCCATTGGTTCGCTGTTCGGTTACAAGGGTCAGAAGATCATCATCGAGGACGAATCCTTTGTGAACACGCTGGTCGCCTACGACTCGTTCACCCCGGGTACCAACTTCAGCGCGGACTGGCTCAACCCGTTCTCCGTGCGCTTGGACAATTTCCAGGCCGATTTCCACCGCGACACCACGGACCCCGCGCAGTACGGAGCCCCCACGGACTTCGAGGCGGACGTGACCGTGACCGAAGAACCCGGCGCGGAGGAGAAGAGCGAGAAGCTCAAGGTCAACGAGCCCCTCAACGTGGGCGGCACCAAGCTGTACCTTGTGGGCAACGGCTACGCACCGGTGATCCGAGTGACGGACGGCCAAGGAAATCTGGCCTACGAGGGCCCCGTGGTGACCATCCCCACCGACTCCGTCTACACGTCCTCGCTCGTGCTCAAGGTGCCCGACGCCGCCCCGGACCAGCTCGGCTTCGTGGGCCTGTTGCTGCCCACCGCGGTCATGGACGAGGGCTCGATGCCCCGCTCCGTGGACCCGGGACTGAGCAATCCGGTGCTGATCATGTCTTCGTACTTCGGTGACTTGGGCCTGGACAACGGTGAATCCCAGAACGTCTACGTGCTGGACGTGGATTCGCTGACCGAGATGAATTCGATGATGTCCGACAACGGCGCCATCACCTTGGACGGCGCCAACCGCTCGGCGGAATTGCCGGACGGCAAGGGCACCATTGAGTTCGTGGACGTCAAGCGGTATGTGGGATTGGACATCCACAACGACCCCGGACGCATCCCCGCGTTCATCTCGTTCGTGGCCGCTTTCGTGGGACTGATCATGTCCCTGTTCATCGCCCGTCGCAGGGCGTGGGTGCGCGCGTATGTGGGCCAGGACCACAATGGCGTGCAGTGTACTGTTCTGGAATACGGACTGTTGGCTCGCGGTGAGGATCACCGCCTGGGCGCGGAAGCGGAAAAGCTGACAAGTTTGTGGACCTCGCTGTGGGAAGACCGCGGTGTGCGCGACTTCCCCCTCAACTCGTCAGATAAGGCGTGAGTGATTTATGGGTAGCAATATCAACGAAACGTTAGGTGTCTGGAGCGAGTGGTTCATGCTCCTGGCGGCCTTCACCTACTTGGTCGCGTTCGTGGCCTTCGTGTGGGACATGGCCTCGCACTCCAAGGCCATCGGCAAGGCTCAGCGTGAGGCCGAGCGTCACGGCGCGGGCAGTCGCGAGGACTCCCGGGAGCTCGTGGGCGCCGGTTCGCGCGGCGGTTCCGTGAGCGCCTCGGCGACCTCCTCAGGCTCCACCGCGGGTGACGACGGCGCTCGCAACAGTGCCGCTGGCCACGGCACCTCTGGTCGCGGTCCCGTGGCCGGCGAATTCCGCACCACTGCGGACGCGCGCTCCAAGGGTGCCGACGAGTTCGAGGCCCTCAATTACAAGGACTCCATCAGCCGCCCTGCCGCCCGTGCCGCCGTGGTGGTCATGGCCATCGCGTTCCTGCTGCACACCTTTGCCGTGGTCGCTCGTGGCATTGCCGCGGACCGTGTGCCCTGGGCCAACATGTACGAGTTCTGCTCCACGGGTGCACTCGTGGTGGCCGGTGTCTACCTGATCACGCTGATCTTCAAGGATCTGCGTTTCGTGGGTCCCATGGTCACCGGCTTGGTGCTGCTCATGCTGTGCGCGGCCACCATCGCGTTCCCCACCCCGGTGTCGCCGCTGCCCCCGGCGCTGCAGTCCTACTGGCTGATCATCCACGTCTCCATCGCCGTGGCGGCCTCCGGCCTGTTCACCATCACGTTCGCCATGGCCGTGCTGCAGTTGCTGCAGTCCCGCCGGGAGAAGAACCTGGCCGCGGGCGAGGAGACCAAGCTGGGCTTCCTGCGCGTTGTACCCAATTCGACCACCCTGGAGAACTTCGCGTTCCGCCTCAATTCCGTGGGCTTCGTGTTCTGGACTTTCACCCTGGCCGCCGGTGCCATCTGGGCCGACCAGGCCTGGGGCCGCTTCTGGGGCTGGGACACCAAGGAGGTCTGGACCTTCGTGATCTGGACCGTCTACGCCGCTTACATGCACGCCCGCGTAACCCGCGGCTGGAACGGCAACCGTTCCGCGTGGCTGTCGATCGTCGGCTACCTCTGCGTGGTCTTCAACTTCACCGTGGTCAACGTGTACTTCCCGGGTTTGCACTCGTACTCGGGTCTGTAAGCGCGTGATTTAGGGTTCCCTAGTACCGATTCCGTGGTGAAAATCGGGCATAGCTAACCACAAATCGAAGGAAGCCCCGTACCTCTCGAGAGGTACGGGGCTTCCTTATGAGTTCTGGGCCACCGCGGGTTTGCTTGCCTCTGCAGGGGGCTAGGCGCGGGGGCCGGGTGCGGCGTCCGGTTCCGGACCGTTGTCCGGATCTTGCGGATCGTCAGTGCCAGTGCCAGTGCCGGCTGCGGTGCTGCCGCCGTCCTTGGGGGAGTCGGTGCCGGGGTTTTTCTGGCCCGGGGCGTCAGGCTCGGGGGCGCCGTCGGCGTCTTTCAGGACTTCTTCGCTCAGACGGGGATCGTCCGGGTCCAGCGGCTGGGGTTTCTCTCCCGGGGGACGTCCCGTGCGTTTGAGCTCGTTCTCCCATTCCTGGAGCCTGCGCTCGTGCTCTTGTTGACGACGCCGCTCTTCCAAGTTCCGCAGGAACTGCGGGTCATCGTCGGGGCCGCGACCGCGCTGCGGTTGAGTGGTCGGGTCCGCTTTTTTGGGGCGGCCGAAGAATAACCACAGGACCGCGCCAATGATGGGCAGCAACAGGATCAACAGGATCCACGCACCCTTGGGGATGGACCTGACCTTGTACTTCTCTGTTTGGGCGCATTCGATGAGTGAATAAATGATCACACCCACGGCGAGGGCGCCTGCTCCGATAATGAGTATCGCTCTGCCCATGGCCACAATCCTAGGGGAGCATGCTGATCACTTGCGCATCGGTGTCTGAGCGTTAAGTCATGGGCGTATCTGACGGTGACAAGTTGCGATGACGATCGGGTGCCGGAGCGAAGCATGGCCCCACATGCGGTGTGGGACGGGTCAACGGGCCGGATGAATCACGTGAACGGCATGGGGCGGGCATCCAGGGCATGCCAGTAGACTGGGCCGCGTGAATTTCCTCAAGTACTCCCTGCTGCGGTTGGGCATCCTGATCGTAGTGTTCGTGATCTCCATGTACGTGGGTGCGGGACTGATCCTGTCCGGCATCGCGGCCGTGGTGGCTGCGTTCGCGATCTGCTACATCTTCTTCCCCAAGCTGCACTTGGCAGCCAGCCAGGACTTCCACCGCTGGATCGACCGCTCTCCCAGGCCCAAGAACCGGGTGGCCATGGAGGACCAGGAGGTCGAGGATTCCTACACGGATCAGCAGGCCCGCAAGGACATCTGAGTCTCTGAGTCCTAGGCGAGGTCGTAAGCCAGCCCTGAACATACTTGTCGGGCCGTGCTCGTTGGACCTAGCTCGCAGACCCTAGACGTACTGGTAGACCAACACGGCCAGTGCGTACAGCACCGTGAATCCGAGGTTGACCAGCCCACACTGTTTGAGCACCGGGATCAACGCCCGGCGTTCCTTGCTCTTGAGGACCGTGATACTCGCGGCCAATGCCAACGGGGTCATCGCGTAGACGAGCAGCACCCACGGGTTGTAGGGCACCAACAGCAGCGGCAGCAACATACCCACGGCCATCTCCGCGGCGAACGTCAAACGCGCCGTGGAATCACCCAGGCGCACTGCCAGGGTCTTCTTGCCTACCTCCCGGTCACCCGGGATATCGCGCACATTGTTGGCCATCAACAGGGCACACGCGAACAAGCCCGTGGAGATTGCCATGATCCAGGCATCGAGGTTCAACCGACCGGCCTGCGTGAGCGTGGTGCCCAGCGTGGCCACGGGGCCGAAGAAGATGAACACGAAGATGTCACCCAGGCCCAGGTAGCCGTAGGGTTTCTTGCCGCCGGTGTAACCCCACGCGGCGAAGACGGCGGCGACACCCACGATCGCGAACCACCACTGCTGGGAGACCACGACGAGTGCCGCACCAGCCAGCGCCGCGAGCCCGAAGCACAAGAACGCCGCGCGCTTCACATGCGAGGGCTTCGCCGCTCCGGAGCCGGTGAGTCGCAGGGGACCCACTCGCTCGTCGTCGGTGCCGCGCACGCCGTCCGAATAGTCGTTGGCGTAGTTCACGCCGATCTGGAGGAACAGCGCCACGAGCAGCGCCAGCCCGGCGTGACCCAGGTGCACCGCGTGCATCTGCTGGGCAGCGGCGGTACCGGCGATCACGGGAGCAGCGGCCATGGGCAGGGTTCTGAGACGTGCGCCCTCTACCCACTGTGCTGGCGTGGCCACGGACATACCTCCGAAAACTGGTGAATTGAACCGCGTTATTGTCTCATGCGTTGGAAAGTTTATTGAAAGCCCAGCTAGCGGAAGATCCGGGTTGCGGCCTGTCGATCCGGTTTGCCCGTGGCGAGCATGGGGATTTCACTGACTTCGCGCCAGTGCTTGGGAACTGCGGCGGAACCGTGCTGTACACGGATCAGATCACGAAGTTCTGCACGTAGCTCGTCAGAGAGTGCACCCTCGCGGGGTACCACCAGCGCTGCGACGGCCTGGCCCCACTCGGCGTCCGGAACCGGCACCACGAGCGCCTGCCGCACTCCCGGGTGCGAGGCCAGGGTGGCGGTCACGACTCCTGCGGAGACTTTGATGCCGCCCGTGTTGATCACGTCGTCCGTGCGACCCAGCACGCTCAACGATCCGTCCTCGTTGGTTCGCCCCAGGTCATCCGTGCGGTACCAGCGCCGTCCGTCGATCACGCGGAAGTGCTCGCCGGTCTGCCGGGGGTCCTCCAGATAGCCTCCGGCAACGACGTCGCCGCCCAGCCAGATGCGCCCTTCTTTCGGCCCGTGGCTAGGCGGGGAAGTGAAGTGCGAGAGGTCGAGAGCGGCGTCGTCGGGGACGGTGCGAATCTCGACGGCATCCAGGGGCCGGCCGTTGTAGACGCAACCGCCACACGTTTCGGACATGCCGTACGTGCTGACCAAGGCGAGGCCTGCGCTGTCGGCTAGCTGGGCGAGGGTGGGCGAGAGTGCGGAGCCTCCCACGAGAATCGCGTCGAATCGTGCGAGGGCGGCCACGGCTTCCGGGTGGGGAGCGGCGTCGGCGGGATCTAGGATGCGTTGCAGCTGGGTGGGGACCACGGACACGTAGCGCGTCTCATGACTCATGCCCGCCGCGGCCCGCGCGAAACCGTCCGGTGTGAACGGCCCGGGACCCATGACAACGGGCGTGGTGCCCGCGAGTACGGACCGGGCGAGCACCTGAACGCCCGCGACGTAGTGGGAAGGGAGACACAGGAGCCACTGACCGGGGCCGGACGTGGCGCGTTCGGTGGCGCGGCCCGATGCCGTGAGCGCCTCGGTGGTCAAGACCGTTTTCTTGGGGCGGCCCGTGGAGCCGGAGGTGGAAACGACCACCGCCGGTCCGGGGCGGGACAGCGCCTGCTTCAGCGGCCCGAGGAGACCCAGTGGATCGCCCGCCACCGGACCGTCGAAGATGACCGTGTCCGTCGGCAGGTCCGCCGTACTGGGTACGGGCAGTGGCTCTCCGGGAAGCTCAAGCATCAAAAGTAGTAGGGGAACGCGGACCAGTCCGGGTCGCGCTTCTGCAGGAACGCGTCGCGGCCTTCGACGGCCTCGTCGGTCATGTAACCCATGCGCGTGGCTTCGCCGGCGAAGACCTGCTGGCCCACCATGCCGTCGTCCGGGAGGTTGAACGCGTACTTGAGCATGCGCACGGCCTGCGGGGACTGGGCGGTGATCTTGCGAGCCCATTCCAGCGCGGAGGTTTCGAGATCGGAGTGGGGGACCACCTTGTTGACGGCGCCCATGCGGAACATGTCTTCGGCGGAATATTCATCGGCCAGGAAGAAGATCTCGCGAGCGAACTTCTGGCCCACCTGGCGCGAGAGCAGCGCGGAACCGTAACCGGCATCGAAGGAACCGACGGTGGCGTCGGTCTGTTTGAACTTGCCTTGCTCGGCCGAAGCAATGGTCAAGTCGCACACCACGTGCAGCGAGTGACCGCCACCGGCCGCCCAGCCGGACACTGCCGCGATCACCACTTTGGGCATGGTGCGGATCAGGCGCTGCACTTCCAGGATGTGCAGTCGGCCGGCGCGAGCGGGGTCGATGGAGTCCGCGGTCTCACCCTCTGCGTAGTGGTATCCGTCGCGGCCGCGGATGCGCTGATCGCCGCCGGAGCAGAAGGCCCAGCCGCCGTCCTTGGCGGAGGGGCCGTTGCCCGTCAGGATGACCGCGCCTACGTCCGAGGACATACGGGCGTGATCGAGGGTGCGGTAGAGCTCGTCCACGGTGCCCGGGCGGAAGGCATTGCGGACCTCGGGACGATCGAACGCGATACGCACCCACGGCAGATCCTTGACCACTTCACCGTTGTCGTCTCGTTCGACGCCGCGGTGGTACGTGATGTCCTGCAGGTCCTCGAAGCCCTGCACCTGACGCCACTGCTGGGGGTCGAAGATCTCGGATACCTGCTCGGGAAGCTGCGCGTTGGTCATGGGTACCACTTTAGGCGGGAGGGCGAGCTGCCGTGGCACCCGGTGGGTCGTAGCGGACTCCCCGAGGGTTGGACGCGGTCAGCGCATAGATAAGAACGATGACCAGGCCCGCGATCGGGATGATCAGGGTGAAGAGCAAAACGGCGCTGGAATCAGTGTCGTGGAACCTGCGAGCGAGCAACGTGATGCTTGGAATGAGGTTCACCAATTGCCATGCGAACGGGAACATTCCGACGAACATCATCGTTTGCGTGAGAAGTTCCGGGGTGTCATTGGTAACGAAATGCGGCCCACCGATTGACAGCAGACGGCCAGCCAAAGTCCAGGCACCAGCAACGAGTGCCTGAAACAGAACCAGCCACCAAAACTCAGCCCGAGTGGCTCGCCCCCTGGTCCGAAAATAGTTCCGATAAAACAGCCGAACGGCCGTGGTGAACTGCCGCCACGGGGAGAGATCCATCCCACCCGACGGTAGATCATGGAACGACCGCGAATCTCGGTCCACGGAGGCATTTCTAACGGAGCTCGCCATCAGAACTCCTGGACGTCGCGGCCTCCTGGGCGCCTCGTCGATTGGCCATGACAACCGCGCATGCGCCGGTAACCATGGTCGTGAGGCTTAAGAATCCAGTCGCTAGGTTTCCTGCCCCGGTCAGCAGCATCATCAGGATGATTCCGGCCCCAACAATGATCGCCGCAACGCCCAATACACGGCCGAGTCTTGCGGTGGAATCCATCCGTTCCTCCTTTTCGGGGTTTCCACCGTAACAACCGTGTCCGAGGTCTCGGCAATACTTGAAACCATGAGTGCCGCCCCCTTTGACCTGGAACGGATTGGTCACGGCCTACCTTTCGCGGAGTCCGTGTCCGATCTGGAGAGTGCGCTCCAGCAGCGTGTCGCGGTGGTTCAGGCACCTCCGGGGACGGGTAAGACCACCTTGGTTCCGCCGGTGATCGCCAACGCTCTTGCCGACGACGCTCCCGCCTCCCAGCCCATTGGTCGCGTTGTGGTGGTGCAGCCGCGCAGGGTAGCCGCCCGAGCGGCGGCCCGCCGATTGGCTGCGCTGACGAGAACGCAACCGGGCGACGTCGTCGGCTGGAGTGTTCGTGGTGAAAGCACCACGAAACCGAGCACGCGCATCGAGTTCGTGACCCCCGGGATCATGCTGCGGCGCCTGCTGAGAGATCCGGACCTGCCGGGTACAGCGGCGGTGGTTCTGGACGAAGTGCACGAGCGAGGTGTGGAATCCGATCTATTGGTGGGCATGCTCGCGGAACTGCGAGAACTGCGCGATGACCTGACCGTGGTGGCGATGTCCGCGACCGTGGATGCCGCCCGTTTTGCCGAATTACTGGGCGCAGATGAACCCGCGCCGGTCGTCGATTGCCCGTCCGCGTTGTATCCGCTGAACCTTGAATGGGCCCCGGGGCCGCAACGCCTGGACGATCGCGGGGTGACTCCCGCGTTCCTGTCGCACGTGGCTCGCAAGGCTGCGGAGGCCCATTCGAAGGCTCTCAAAGTCCATGACGGCTCGGACGCCCTCGTGTTCGTGCCTGGCGCGCGCGAAGTCTCGCGCGTGGCATCCGAACTCCACAGGCTGTCCGACGCCGAAATTTTGGAACTGCACGGTCAGCTCTCGCCCCGGGAGCAGGACCGAGCGGTCGCTGGGCGCCAACCGGGGGATCCGCCGCGAATCGTGGTCACCACATCGCTTGCGGAATCGTCGCTGACGGTCAACGGGGTACGGCTGGTGGTCGACTCAGGCCTGGCGCGCCAGCCGCGGCGCGACGCGGGGCGCGGGATCTCGGGGTTGGTGACGGTCTCGGCATCGAAGGCCTCGGCCGAGCAGCGGGCCGGTCGTGCCGCTCGCCAGGGGCCCGGCACCGTGGTCCGCTGCTACGACGACGCCACCTGGGGCGCTATGCCGGCGCACACCGTTCCCGAGGTGCGCACCGCCGACCTCACGTTTGCTTGCCTGGCGCTCGCGGTGTGGGGCGCACCGGGCGGTGATGGACTGCGATTGCCGGATCCGTTGCCACCACGTGCTCGCGCGGACGCCGAAGCCGAGCTCATCCGGCTGGGTGCCATCGATGAGCACGGCCGCACTACTGACCTCGGTCGCGTCTTGGTGGACATGCCTGTGGAGCCCCGATGGGGGCGGGCCTTGCTGGACGGTTCGGCTCTGGTCGGGCGGCGTGCCGCTGCGGAGGTTATCGCCGCAATCGCCGACGGCGCTCGCATTCCGGGGGCAGACATTCCCGCGTTCGTGAGGCGGTTGCGTTCCGGCGGGGGAGCGGAGTCCGCACGGTGGAAGCGGGAAGTGTCCCGGTTGGAACGGATCTCTGGGGACCACAGTTCCGTGGCTGAAGCGGGCGCTGTACGCGCTAGTGCTGTGAGTAGTGCTCCTGTGGAGGGCAGCTCGCACGGCGAGGTGGCTCGCGATGTGCGGGAGGGCGCCGTCGTCGGCCTGGGGAAACCCGAGTGGATCGCCAAGCGGATGGACAAGGCAGGAGAGCAGTGGCTGCTGGCATCGGGAACTCGCGCGGGGCTCGAGCCGGGGAGCCCGCTGCGACAGCACGAGTGGCTCGCTGTCGCGGAGCTCAGCCGCGCCGCAGGGAAAGTAGCGGCGGGCACCGGAGCGGTGATTCGTGCGGCCGCGCCACTGGATGAGCCCACGGCGTTGCTCATTGCGGGGTTGTTGGCCACCGAGGAGACCCGCGGAACTTTCGAGAACGGCAAAGTTCGAGCGCGCCGAGTGCGAGCCATCGGAGCAATCGAGCTTTCGTCCACGCCGGTCGCTGCCGATCCCACAACCGCACTGCCCGCCGTGCGGAGCGCACTGCACAGTCAGGGCCTGGAACTACTGCCCTGGGACGACGCCCCTCGCTCACTCCGCGCGCGCCTCGCCTTGTTGCACCGGCAACTGGGTGATCCGTGGCCGGCCATGGATGATTCGGCACTGCTCGACCGGCTCGACGAATGGCTGAGCGTGGAATTACAAGAAATCGCTCGAGGAGCGTCGCTGCGGTCGATCAAAGTGGCTGATGCGCTCCGCAGGCTCTTGCCGTGGCCGGAAGCCAGCCGGCTGGAGGAGTTAGTGCCGCAACGGTTGGCGGTGCCGAGTGGGAACACGGCGCGGATCGACTATCCGAAGGTCTATTCGCTGGACGAACCCGAGCAGCCTCCCGTGGTGGCCGTGAAATTACAAGAATGCTTCGGTTGGGCAGACACGCCGCGATTGGTGGACGGTCGGGTGCCCGTGCAGTTCCATCTGTTGTCTCCAGCGCGGCGGCCGTTGGCGATCACCGACGATTTGAAGTCGTTCTGGTCCGGCCCGTACCAGCAGGTTCGCTCCGAAATGCGCGGCCGCTACCCGAAGCATCCCTGGCCCGAAGACCCCTGGAACGCGGTGGCCACGGCTCGAACCAAGAAGCGAAGTGGTGGGTGAAGGTCGGCCGACAAGGACATGAATTCGCTAGCGGTCGCCCAACGCGAGGATTGCTTGGGAAGAGGCCCGAACGGCGTCGTCCATCCAATCCGGAATGGTTTGGCTGGAAGCGATGTATGGGCGGACCAAACCGTAGGGGCTCTCTTCGCAGGCCGTGAGCATCAGAGTTTGATGGAACTCATCTGACGTGCCATATCTGCGAACGGCGAGCTCTTTCAGGGCAGCTATAACCGGGTGGTTGATCCGAGACACGTCATCTCGGAGTTCCTCGGGTCCGTGGGTGACCAGTTCGTGCTGTCGATAGAGAGTCATGGCAGCTGCGTCATGCGGGTGCTGTCGGCAGAACACAGGAATATGCACGGCACAGTCGATCGCGGCCTGGGCGGGATCCTCGCCGGCTGCTGCTGCCAGGAACCCCTGATGGAAGCGGCGGATGGATCGGATCCACAGATTCACCAGCAGAACGTCACGGGACGGGAAGCGGTGATACAGCGAACCGGTAGGTCCGCCCAGCTCGCTGGCAATCTGCACGAGGGCGACATCCCGGCCACGGTGGGCCACCGCGCGCGCGGCAGCGTCAAGAATGTCCTCCGTTGTGAACTTGGAAGGTCTTGCCACGCGTGCACCTCAGGTCTAGTTTTAAAATATGAATTCTAAAATGGGGATCGAGCCCAGCTCTCCACTCAGTCGAACCCTATCCAATGCCGCATTTCGCGAGTATCACTGCGCGGTCATCGATTCGTCGGTTGACAATGTGTGGGTCGAGCTACATGACCTTCGGTGGCTGGACCTCACTGCCGCCAGGCCACTCCTGTTGGCTCGCGGATTTGGGATTGCCGGACTTATGCACGCCGGCTGCCTGGAGATGTTCATGCTCAACGGCGCGAGTGAGGAATCAGCACCACGCCGGTTCACTGTGGTGATGGTGGGTAAGCCGTGGAGCCCTGTACCTGCATCAGTCCCCGTCTCATCATTGGCCGAGTGCCGACAGTTTTCGGCCCCCGGATGGCTCAAGTACGGGATGGACTGGACACTGACCGAGCTGGGGGATGATCGGACGTTGCTTGAAACCACCACACAGTGTGAACCCACGGACCGCAGTGCCCGATTGAAGTTCTCGCTGTACTGGGCTCTCATCCGAGGATTCAGCGGCCTGGTCCGGCGGGACATGCTGGGCTCCATCGGCAGGCTCGCACGAGGGAAAAGCCGCGTACCTGCCGTCTGATCGACCGTACGACCCGCAACGTCGAGGATTCTGGCTTTACTGTCGATCAGTTTGCAGCGGCCCTGGGGGTGGGTTTTTACGTCGATCAGCGTGCAATGGTCCCGCGAAACCGCCCAAGTTGAGTCTTGATGTGATCTTGGTTACGGTAGCCCTACCGCTTTTGCCCGGCGTGCCATCTCTCACGCGTAGGTCATCAAAGCACTGAACTGGTGCCGCTTGTCCTGGGGCTCTCTACTGGCAGCTGACCCGCTCCGACCGCTTCATCTCTCAGGTTGGTTCAGGCGCTCGGCTGACCCGCGCTTTCACCGCACAGCAGCTGCGGAAGCGTGTCCGTTCTTAGACACAGATCGAGAAGTGAATCATGTCCACCACCCTGTCAGAAACCATCGAAATGACCATTACGACCACTGAGAATCCCAAGGTTGGTCCGGAGCTGGCCCGTTCGTGGCTGCTCGTCAACGGTGCGCAGCCCGCGCGCTTCGACGTGGCGGCGAACAGCGCAGCGGATGTCGTGGTCCTCGATGTCGAGGACTCGGTGGCACCGGCGGACAAAGCCGCAGCCCGTCAGAACGTGATCGAGTGGCTGTCCTCGCGCAACGAACGCCACGAACTCAACCACGGGTGGGTCCGCATCAACGGTTTCGGCACCGCATGGTGGGAGGAAGACCTCCGCGCCCTGCGCGAAGCTCCCGGGCTGGAAGGCGTCATGTTGGCCATGACCGAATCCCCCGAACACGTGACTCGCACCGCGGAGATGCTGCGGGGAACCCGCATCGTTGCACTCGTGGAAACAGCCCGTGGCGTGCAGAACCTGCAGGACATTGCCACGGCGCGCTCCACCTACCGCCTGGCGTTCGGCATCGGCGACTACCGCCGTGACACCGGTTTTGGCGAGAGTCCCATGGTGTTGGCCTATACCCGTTCGCAGTTCACCATTGCCTCGCGTGCGGCCAATCTGCCCGGCCCGATCGACGGACCGGCCGTGGGCGCACTCGGTGCCAAGCTCGCGGAGGCCACCGGTGTGACCTCCGAATTCGGCATGACCGGCAAGCTGTGCCTCATGCCGGAGCAGACCGCCACGGTCAACGAAGGCCTGTCCCCGAGCCTGAACGAGCTGTCCTGGGCCACCGACTTCCTACAGGAGTTCGAGGCCGACGGCGGTCAGATCCGCAACGGCTCCGACCTACCCCGTCTGGCTCGTGCCCGTAAGGTGTTGGGCTTGGCCACCTCGTTCGGCATGAGCATCCCGGAGGGCTATGACGTGCACTTCGAGGCTCCCACCGATACCTATCACTGCTAGTCACCGAGCGCTCGGCCAATAACGCGCCGAGAAACACGAGGTGGTTGACCTCGTCACACGAACTATCCCCGGTGCGGCGGATACGTCACAATGGACTGTGGCAAGACCACATGACCCACTGCAGCTCAGACACCACGTGAGCCTGCGGGACGTATCTGCCGTAACCGGGGAGTTTCCATGACCACCAGCACCGAAGCCACCGTCCGTAGAACCAAGATCGGCATTGTGGGAGCGGGGTCGGTGGGAACCTCGCTGGCGTACGCGGCCATGATCCGCGGCACCGCGACCGATATTGCCCTGTACGACCTCAACACCGCCAAGGTTGAAGCCGAGGCCCTGGACCTCTCCCACGGCCAGATGTTCGCTTCCGACACCCGCGTGGAGGGCTCGGATGACGTGGCCGTGCTCAAGGACTCGGACGTCATCCTGATCACCGCCGGCGCCAAGCAGAAGCCCGGCCAGACTCGCCTGGACCTGGCCGGTGCCAATACCGAGATCCTCAAGACGCTCATGCCGCAGCTCCTGGAGCACGCGCCCAACGCGATCTGCGTGCTCGTGACCAACCCGTGCGACGTGCTCACCGTGGTCGCTCAGAAGATCACGGGGCTGCCGTACCGCCAGGTCCTGAGCTCCGGCACCGTGCTGGACACCTCCCGCCTGCGTTGGATGATCGCCAACGAGGCCCGCGTGAACACCACCAGCGTGCACGCATACATCATCGGAGAGCACGGCGATTCCGAGTTCCCGGTGTGGTCCTCCGCTTCGATCGGTCAGGTGCCGCTGCGGGATTGGGAGATCGACGGCCGCAAACCCTTCACCGAGCAGCGCCTGGCGGAGATGACCGATCAGGTGGTCAACGCGGCCTACAAGGTGATCGAGGGCAAGGGCGCCACCAACTACGCGATTGGTCTGTCCGGCATCCGCATTGCCGAGGCCATCTTGCGTGATCTGCGCTCAGTACTGCCTGTCTCCTCGATCCTGGACGACTTCCACGGCATCAGCGGGCTTGCGCTGTCCGTCCCGTCCATCGTGGGCCGCCGCGGTGTGGAGCAACCGCTCGCGATCCCCATGGGTGAGCACGAGGAACAGCAGCTGCGCGATTCGGCCCAGGCCATGCGCAAGGCCCTCGCCTCGCTCGGCTTCTGAGCCTACTTAGCGGACCACGCCTCGGTGTGTTCCCCGGCCACCCGACCAAGGCGCGTGATGGACGACGACGCCGCGAGCGCCGTCGTTCTCGAAAGGTCACGGGATAGAAGGGGCACGGAAGGACCCGCTCACCCGTCGGTGGGTGGGTCCGTATCGTCACGGGGCACGGTCACGCGTTTCATGAGATCGGCAAGGTATCGCGCATCCGGGTGCCGCATGAGGGACAGGTGCTGCGCGGTGATCGGAACCTCGTCCGCGGGCCGGTTCTGGCCGATCTTCGACTTGAACTCCACGGACCGGGGACGCAGCCGGAAACCCGCGATGACTCTGAGAAGCCGATGCATTGAATCCTCCGCGCTGTCGTTCATCCGCCACGGCCCGGAGGAACTGCCGGGCGCCGCGGTATCGGGCCCCTCCTGGCGCGGGCGCACTCGGTTCTCATGATGGTCGATGAGCCGCCGCAGATGATCCTCCAGCGCGGGCTGGTCCATCATGGTGGCTTGGCCGCGAATATGGACGGGCTCGAAATCGTAGGTGGGTAATCCGGCGTGGGTATACCAGTCCGGGCTGATGTATGCGGAGGGCCCGGGGAAGATCAACAACACCTCCCGGCCCGCGGCCAGAACCGTGTGCAACGGATCTGCCAAGGGGATGTGGCTTTCGACGACCACGGAACCATCGGGCTCCCGAACCGCCAGCATCGGCATATGTGTGGCCACCAGCTCGGAACCCACAATGATCCCCAGAGGGTAGTCGGCAATGAGATCGGCGAAGTCATGACCGGCCACGGGTTGGTAGAGCGGATTGATCAGCATGACTGCATTAACTCTGTGATCGGGGCATAAAGCAAGGGGCCCGCTCACCGTGTGGTGAGCGGACCCCTTGCTTCATCGGCGGGGAAGGAGCCCCGACAACGGGTGGAACTTAGCGGCGACCGGTGGCGACGTCGGACTCGACGCGGGTGGACGTAGCGGCTTCCGTGGGTGCCTGGTGAGGGGAGTTGGCCAGGCGCACGGCCTCGTCGAACTCGGCCTCGATCTCAGGATCACGCTTGTACGTGGCCAAGGAACCGACGATCGCGGCGAACATGCCCAGGAAGAAACCGGGGATGATCTCGTAGAGTTCGCTCCACGGGGTGTACTGCCACACGAACACGGTCACGGCGCCCACGATCATCGCGGTGATCGCGCCGGTGTTGGTGAGCTTGCGCCAGAAGAGGCTCAAGACGACCACGGGGCCGAACGCGGAACCGAAGCCGGCCCACGCGAAGCTCACGAGCTCCAGGATGGTGGCGTTCTGTTCCCACGCGAGAGCGGCAGCGACGATGGCCACCAACAGCACGCCGGCGCGGCCCATCCACACCTGTGCCTTGGGAGAAGGGGTCTTCTTGGAGGCCAGGTTGTACAGGTCCTCGACCAACGCGGAGGAGGAAACAATCAGCTGCGAAGACACGGTGGACATGATGGCGGCCAGCACGGCGGCCAGCACCAGGCCGGCCAGGGCGGGGTGGAACAGGATCTGGGACAGATCCAGGAACACGGCCTCGGGGTCGGTGGGCTCCTGATCCGGGCGGTTACCGAAGTAGGCGATACCCACCAGGGCGGTGGAGATTGCGCCGATCACGGTGAGGATCATCCAGCCCACACCGATGCGGCGGCCGGACTTGGCGTCGGCCGGGCTGCGCAGGGCCATGAAACGCACAATGATGTGCGGCTGACCGAAGTAACCCAGGCCCCAAGCCAGTGCGGAGATGATGCCCACGGCGGTGCCGCCGGCCAGCAGGGACAGGGCATCCGGCTGGGCGCTCTGGATACGGTCCACCATTTCGGCGGGACCGCCCACCATGAACAGGCCCACAATCGGAACCATGAGCAGGGCCAACAGCATGAGCAGACCCTGGAAGAGGTCTGTGTAAGAAGCGCCCAGGAAGCCACCGAAGAAGGTGTAGAGCACGGTCACGCCCGCGATCAGCAGCATGCCGACCAGGTAGGAAGAACCGAACGAGGACATGAAGAACACGCCGCCAGCGACCATGCCGGAGGAGACGTAGAACGTGAAGAAGACCAGGATGATCACACCGGACACCACGCGCAGCACGCGGGTGTTGCCCTTGAGTCGGTTGTCCAGGAAGGACGGGATGGTGATCGAGTTGTTGGAGACCTCGGTGTACCCGCGCAAACGCGGCGCCACGAACTTCCAGTTCAGCCAGGCACCAATGGTCAAACCAATGGCGATCCAGGCTTCAACCATGCCCGCCAGGTACACAGCACCGGGCAGACCCATGAGCAACCAGCCGGACATATCCGAAGCGCCCGCAGACAGTGCGGCCACGCCGGGCTTGAGGTTTCTACCGCCCAACATGTAATCGTCGAGGTTCTTTGTCTTACTGTTGGCCCACAGGCCAATCGCGATCATGCCTAAGAAATAGATCACAATCGCGATGAGTTGATACGCCTGGTCGGACATAGGTGTACCTTCCGGTGCGAGAAATTTGGACGGCGTCCACTGTATGGGACGTTATTTAGCTACCCAAAGCTGTTAAGTGTCATCGCTCACCCTTAGGGGTGGTTTCAGGCCTGTTTCTGAGGCCATTCGGTGAAGGTGGCGGGGTTCGTGTTCCAGACCCCGGGGTTCCAGTCCTTCAGCAAGTCAGCCGTGGTATTGAGGGGGTCGTTGACCCCCAGCGAAGCACCGAGCCACAGCAACACGTCGCGCGCGCTGTAACCCAGTGCGTGTAATTCCTCAAGTGTTACAGCTCCGTCCCGTTTAGCCAACCGCGCACCCGTTGGCCCCAGCACGAGGGGCACGTGAACGTACTCGGGCGCGGGGTATCCCAACAGCCCTGCCAGGTACGCCTGCCGCGGCGCGGAGGACAAGAGGTCGTCGCCGCGCACCACCTGATCGATGCCCTGGTGGGCGTCGTCCACGACCACCGCCAGGTTGTAGGCGGGGGTGCCGTCGTTGCGCACCAACACCATGTCGTCCACCGCGCCCGTGTACGCACCCGCAAAGTAGTCGTGCACGGTGAATTCGCTCACGTCCGCGCGCAGTCGGATGGCCGGCGGGCGCTCTTGCCGACGCCGCTCGCGAGCCTCCTCGTTCAGCTCCCGGCACGTACCGGGATAGGCCCCGGGGATCCCGTGCGGTGCCGACGCCGCGGCGTGAATCTCCTTGCGCGTGCAAAAGCATTCGTAGGTCAGTCCGGCAGCCGTGAGACGTTGCACCTCTCGCGAGAACTGCGGAATACGGGGGGCCTGGTAATCAACGGGCCCATCCCAATCCAGACCGATGGCCGCCAGATCCGCGATATTGCGCTCCGCGGCGCCCTTCTTCACACGGTCCAAGTCTTCAACCCGCAGGATGAACTTTCGCCCCGTGGCGCGAGCGAATCCCCACGCGGCCAACGCGGTGCGCAGATTGCCCAGGTGAAGGTCTCCCGACGGTGACGGCGCGAACCGGCCGGCGGGCGGCAGAGCGGCGTCGTTGGGAGAGGGTTTCGGGGAGGGCGAGGCAGGGTGGGAGGCGAACACGCGGGTCAGGCTAGCATTGCGTAACCTCAATCGTTGGGTGGATGTGGAGGGGTTCGGGTCCGGTTAGGCTGTTCGGCATGGCACGCATCCACGAGCTGCGCGACGGCGTTCACGTGATTGGCACGGAGAACTGGAGGTTGAACTCCGGACTCATCGTGGGATCTCAGCGTGCCCTGGTGATCGACACGGGTGCGGGACCGCGCCAGGGTCGCGAGATCCTCGCGGCCGTTCGTGAGGTGACCAACCTTCCCCTCACCGTGGTCAACACCCACGCGCATTACGACCACTACATGGGTAATGCCGTGTTCCAGCGTGCCGGTGTCGAGGAATTCTGGGCGCACAAGGCATGTGCGGTGGCCATGCGGGAGCACGGCGACTACCAGCGCAGTTTTGTGGGGACTCAAGAACCCGAAATGGGAGATGCCGAGGGTCTGGATACCCAGCTCGTGTTGCCGACCAACACCTTGCCCGGCAACGGTCGCCGCCCCTCGCTCACGCGTATCGAATTGGGCGACAAGCCCGTGACGCTGTTCTTCTTGGGCCTCGGTCACACCGACAACGACGTGTGCGTGGGCGTGGAGGACATTGTCTTCTGCGGTGACCTGGTCGAAGAAGGTGCGGATCCCAGCTTCGAGGATTCCTACCCGCAACGCTGGGTGGAAACGTTGCGCTCACTGGCGACGCTCGAGCGCTACAAGGTTTTCGTGCCCGGCCACGGCAGCCCGGTGTCCAACACGTTCGTGCTGCAACAGGCGGACACCATGGCGCTCGCGGTCAAGCGCGCGGAACAGGCCGATCCCACCTCGGCGGGCACTGTGACCGCTTCCATGTTCCGGCTCCCGTATCAGGCGGGGGTGGCCCGGGTCTTCCTGGACCGGTTGGCCACCGTCAGGATAGAGACCGCAGCCAGCGCGCCACAGATCGCCAGCTCAGAGCAGCCGCAGCCGCAATCCCAAGGTATCCCGCAATAACGGTCGCCCGCCCCGCCCACGTGCCTGCCACTGCGGGCGATGGCATCAGCGCCACGGTCACGGCCAGACCGATTGCCAGCACCAGCAGCGTGATCACCGTGCCCCGGCGGGGATGCACCGGCGCACGATGGCCATGACCCGGTCCGTTGTACTGCGCGTACGGGTTCTGTTGGAATCCCGCGGGCGGGTATGGCTGCTGGGCCTGCGGGTACGGGGCGTTCACATATGGTGCGTTTGAGTACGACGCCGCCGCGGGGCCTTGGGTGCCGAAGCGCGGGTTTCCGTCTCCCCGGGGTCCTGGTTGTCCGATGCCTGGTTGGTGGGGGTTGTGCTGTTGCTGGTGAGATCCGGCGGGCGGGATGAATGCGCTGTCGCCGCGGTCCTCCCGTTGCTGAAGGTTCTCGCGACGGGCGTCCATCTTCTGTCTGACCCGGCGGTATACGTCGCTGGGGTGAGCTCCGGGACGGGACAGGGCGGCGTCGGCGAACCTGATGGCAAGGACCGCGAGCACACCCCAGGCGCCCACGATGAGAAGGGCGGCGGCGGCGTCGGACGGGCGGTGCCAGCCGTTCAGGACGGTGAGCATGCCGGTGATCGCGGCCAGGAACCATCCCCACGTGGCGGTCTTGGCGCGCAGATGCGGGGGCGCTACCAGCAGGAGCGCCACGAGGATCGTGGCCGTGGCCGTCGTATGCCCGGACGGAAATGAATTGTGGACGATCTGCTGAATGCCGTAATCGGGCTTTTCCAGGAGCACACGCTTGAGGAACTGTGTGGTGAAATTGGCGCCCAGGATCATGCCCAGTCCCGCGAGGGCGGGGATCCAACGACGCGTCCGGAAGGTCCACACGAGAGCCAGAACGGCGGCGGCGATCGATACCAATTCCGGTAGATGCTGGGCCGCGGCCAGGAAGATCCACGGGAAGAAGTCGTTGCGATCGGCCTTGGCCTGCGCGAGAGCCTCGTCATCCAGGGACTGACCCGTCATGGTCATGAGGCTGATGTAGGACGCGATGCCAACGCACACGCCCAACATGGCCACGGTCATGAGCGGACGGATCACGGAGCGGCGGGGCATGGAACGCGCGGGCGCGGGAAGGAATGACAACGGGCAGCCTTATCGGGGGAAATCGACGAGCGCGGCCGGATCCGGATGATCGGCCATCGCAATATCTTGCCACGGGAGGCTTTGGTGGGGCTGAGAGAGGGCGCTCCGGCATGAAGGGGCCCCGGCACGGGGTGCGTGCCGGGGCTCAAGCGGTCGTGTCTATCGGTTACTTGCGCTTGCGAGTGAATGCCGAGATACCGGTGATCTCGCGACCCACGATGAGTGCCTGCATCGAGTCGGTGCCCTCGTAGGTGGAGACGACTTCCATGTCGGTGAGGTGGCGGCCGATGTGGTTTTCCAGGAGGATGCCGTTGCCTGCGAGCATGTCGCGGGCGGTGCGGCACATGTCCAGGGCCTTGCGGGACGTGAACATCTTGACCATGGAGGCCATGGCGTCCGTGAGCTGGTCGTTCTCCGCCAGGTGGGCCATGCGGGTGCACATGAGCTGCATCGCAGTGAGGTCCGCGAGCATGGTGGCGAGTTTCTCCTGGACGAGCTGATAGTTGGCGATGGGTGCGCCGAACTGTTCGCGGTCCAAAGCATATTGCGCAGCGATTTCGAAGGCGGCCATGCCGTGGCCCAGGGCTTCCCATGAGGCGCCGCCTCGAGTGGCCTTGAGGACGCGGTTGACGTCTTTGAAGCTGTTGCAGTTCGGCAGGCGGTTCTCGTCCGGAACCTTGAGGTTCTCGATCACGATGTCCGCTTGGTTGATGGCGCGCTTGGCGATCTTGCCCTTGATGACTTCGGGACGGTAACCCTCGGGGTACTCGCCGTTGTCCTGCTTCTCGACCACGAAGGCCTTGACCTGCCCATCGGCCTCGTCACGTGCGTAGAGAACGATGACGTCGGCCGCGTGGCCGTTACCGATCCAGCGCTTGTGGCCGTTGATGACCCACTGGTTACCTTCCTTGCGGGCGGAGGTCTCCAGCGAGACGGAGTCGGAACCGTGGTCCGGTTCAGTCAGAGCGAAGGCGCCCGTCTTCTCTAGTGTGGCCATCACCGGAAGCCAGCGGTTGCGCTGCTCCTCGTTGCCGAGCATGTAGATGCTGCCCATGCACAGGTTGGAGTGCACGCCCAGGAACGTATTGAACGAGCCGTCAATGCGACCGAACTCGCGAGCCACGATGCCCGCGGTCTGACGCGAGAATCCGGGGCAGCCGTAGCCGGGAATGAAGGAGCCGATGATGCCCAGCTCGGGCAGCTTGGCGAACACCGGTTCCGGGTGTTCGGCGCGCTCCCAATACTCGTTGATGGTGGGCAGGATTTCTTTCTGACCGAAGGCCCTCACCTTGTCCCGCAGCTCAATGTCCTCAGGGGAGAGGTCCTGATCCAGGAGGAAGAAGTCGGGGTGATCGATGATGGCGGTCATGGTGGGCCTTTCGTTAGCAAGAGATGGATGAGGGTGACCGCTCCGTCGCGGTCTCGAATGTCAGGGTTGTTCAGTGATCAGCGCGGCAGCCAGGGCGTGACGCATGTGGTCGTCCAAGGGTTCGGGCTTCTGGGTGTCCGGATTGAGCTGGACGATCGCGGTTTCAGCCACCACGCAAGGTTTGCCGTTCTGGTGGAGTTCGTGGTGCACGGTGTAGGACGTGGACCCGATTCGCGAAATCCACACGTGCGCCCACAGTTCAGGCCCGTAATTGATGGGGCGAAAGAAGTCCACGTTGAGGGAGCGAACCACGCGAGGCCGCTCACCGTTGGGGAAAGTTCCCGTCCAATGCAGCGCGGCGCGCACACGGGCTTCTTCGACCAGGGTGATCGCGCGGGCATTGTTGACGTGCCCGTTGGCGTCCTGGTCTGACCAGCGCAGGTCGATCTCACGCAAAAACTTGGTGCCTTGCGCCTGGTTGATTTCAGCCATGACGACGGCGCTCCTCGAGCCAAGCGAGTACGCTCGCCTGATCCGCGCCCAAGGCCGGGGGTGCTTTGTCATACCCCACTGGTGTGCGGCTGAAGGACATGGGGTTCTTGATGGTCGGCACAGCCTCTTCGCCGGAGCCGGTCTCTACCACTGGGTTCAGCCCCAGGCGCTCCGCGTACTGCACGCCTTCATCGATATTGAGGATGGGCGCGCACGGAATGCCCTGGGCCTGCAATTTCGTGAACCATTCGTCCGCCGTCCCGGTGGACAGAGCTTCCACCAGCATGGGCCGAAGAATGTCACGGTGGTTGTTCCGGCCCTTCATGGTGGCAAAGCGTTCGTCCTCGGCCAGGTGGGCCACACCCAAGGTCTTCACCAAACGTGCGAACTGGTTGTCATTGCCCACGGTGATGATCAAGTCCTTGTCACTCGTGGGGAACGGACCGTAGGGGTAGAGGCTGGGGTGGTCATTGCCCAAGCGCTGGGGCACGTTGCCGCAGGCCGCATAGCCGGTGGTCTGGTTGACCAACCCGGACAAGGCGGAGGACAGAAGGTCCAGCTGCAGGTGCTGGCCCTGGCCGGACTGTGCACGTTCATGTAATGCGCCCAGGATTCCGATGGCGGTGTGCAAACCAGTGATCACATCGAACATGGCTACGCCTGCACGTTGAGGCGGCCCGTCCGGGTTACCGGTGACAGACATGAATCCTGACATGCCCTGCACCAAAAGGTCGTAGCCCGGCATGGTGCGACCGCCCTCGGTCCCGAACCCTGTGATGCTCGCGTGGATCACGTGCGGCCAGCGCTCCGCGACTGAAGCGGCGTCGAGCCCGAAGCGTTCCAGACCGCCCGGTTTGAAGTTCTCAACGAAAACGTCCGCGGAATCCACGATCTGATGAGCGGTCTCCAGGTCTGCCGGGTCCTTGAGATCCAGCACCACCGAGTGTTTGTTCCGGTTCACGGACAGGAAATAGGTGCTGACACCGTCACGGTGCGGCGGGATCCACTGGCGGGAATCGTCGCCACCGGGACCTTCGACCTTGATGACTGTGGCGCCCATATCGGCCAGGAGCATGGTGCAGTACGGTCCCGCGAGAATGCGGGTGAAATCAGCAATGACTACTCCGCTGAGAGGGCCCCGGGGAGCCTCGGTGGTTGGCAGCGTCATGAAGGTGACCTCTAAGGGTGGAATCGAATGTGTCTTGAACCACATAACCACCGCTATTAGGCTCTGTCTAATATAAATTACGTCCCCCGGTGATGCTCGAAACGCAATAAAGGCGGCAATTGATGGAAGTGCACCAGGCCAAGGCGTTCCTCGCGGTTGCCGAAGAGCTACATTTCGGACGAGCGGCTACCCGATTGCGGGTCGCCCAGCCCCCTCTGAGCAGACTCATCAAACAGGTCGAGAAAAGCTTGGGTGCGGAACTCTTCGAGCGCAGTACTCGTCACGTGGCACTCACCCCCGCGGGAAAAGCACTGGTCGAACCGGCCACGAGGCTGATGGCAACTTCTGAAGAAGCTAGGCAGGCCGTGAGAGACGCTGTGAGCGGCGAGACCGGGCGCGTGCGCTTGGGCTTTGCTGGGGCGTCTATCAATCACAAGGTCGGTGAGCTTGCTCGGCAGGTGAAGGCCAAACGGCCCGGCCTCATGCTGGATCTGCACAGTTCGCAGTTCTCGCACCTGGGCCTGGAACGGCTTCTGGACGATTCGCTCGATTTGGTCATCGGGCGCTGGGATTTCATCCCCGCCGAACTCAACTCCTGCATTCTCGCGTTAGAAGAGGTCATGGTGGTGCTGCCCAAGAATCACCGGTTGGCTCATCAGCCGCGCGTGAGTATGGCCAGCCTGTCCGAGGAATCGTGGGTCACCCTGCCGGGCGGAGCGGTATCGGCGCTCTCGAACCGTTTGAACTCATTGGCAATGAGCGCGGGATTCGTGCCACGTGTGGTGCAGACCGCCCCGGATTCCTGGACCCTGGTCGTGCTGGTGGGCGCGGAAATCGGGTGTGCAGTGAGTCTGGATTCTGTGCGCGACAACGTGTCATCTGACGGCGTGGTGTTCCTGCCGCTCGCTGAGGAGCAGCGCCCGCTGGAAGTCAGATTGGTGTGGCGGGCCTCGGACCGCAACCCTGCATTGCGATCAGTGATCCAGATCGCGCGCACGATGTTCGCCGAGGCCCGCCACACCGGTGAGCAGAACGCTCAGTCGTAGCTGTACCAGCCCTGCCCGGACTTTCGTCCGAAGCGGCCGGCCTCATAGAGCTCCTTGATGGCGGGCCGCGGGAGGCTCTCCGGATTTCCGGTTTGCTCGTACTCGGCCATACGGATCAAGTAAACGACGTCCACACCCACCAGGTCCATCAATTCAAACGGGCCCATGGGATGGCGCAGCGCGGTCTTCGCGGCGACATCGATGTCCTCGAAGTCGGCAATGCCCTCTTCGTAAAGCTTGAGCGCCTCGGTGCGGAGCGCACCCAGCAGACGGTTGGCCACGAAACCGGGGGTCTCCTGCTTGAGCTTCACGGGCTTCTTGCCGAAAGACTTGGCCAAGGCCACCGCCGTTTCGACCGTCTCAGCGGAGGTGTGCTCATTGGGAACCACTTCCACGCACTCCATGACCAGGGCAGGGTTGAAGAAGTGAAAATTGCAGACCTTGTCCGGGCGTTCGGTCGCATCGGCCACGCGGGAGGACACGATATTGGACGAGTTCGTGGCCAGGATCGCGTGCGGTGGGCAGATCTGGTCCAGCTCCGTGAACAGTTCACGTTTGATACCCAGATCCTCCACTGCCGCCTCGATGACGAAGTCCGTCTGGGCGGCGCTCCCATCGCGGTCGGTGGTGAATGTGAGCCGATCGAACGCGGCTGCCACGTCCTCCTGAGAACGGCGGCCCTTTTCGACATCGCGATTCATGCGGGATTCAAGTTGAGATTTGGCGCGCTCCACGTACTCCTCGGCGATGTCCACGAGGGCGGTGGTGTATCCGGCCAGCGCGGACACCATGGCGATCTGGGAGCCCATGGCACCGGCACCGATCACGGTGACGTGCTTGACGCCCTCCAGGGGATTGCTGTTGTCGCTCACGCTTCATCGTCCTTTCGCTGGGCAGCTCGGTAGTCGGGCGTGCGCTTTTCCAGGAACGCGTTGGTTCCCTCGACCTTCTCGGCGCTGCTGTACAGCACCGACTGCGCCAGGCGTTCCAAGAGGATTCCCGTGCTGTGATCGGCGTCGAATCCGTGGCGCACCACGGTCTTGGCCAGCTGAGTGGCCAACGGTCCCTTGGAGAGGATCGTCTGCGCGGTTTCCTTGGCCTTTGACATGAGTTCTTCGGGTTCGACGACGTCCGTCACCAGTCCCATGGTCAGGGCCTCTTGGGCTTTGACGCGCCTACTGGTCAGAATCATCTCGGTGGCTCTACCCACTCCCACCAATCGCGCCAGGCGCTGAGTGCCCCCTGCGGCCGGCATGATGCCCAGGCTGGTCTCTGGTAGGGCGAACTGGGCGTTGGTGGACGCGATCCTGATGTCACACGACAAGGCCAGCTCGTGGCCCCCGCCGAAGGCATAACCGTTGACCGCGGCGATGGTCGGCTTGTGGAACTGTTCGACCTTTTCGTAGACACCCTGCATTGCGGCGCGCAGGCCGTCCTTCGGCTTGCGGACGGCCAGCTCATTGATGTCAGCACCGGCCACAAAGGCCTTTTCGCCGGCGCCCGTGAAGATCACGATCTGAGCGTCGTCGTTGGCGGCCAGCTCATCCAAGGCCTGGGAAATTTGGCCGAGAACGGTCGCGTTGATGGCGTTGCGTACCTCGGGGCGGTCGATGGTGATCACGGCGATGCCATCCTGGATGTCCACCGTCACGGTGTTGTCAGCAGAAGTCACTGAGCGGGCTCCTTTTCTTCGGCTTGGGGAATGCGGGCTATTTGGCCGGTGTCCGGGTCAATCACCGGTGCAGGTTTCATGATGCGAACCACCACCGCAGAGACGACCACGATGGCCAGACCGATTAAGGTCACTACGAGACCGGGCAGGAACATCATGAATCCGCCCACTGCCAGTAGGACACGGAAGGGAATCGGGACCTGGCGGTCCACGAAGGACATCCAGCCGCCGATGGCCGCTGCCAGTGCATAGACGGCGATCAAGCTGAACACGAAGGCCAGGGCAACTTCTCCCGGGGGCGCCTGGGCAACCAGGGCGGGGTTGAGGGCGAAGCCGAACGGCACCACGTATTTGACCGCTCCGAGTTTCATGGCAGAGAAACAGGTAGCCATTGGCGAGGCCTTGGAGATACCGGCGGCAGCAAAGGCTGCCAATCCCACGGGCGGGGTGATGTAGGAGACCGAGGCCCAGTAGATGACGAACAGGTGTGCGGCGATCGGATCGACGCCCAGGGCGGTCACCGCTGGGACCATCACGATGGCCAGGAACACGTACGCGGCGGAGATGGTCAACCCCATACCGAGCACGAAACACACTGCTGCGCCGGCCACGAGGAGCAGTATGACGTTGTCGCCCACCAAGGCCACCAGGTCACGCGACAGTGACAGGGCCACACCGGTGGCGCTCAAGCCACCCAGGATCAGACCCACACCGGCAATGATGGCCACGATCTGACCGAGGGTCTTGCCCACGTCCACGCCCAGGTCGATCCACTGCGAGGGACCGAACTTCAGGCCGGGCTTGATCAATGCGATGACCAGCAGCAGACCGACTACCCAGAAGGGGACCTGGGATTCGGAATCTCCCACGAAGAGCATGACGGTCAGTAGACCGAGTGCGGCCAGGTACGGCCAGCCGGCGATCAGCGAGGCACCCGCACGGGGCAATAGGTGCTTGGCGGTGCCGCGCAGACCGCGCTGCGCGGCATAGCCGTCGATCTGGAAGAAGATGCCCAGGTAGTAGAGCAGGGCTGGGATCGCCGCGGCGATGAGGATGTTGGTGTAAGGCACACCCACGAAGGACACCATCAGGAATGCCGCGGTGCCCATGATGGGCGGGGTGATGGAACCACCGGAGGAGGCTGTTGCCTCCACCGCGCCGGCCACCTTGGAGCTAAACCCGGACTTCTTCATGGCTGGGATGGTCATGGGGCCGGTGGTCAGAACGTTGGAGACGGCCGAACCGCTCATCATGCCCATGGCTGCGGAGCTTGCCACGGAGACCTTGGCGGAACCACCGCGGTAGCGGCCGAAGATTGCCATGGACAGGTTGTGGAAGAAGTCCGCGCCGCCGGTGTGCTGGAGCACGGTACCGAACAGCAAGAAACCCACCAGGATGGTGCCAGCGGTCTGAAGCGGCAGCCCCAGGACACTGTCCGCGCCCATGGTGTGAACCTGGGCCAGTGTGGGCAGGTCGTAAGAGATGCCCTGCAGGAAGGAGAGCGGAATGGCACCGGCGAATAATGGGTACACCGAGAACGCGAAAGCAATCACGGTCACGATCCAGCCGGACCCGCGACGCAGAGCCTCCAGCACGATGATCCAGAACACGAAACTGAGCACGGTGGCCAGAGTGGGCGCAATGAACTGCCAGCCGTATTCCTGGATCTTCACACCGTTCACAGCGAAGTACCCGCACGTGCCAATGGTGACCAGAATCAGAAGGATGTCGTACCACGGAACTCCGCGAGCGGCGTCGGCGGTCTTGCCAGGGCGCGCTGCCGAGGAACCATCGCCGTCAGATCGTTCAGTAGTCTCTGCGCCCTTGGCCGGCTCCTTCTTCTTGACCAGCGGGGTGGCGATGAAAACGATCGGCACGAAGCACGCGATGAGCAGGTACAGGAACGTATTCGTCAGGACTGCCAGACCACCGATGTTCCAGAAGAACACCTGGTTCATGGTCAGGAGGATGCCGGCGACGGACAGCGCGATAATGACCCCGCGCCAGAAGGGGGTCAGGCGAGGGTTGTGGTCATGGAGCACGGCGTCGCCGGCGTGCGCGTGGGTATCGGCGAACGGATCCACATCCTGCGCCACGGACTGAGCGGATGGCTGACCGGCGGATTTGGCGGGTTGCTGGACGGTGCTCATGCCGCACCTCCGTTATCTGAAGAGTTGGGAAGGTCATCGATGGTGGGGAGCTTGGGTAGGTTCTCGCGCTTCCAATCGACCCACTTGGCGGGCACCTCGGGGTCGTTCTTATGCTGCTCCCAGAAGTCCGGCCAGGCCTCCGCCATCCGTTGTTCCCTGTCCAGCAGGGCGTCGTTGCGGGTTTGAAGGTCTTTGGTCCAGCGACCTTTCTCCTTGAGGAAATCGACCATGGCCTCGTGGAACGGGACCACCATCGGGTCCAGCAGGATTTGGTCGAAGGCGAAGTTCTTGGCGTCCGGGGTGGAGTTCTTGTAGTCCTCGAAGTACTTGTCCATCGCTGTGACCAAGCGAGTGACCTCGTCGTGGGGGCGCTCCGCCAGCGTGGTCAAGGGAATGGAGTACTGCATGTTGACGGCGGACTCGCCGTCGGCCATGCCCGCGCCGTCCGTGAAGCGACCGGGGATGACCATGGGGGCGAGCTCTTCCCAGGTTTCGTAGCGGGACTGGTCGTTGCCGCCCAGGTCCAGCCAGCGGATCGGGTACTGAGAAGCGAGTTCCTCCACGTTGGCGCCCACCACGTTTTGATACATGGCGTCCAGCTGTCCGGTCTTGACCGCCTCGATCTGGCCGCCGTAGGAGATGTCCACCATTTCGACGTCCGACCCGGTGAGACCGCCGTAATTGAGGATGGCCTCCAACTTGCGGTTCATGGACGTGCTGGCGACCAGGCGAGGGTACTTTTTGCCCTTGAGGTCGGCCACAGTCTCGATGCCGCTGTCCTTGCGAACCAGCACGCCGTAGTTGCCCGGGGGTGTCCACACCTGGCGCAGGGGTTGGGGTCCCCACTGTTCGGAGGCGAACTCGTCGTTACCTTCAAAGGCGTAGTAGTACTCGTCGCCTGCTCGGGAGTACTGAGCGGTGCCGTTGATCAGTGGAGCTAAGCGGCCAATGCCGGTGTCAGAGGTCATGAGTCGGATCTGGCGACCCGTTTTACCGGTCAGCGTATTGGCTACGGCGGCGAGGTCGTTGTAGGTGCCCGTGCCCACGTTGTAGGTGGACCACACGAGCTGTTCGGAGCGATCGGTGGCGCGGGGCCCCGAGGCGCAGCCGGAAAGTACGGCCAGTGCGGACAGTGACGTCATGCCCGTGAGCAATGAGCGTCGACTGATGGAACTAGGCATATTGCCTCCGTAGATCACTGTTGGAGAAGAACCGCTCGGCATGGGCGCGAGGATCAAAAGGCGCCGCGCGGTCGCGAAAACCGGCGTTGTCCATTCTTACCGTCATTGTGTGATGCGCAACACTACAGAGGGTGATTCATGTCTAACCGGTCATAATCTGATTCATGTGAGGCAATGGGCTTCGAATTGACCACGTTCGCTACGCCGGCGGAAACACCAACGTCCCACCCAGCGACACTGCCATGATCACCAACGTGGAGAGCAGCCCCAGGATCACCGGGCGTCCACCCACCTTCAGTAGAGATTTGAAATGCACGCCCAGCCCCAACGCGAACATGGCGGCAGCCAGTAGAAGGGTCTGCACAACTTGTAAGACCTCGAGAACTCCTTTTGGGAGAACCCCGGCTGAGCGGACCAGCATGGCGATCACGAAACCCACCACGAACAGCGGGACCAAGGGTGGGCGCTTGCCGGTGCGCTGCTCGCCTCTCCTGTTCATGTACACGGTGATGCCAGCGATGACCGGGGCCAGCATGAGCACACGGGCCAACTTCACAGTCACGGCAACAGCCAACGCACCTCCGCCGACGGCGCCACCCGCCGCCACGACCTGGGCCACCTCGTGCGTGGAGCCGCCGATCCACATGCCCAAGGACTCATCCGGCAAGCCCAGCAGATGCCCCATGAAAGGAACCAGCGGGATCATCAAGGTTCCGAAGAAGACCACCAAGGCCAGTGCTGTGGCCGTTTCCTCTTTACTAGCGCGGGCAGCGTCCTCCGTGGCCGCCACGGCAGCTGCACCGCAGATCGAGAATCCGGACGCGATCAGCAACCGCTGAGCCAAGCCGATGCCCATCAAGTGGCCGATCCACAGGGTTGCCCCGAAGGTCACGGCCACGGACATCAGCACTACGAGCAGCACGCCCGGCCCCAGATCGAGAATGGTCGACAGTGACAATTGGAAGCCCAGAAGGATGATCCCCGTGCGCAGCAGCTTCACGGAGGAGAAGTCCACGCCGGAGTTCAAGGTCTCCGGGAGCGGCAGCAGATTGCGCCACAGGGCACCTAACAAAATGGCGATCAAGAGGGCACTGAGTCCTGGAATGGCTCCCGAAACGAGCCAAGAAACGCCGGCAACCAGAAGGCAGACAGCTACCCCCGGAATGAGATGTGTTGTCTCCCTGACACTGCCGACCATGCCTCCGAACCTACCGCCAATAGCGCGGCGGCCTCCGGAGCTGGAGGCGTGGTTACTCGGCGGTCGCTTACGATGCACTGAACGCGCATGTCAGACCCTAATCGGTGAATGACCGGACTTTCTCACTCAGCCCCAGCCGCACGGTGGGCCACTCGCGGTCGATGATCGAAAAGACGACGACGTCGCCCACGTTTCCCTCCCGCCGTACACCGTGATTGCGCAGTACCCCGTCCTGCTTGGCGCCGGGTGAACCCGACCTTGTAGAGATCGTCTTCCGCAATGGCCTCCGCCAGCTCGAGAGCGTGCTCAATTGTCAACGGTCCGAGATTGACCAAATCTCCGCTGAGGTGCGCCCTCGTGACCGGCTGCGAACGAAGGTGCTTTCTGAGCTAGTTCATTGGCGAACAGTGGCAGTCCCGCCTGGGATAGTCCGTGAAGATATTCACCCCAAGTTATCTTCGGATTACGCATATCTGTGACCACTTCATGAGCGATCGCGCACACCGTTGGAGTGTCTAAGTCCAATTGATCGAGGAGGAAGTCATCGGGAGATCTAACCCCAATGTCGTAAGGCCTGAGCGAGGTGGCGGGGAAGTCTTTCCCATTGAAAGTAACAATGAGCTCAGCACCTGCTCGCACCGCAGCTGCCAGCACGTGCCGGTCCTTGAGATCGTTGGTCATGCCTGGCACTAAGCTCTCGTAGTTCTCTACAAGAGCGTCGGGGAAGAAGTTCCGCATGGCGTCTACTCGCCTGCGGGCGCTTGATGGCTCCTTGCTGAGCTTCCCTACCAAGTTACGCTCTACCTCGTCCAAAATTTCATCCGACCAAAGCGGCCTGAACTGTTTGGCTGTTGCTAAGCGAAGGAGTAGATCTGTGATTGGCATCGGGATCAGCACACAGGCATCGAGTACCACTGGAAACGACATAATCGGTCACCGAGTGGACGAGTCTGTTGGAGTGTCGAAGTAGGTGCCGTCGTTCGCTGCTTCTTGGGTCGCCAGTCGGAGACCTTCGCGACGTCGTTCCTCTAGATCTTTTTCGTAACCAACGAGGTCAGTCAGAAGCACTCTGCGATGCCTGCCAACTTTCGTGAAAGGGATGTCACCTTGCTCCAACAGCTTTACCAACGTTGGGCGGGAGATCCCAAGGTGATCGGCGGCTTGTTGGGTGGTCAGCCTTGTGTTGGTAGGCACCACAGACACGCCTCGATCGTTGGCGAGCGCGTCCACCACGTGAGTAAGCAAGAAGTAGACCTCTGCGGGGATCTCCTGCTTGTCGCCAGCGGGGGACACAAGGTAGGGGATCTGCCTGTCTTTCGCGGCGGGAGTGCCATCGAGGAATCGAGAAAGAGCCTTGAGCTCTTCCTTATGCGCAGGGCTGGGCGCCACGGTTGATCGTTCCTGGGCGTTGGTTGTCATGACTCCAGTGTAGTAAATAATCGAAATATTCGAAACGGTACCCGTGGCCCTAACTAGCCTCCCCACGCAACCGCTCATACAACCCGTTAGCCAGCAGCAGCGACACCAACTCCCGCTGTCCCAGCTCCTGCAACCGCTTAGAGAACTCGGCCGACCCCATCTGCTGGGACCACACGCCGTCCCCGGACCGCTCCACCAGGTGCGGTGAGAACGCGAAGTCCGCCTTGGTGTTGTTCCGCGCCTGCATCTTGAGCTTCTCGTCTTCGGCCACGATGGATGTGTACTGCTCCATACCAGCCACCAGGAACTGTTCCCCGAGTTCCAAATCCCCGAACAGTTCATTGACCCTCTCGATCAACTCCGCCTTGGCAGCCCGCTTCCGCTCCTGCTCGCGCTTCATCCCGGCTTCGGTCATGCCCTGCAGTCCAGAGGCCTCGCCCTCTTGGAGCTTCAAGTCAGCCTCGCGCTGCTTCTCCAGCCGGTAATGGGTGAGCACCACATCGTCGGCGTCCACGATTTCCCGCGCGCCCGAATCCAGCTCCGAATTGAGTCGACGCGCTAGCAGATCCGCGAATACCGACAACTTCAAGTAGTACTCGTCGCCGAAATTCAGGATCTGCGAGAAGAACGCGTAGGCCTTCACATAGTTGCTCAGCAGCGAACGGAACTCCTCGAGCTGCTGGCGAGCCTCGGCGTCGTCCTCATAAATCGCGCGCTCCCACTTGTGCATGAATCGCTCGACCGCGGGGTCCATGCCCGCCGAGAGGCCACTGTGCTTACCCCGCACCTTGGTCCACGCGCTCCACACTTGGTTGACCTCGCCACGCGTGTAAATGCCCGAAGCATCCAGCTTGGTCATCTGCTTGGCCACCAGGTCCGGATCGGACGCGGTCTCGATCTCGGCTTTCTCGTAGTACTCCTGGAACGCCTCGAGAATCTTCTCCGGGTCGTTGGCGAAGTCCAGCACGTACGTGTTGTCCTTGCCGTCCGCCCGGCGATTCAGACGGGAGAGCGTCTGCACCGCAGCGATTCCGGACAGCTGCTTGTCCACATACATGGCAACCAGCAGCGGTTGATCGAATCCGGTCTGGTACTTGTTGGCGACCACCAGGATGTTCTGGTCGTCCTGCTTGAACAGCTCGGCCAGGTCCCGCCCGTGGCGCTCGGGGTTCATGGACGATTCCGTCACCTCGGGCACCTCCACACCCGGGAGAGCGGAGACATCTGGGTCCGGCAGTGACCCCGAGAACGCGACCAGGGTTTTCAGCGGCAGGTTTTCCTGCTCAATGTGCTTCTGGAACGCACGCTGATACCGCACCGCCGCCGCGCGGGAGCTAGTGACCACCATGGCCTTGGCACGCCCGCCCAGTTCATGACGCACCGTGTTCTGGTAGTGGTCGATGATCACCCGCACCTTGGAATCCACGTTGGTGGGGTGCAGCTCCACGAACCCGATGTACGCGCGCGTTCCCTTGCGCACGTCCACTTCGGTTTCTGTTGACGACGCCGCTGCCTCCCGCTTTCTACCCTCCGGCACGTTTTCAAGGTCGGCGCCTCGCAGGGCGATGCGAGCGGCCAATTCGTACGAGGTGTAGTTCTTGAGCACATCCAGGATGAAGCCCTCCTGGATGGCCTGCTTCATCGAGTACAGGTCGAACGGTTGGGGTTTGCCGTCCCCATCCTTGATGCCAAAGAGATCCAAGGTCTTGGCTTTGGGCGTGGCGGTGAAGGCGAAGTAGCTGATGCGCTTGCCGTCATCGGCCTGGGCGGCCATCTGTACTAGCGCATCCTGGTCAGCGCCGGGTTCCAGCTCGGTGTCCTCGCTCACCTGCGCTGCCGAGGGGTCGTTCAGATACAACAGGTCCTTCACCGACGACGCCGCCGCGCCCGTTTGCGACGAATGCGCCTCATCCGCGATCACAGCAAAGCGTTTACCCGCGAAGGTGCCGCCTTCTTCGCGGATCTTGGACAACGCGTAGGGGAAGGTCTGCAGGGTCACGCCGATGATCGGCACGCTGGCCGTCAGTGCTTCAAGGAGCTTCTTGGTTTTGGAGCCCTCGTTGCCCGACGTAATCGGTTGGAACTGGCCTGTTGTGTTCACAAGCTGGTCAACCGCGTCCTGCAGCTGCCGATCCAGGACCTGACGATCCGCAATCACGAAGACTGTGTCGAAGACCTTCTCGCCCTCCGCCGTATGGAGGCTGGCCATGCGGTGAGCAGTCCACGCAATAGAGTCGGTCTTGCCTGAGCCGGCTGAGTGCTGAATCAGATACTTGTTGCCAGGTCCGTCCTCGCGAGCTGCCTGGGTCAAACGCGTGACCGCACGCCACTGGTGGTAACGAGGGAAGCGGATCTGGGCCTGAGCGGTTTCCCGCCCCGTCTTGGGGTCTTTCTTCTTCTCGTGGTTCGCATAAACGAACTTGGTCAGGATGTTGATCCAGGTGTCCCTGTCCAAGACCTCTCGCCAGAAGTAGGAGGACTTTGCGCTGTCAGGACATGGAGGGTTTCCTGCTCCGTTGTTGTGCCCCTTATTGAAGGGGAGGAAGAACGTCTCCCCACCCTTGAGATCAGTGGTCATGTAGACGTCGTTGTCGGTCAGCGCGAAATGAACCAAAGCGCCGCGGAACGAAGTGAGCAGCGGCTCGCCTGCCGGGACGCGATCAACCTTGTACTGCTGGATAGCGTCCTGAAGCGACTGCGTGTAGTTGGTCTTGATCTCGATGGTTGCCATGGGCAGACCATTCAGAAACAGCACTAGGTCGATGCGGTCTGCTTTCTTCATGGAATAGCGGACTTCTTGAACTATGCGTAGGCGGTTCTTGGCGTACTTGTCCACGATGTTGGGATTGCGATCATCTGCCGGAGGCATCTGGAGCATTTTGAACTGGCGGGCACCGGGAACCGAGAATCCCTTGCGGAGGACATTGAGGACGCCGCCGCCGTCCTTCTCTGGCTGCTCTAGTTGACTTGCAATGCGGTCCAGGATGCGGCGTTCCCCTTTGGCCCGGATCGAATCGTTGTCGGTATTCGGAACGATGCGGGCGAAGTTGTCCGGATCGGTGTCCTTTAGCCAGTCCAGGACATCCTCGGGGAACAGCGCCCGCTCCCTGTCATAGCCCGAGGAATTGGGGGAGTGAAGCCACCCATGATCTTCGAGGTACTCAGCGATCTCCCGCTGCAGCTCTATCTCCTGGTGCAGTGCGTTCACTAGGACTCCTTGTATAGACCCTGAGCGATGTCGTCTTCGAGCTGTTCTGCTGCAGGTTTGTTCTTTGCTGTGACGTCGATCTGACCCGTGACCGCAGCTGTGATGAGTGCGGCGCGGCGTTCGCGGGCGAGGGCGATCGCCTGCGCAGCTTCGGATGACAGGACTTCATGTGACTGCCAAAGATCGTCAAGAGAGTCGGCGGTGCCTCGTTGTTCGTCCAAGGTTGCTATGGGTATGGGGGTGCGGGCGACCTTTTCTGCGGTGAAATGAGGCATGGAGGCCACCGACGATACTGTCGTTATATATCCACGGTGACGCAATAAAATCAACGCGTAGGTGAGATAACGCCCGTCATTATCGAGTGTTGGGCGTACTCGAATGATGGAGTTCTGAAAGCCAGTTTCAGGTAGGTCTTTGGGGACGAACGCCGCGCGCCCATATCCACCGACACCGCCCTCAACGACAACGACATCTCCCTCTCTGAGGTCCAATGCGCGCTTTTCGTTCGTAGTAAAACGCATCTTCTTCATGTCGTCCAATTTGAGCCATCCCATTGGTTGGACATTGGCTGCTCTCAGGTAGTCCAGATGTAAATCATCGCCTGACGCAGCCTTTGTGTCGAGCATCTTTCCTAGAGATACGTGTCCAAACCGCTTAAGTGGGGCCAATTCATGTTTCAAGAGCGAGCTATCATGAAATATGCTTGGGTATCGAATTTTAGTTCCCACGCTAGCCATTCGGTGCTCAACGAGCAGTTCAATAAACTTTTGTTGGTCATTGATGAAGGCATCGATTTCGGCGGTCTCCTGGTCGAGGTAGTCCGCGATCCTGCGCTGGACTGAAGGGGCTGGTAGAGGGATATTGATAGATGAAAGATCGGCTTGGTTCAATTTATCCCGAGTCGACCCTTTGATATAGAGACGATAGTCTACTGCATTAAGTGCGAAGCTGATAAACCGGTGATCATTGCCGCCTGTCGCACGTAAAACGTGTACATGGTTATTGGGCCAGATGGGTTCATTTAATGAAAAAGCGACGGGTCGGTCTTTGTCTAAGAATGGGGCCCCATCTTCCCCGATAAGAATTATTTTTCCGTCCACAATCGGCGTATCTACATGATCTACGACGCTATTAGCGCCCCAGTAAGGAATCGAACCCGGGCGCTCGGCTCGTTCTAACGCATTCAAGGGAACCCGCAGATGATCCAGATTGGAGGTAACTCGCCGAATAGGTGCCAACGGAAATTTAGGCGTGGTTGGGCTGTTCATCGCTTCACCTCTTCCAGCCGCGCACGGATACGTCCAAGAACCTCATCGAGATCACGGTCAATCTCTTCCAGCGGTCGCGGGGGTACGTACTCGTAGAAGTGCCGAGTGAACGGAATTTCTGCACCTTCTCGAGTTTTGGATTCGTCGATCCATACATCAGGAACGAAAGGCTTTACCTCACGTTCCAGGTACTCGTGGATGTCCTGATCCCAGGGAACGTTCTCGGTATCCCGCAGTGTGGAGTCCGGCTCTGGCTTGCGAACCCGGTTGAGCACGACCTCGCCATCCCCATCCCGTTCGCTGAGCTCGTTGACGACTACTTTGAGAACCGCTGGTTTCAGGGCGAGGCCCGCTTCATTCAGCACATCCGTCAGGTGCTTGCTGAAGCTATCTCGGTTGGTGAAGGCCTCACCGGACGAACGCTGGGACTGGAGGTCGAGGGCGGAACGGAGCGAAGCGGCGTCGTCGGCGGGGAGCTTCGCGATCTGTTTGGCGGCCATAACGCGCTCGATGCGGTCGGCGGTGTAGGCGAAGTTCAACTTGAGGGGACGCTCGACCGTGATGGTGCGGTAGAAGAAGTCCTCGGTGCGGAAGATCTTGGATCGTTTGGATTCGGCGAACGCGTCGTAAAGGGTGGCGATGTCCTCAATGTTTTGTGGCGATAGTTCCTTGCGCTTGGAACCAACGGATTTGCGCATCTTAACGAACACGTCGGTGGCGTCGATGAGCTGGACCTTGCCGCGGCGTTCCGGGGCCTTGTCTTTGGACAGCACCCAGATGTAGGTGGAGATGCCGGTGTTGTAGAACATGTCCGTGGGGAGGCCGATGATGGCTTCCAAATAGTCGTTGTCGAGGACCCATTTGCGGATGTTCGACTCGCCTGAGCCTGCGCCGCCGGTGAATAGTGGGGAGCCGTTGAGGACAATGGCCGCGCGGCCAGCAGCAGTTTCCGGTTGGCTGGCGTTGGGCTCGCGCATCTTGGAGATCAGGTGCATAAGGAAAAGGAGCGAGCCGTCCGAGACGCGGGGGAGGCCCGGGCCGAAGCGGCCGCTGAACCCGGCGAGTGTGTGTTCGGACTCGACTTCTTTGCGGTTCTGCTTCCAGTCCACGCCGAATGGCGGATTGGAGAGGCAGTAGTGGAAGGTGCGGTTCTCGAACGCAGGGTTGGTGAGGGTGTTGCCCAGGACGATGTTGTCGATGGGTTGGCCCTTGACCACCATGTCCGCCTTGCAGATGGCGTAGGACGCGGGGTTGATCTCCTGGCCGAGGAGGTTGACCTGAGCCTGGCTGTTGAGTTTCTTGATCTTGTCGTCGGCGACGGAGAGCATGCCGCCGGTGCCGGCGGTGGGGTCGTAGACCTCACGGATCACTCCGGGCGTTGAGAGGTCTTCCTCGCCGTTGAGGAGGAGCGTGACCATGAGGTCGATGACTTCGCGCGGGGTGAAGTGCTCACCGGCGGTTTCGTTGGAGGCCTCGGCGAATTTGCGTATCAGTTCTTCGAAGATGTGGCCCATCTTCTCGTTGCTGACCGCATCCGGGTGGAGGTTGGCCTTGGAGAAGTGCTGGAGGATCTGCAGAAGGAGGTCGTGGGAGGCGAGGTCCACGATGGTGTCCTCGAACTTGTACCGCAGGAAGATGTCCCGCACGTTGCTCGAGAAGGCGTTGACGTAGTCGCGGAGGTTCTCTTCAAGGTTGTCTGGATCGCCTTGCAATGACTTGAGGTCATGCTGGGATCGGTTGAAGAAGCTGTAGGGGTGCTGTGCTCGGTTGCGGAGCATGGCGATGGGCGGCTCGGTGTCCACATAGGTGGGGCCGATGGCCTCAAGGACAGCTTCCTTGGTGGGCGCCAATACGGCATCCAATCGGAACAGGACCGTGAACGGCAGGATGATGTCGCCGTACTCGTGCTGCTTGTAGGTGCCGCGGAGGATATCTGCGGCACCCCAGATGAAGGATGCGTGGTTGAACACTGTGGATCGCTGCCTTACTTGGTGGTTCGGGGGTCAGAAGGCAGTCTATGAGCCTTTTGCTGCAGGGTTCAGGCACACGCTTACGTGTCAGGTTCGCTCGCCTTGGAATGGCGGCTTAGCCAAGGCCGTAGTTTCCTTTCGCTGTAGGCAGATTCAAGCGGCTTTGCAAGAAGGGCGGAACGCAAAATGCACCTGGTCAGATATTCGGGTTCTCCAGGGTCGACCGGACAATTTTCGCAATGTCATCGGCGCTGTAATCGGGTCCGAGTTCGATCTTTATGTCACGCCGAGTTGGGTCGTTCGGACCGCCTAAGGTGATGGCTATGTGATTCCTCGCGTCAGGGGCCAGGGATTCGCCGGATTTGAACCAGTGCGTCATCCGACTCACGATGTAGTGCACAGAGTGAACTGCTTCGGAGGCTATAGCACCAGCAAGGCCTGGGGACATAGCTTCGAGGTAAAACCAGGCGGATACGATCTCCTGCAACGGCTCCGTGCCGCTAGTTGCGCTGCCGACCCCAGTCGTGGGTGGTCTGAGGCCGTCATCCTCGAACTCTTCTCGAAATTTTTGTGTGACTGGGCCTGTGCCCATGATAAAAAACTGTCCTTGAAGTTCCATTCAGATTCTCCCTTCAGGTCAATTTAGCCCTTGCAGTTATAAGAGCAATGGAGTTTTTGCCTAGATATTCATTATTATTCTAGCCCCTTGAAGTGACACAGAGTTGCAACTGGAACTCCATTTACTGATCAGAAATTGATTCGGTGGTACGGGGGGTGCTTATGCAGTTGGTGTTGCGGCACTGGGCGTGACTCGCAATGTGGCGGTATCAGACTCCGCAGGGCCGTTGGAGGACATGAGCGACAACCCGTCGCTCTCAATTACTTACCAGTCTGACGATGAAGTACTGATCGTTCCTCAGCTTGCAGAAGTATCGATGGGAGCCGTGAACTATGCGCACCACCTCGTGGATGCGATCAAAGTGGCTCGCAGAAGCTGGTATCAGCGCCTTAGTAGACGGTGGAGTTCAAACGCGTGGAAACTTCTCGATATTCTAGCTCGCCGACTGGGACTCAACAGTGCCATCGCAGCAGAAGAGCTTGGGGTGAAACGGCCGCATGTTTACCCGCCACTGAACGCGCTTGTAAAGACAGTCTTCGCGAATTCAGAGGTAGTGCACGCTTTGTGGACGCCTCGAGGACGTCATCTGCGCCGTCGCTGGTCCCTCGTCGGACGAGACCGGCCCCGTGGACAACGGTTGGGAGGATGACGGCGCCCTGGTGCGCGAGTCGCAAGCCCTCCGCGCGGACGACGATGACTTTGTGCAGGCAGGCATTCTGGTCCGCGAGGTCTTCTCGGATGCTGAGCGCGACGGGTTCGTCGAGACCGTTGCCGGCGCCCTGGATGGAATACAGGAGCCCGTGCCGTCCACCAAAACTCGGGCGGCGTCGTACCAGGGCGGCCCTACTGAAGGTCAGTGACCGGCACGAACTCGTACCCCAGCCCCCGGATGCCCTCCACCGTCTCCTTGAGGTAGTTGATGTCCAGGTAGGGGTGGAAGAAGAAGCTCGCCGTGGATTCTCGAACGGCCAGGTGCGCTTCGGCCCGGGAGATCAGGAACTTCGGGTCGCGGGTGGCGTGGTTGTTCTGTTCGGCCTCGGTGATGTTGCCCAGGTTCTCCGGGTACACCTTGCTGCCGTAAATGTCATGCACCGCGTACGGGAAGTGCTGGCTGTAGGCGCGCCCGGCCTCACTGGGTTCCCCGGAAAGAATGCCCGCGAAGTAGTCGCTCTGCTCGTACCGGGCGTTGTAGACCTCGGTCATTGCGGCGTAGGCGTTCGGTGAGGCGGCGTAGTGCGGGGTTTCGAAAATCTCCGGCTCACCCAGCCCCGCATCGATCATGACCTGACGGCCTTTCTCGATGCGTGCCTTGTGCTGCTCCACGGCATCCTCGGACACTCTGCCGATCTGGCGAATGTACGAGGTGTTCTCACACTCCCCGAACTCGAACGGCTGCTGCGCCGTCGCGCTGCACCCGAAGCGGTAGAACTCGTAATCCTCGCCCGTGCGGCCGCTGTACGGATTGTCACCCGTGCCGAACTGATGTGTAGTGCCGTGCTGAATCAGCGTGCCGCCGCGATCCTGCATGTACTTGAGCGCGTCCACGATCTCGGGACGGTCCAGCAGACTCAGCCCGTACCAGTCGTTTTCGTCGGGCGTCTTAGCAATGTGAATGGGCATCACGGCCACCTGGAACGGAACACCGGCACCCTGAAGATAATCGGCCATGGCACGCAGGTCGGCCGGATCGGACTCGGGTCCCACATCTTCCAGACGCACCGCGGCCTGCTTGACCGGGGCGGTATCGGGGGCCAGAAGACCATAGAACAAGTCCGAATAGATCAGGTAGACATCATTCTCGTCGATGTAATCCAGTGGAATTTCGCTCACGAACGTCAGATTCTTGGAACGCACCGCCCACGGGACGTCCTGAGCGCCGTCGGCGTCGTCAGCCACGCACGAAACCGGGGCGTCGTCCTTCCGGCACTGCGCGCTGGCCAGCACTTCCACGGAATCGCCGGATCCCACGACGGGCGATTCCACGGTCTCCACGGAATCGGTGTATCGCGCCACGTCCCGGTCGTTGTAGCGCACCGAATACAGCAGGTCGCTGCTCACGGTCTGGGTCTCGCCCGAGTCCCAGCCAAATTTTTCACGGAACGACGCCGCTCGGTCGCCTTGGCCGCCCGACATGGCGTTGAGATTCTCGCCCACCCACATCACCGGAGTGTCCAAGGTCAGAACATCATCCAGGAAACCCTCCGGGGGAGTGACCGCTGAATCCGTCCCGATGTACACCACCGCGTCGTAAGCGCTCATGGCATTGTCCGCGTAATCAGCCACCGGTTTGATCTCCGCGGTGCCGAAATGCGTCACCAGGTTCCCCGTCGCTACGGCGTAGAGCTCGCCGTCCGAGGCGGACTTGCCCGTTTTGTCATAGAGCACCAGCGTGGACGCCTTGCCCTCCTGACCGAACTTCTCGGCATAAGCCGCTTCCGAGCCGCCCGGATCCCCGTCGGAGACGGTGGTGTACTCCCTGGCCAGAGGTGAACCCTGACCCTCCCGCAACGAGTCGTTGGTCAGCCCGAAAACTACGGCGGCGGACACGAGTACCAGCACCAGCAGCCCCGCCACCCAGGCCGCACGTTGGCCCCGCGTCAATTCAAAAGTTTTGCTCATGGCTCCCCCGCCTGAACGTGATGTGGATCGAGAAATGGGTGTCCGTCCAAGCCCGAACACCTTGCGAAAGGCTTAGCCGACAGCGGTGCGCACCAACGACGGTTCGCCAAAGCTGAACTCTTCAACGGCATCCCCCATGCCGAAGTGCCGGGCGAGCGCGTGCACCGTGCGTTCGGCGGCGCGGCCGTCGCCGTACGGATTGAGCGCGCGTGACATCCGCTCGTACGCGAGGGGATTGCTGATGAGTGTGGACACCTCACGGGCAATGGTGTTCTTGTCGGTCCCCACCAACTTCACCGTTCCCGCGTCAACGGCTTCCGGGCGCTCCGTGGTCTCGCGCATCACCAGAACGGGCTTGCCCAATGAAGGGCCTTCTTCCTGGACGCCCCCGCTGTCCGTGAGAATGATCTTCGACCGTTCCATCAGCGCGCAGAACTGCGCATAGGGCAGCGGTTCGATCATCATCACGTTCTCGCACCCCTCAATGGCGGGCCCGATGGACTCTCGCACCAGAGGATTGCGGTGCGCCGGGAAAATGAAATCGTGGTCGGGATGCCTCCGTGCCAAGGCTGCGATGGCGCGGCCCACTGACTTCAGCGGTTCGCCCCACGATTCCCTGCGGTGCGCCGTGACCAGGACGACCGGGTGACCCCGGTCGAGCCGCTGGACCAGAGCGGCGTCGTCAATCCGAGGCTGTGCCGCCACGGTGACCAACAGGGCATCGATCACAGAATTTCCCGTGACCACGATGTCCGCGGCCGCCACGTTTTCCCGGAGCAAATTCTCGCGACTCTCGGCGGTCGGGGCCAGATGCAAACTCGCGATCTGGCCCGTGAGTCGGCGGTTGATCTCCTCCGGAAACGGCGATGACTTGTTCCCCGTGCGTAGCCCGGCCTCGGTGTGAACCACCGGGATTTCGGAGTAGAAGGCGGCCAGAGCGCCAATGAACGACGTGGTCGTGTCGCCCTGCACCAGCACGGCATCTGGACGTTCCGTCTGGAGGATCCGCGTCAGCCCCTCGAGCGTGCGGGCGCTGATCTGCGTGAGGGTTTGACCGGGGGAGTGGATGTTCAGGTCGTGATCCGGCACGATGCCGAAATTCTGGTTGACCTGGTCCAGCATCTCCCGGTGCTGGCCCGTCACGACCACCCGCACTCGGAAACGTGGATCGTTCTGCAGCGCCAACACGATGGGCGCCATCTTGATGCCCTCGGGGCGCGTGCCGTAGACGGCCATGACGGTGATGGGTTGAAGGGGGGTTACTCGTACCATGATCTCTCTCCTGAGGGGCGCCGGCCCAGGGCGCCCCGATAGCCAGCGTCAGTCGCCTGGTGCGGCGGCCACGCTGAGGTCCATGAAGCGGACCCGGGCGTCTTCCGTGTACAAACCGATGGAGCCGCCGCGATACGGCCGCTCCCTGTCAACGACCTTGGCCAGTACATGGCCATTGACGCTGACGGTCATTTGCGGCCAGTCCTGCTTGACCTCAACTCGATATTCCTCACCGATGGGAAACGTCATGTCATCACCTGTGGCCAAGAATCGCTGACTTCCCGGGTACTTGGGATCCTGCTTGGAAATCTCCCAGCCGTTGGGCTTGAGAGCCACGGCGTAGAAATGATCGTTGTCCCGGAAATTCCACAGCACCCAGCCCACCTCCCACACGTTGGGAGAACCTTCGCGCACCTGTTCCTCGGTTTTCACCGTGATCTGAAAATCGGCGTCCTGGTAGGTCTCGCTCGTGTGCACGAGCGATCCGTGGGTGACATCCGCGGACGTCGCCGCCTTGGGTTCCAGCACAACTTGCTGGTCCGTGCCCACGGTGCGGCCGTAGCCGTTGTACAGCGCCGTCCACCGGCCATGGGTTTCCCCGTCCGCCCAGGGCTGGAATCGCCACATGTTATTGACTCCCGCCGTGACCAACAGTGCCAGCAGCACGACTCCCAACAGCACTGCCAGGAACTTCCTCAGGTAAGGCCTCACCGGTCAGCTCCTCCGCGGACGCATCCACTTGGTTCGTGCTTTCGACATTGCGTTCCGTCTTGGACCACGAGTTCTGACCGACGACGGCGCGGTAGGCGGCCTTCCAGCCCGCCACGTACCAGAGCAGGGCATAGAGAACGTACCCGTGGATCAGTGCAATGGCCGCCAGCGGATTCAATCCGTGATGTTTCTCCTGCGACCAGTAGACGAGACCGAACAGAACAGCCGGGCCGAATGCCACCAGGTAGGCCGAAAGCCACCATGGCGAGACCACCGCTTCACCCAGGACGATCCCGATCAGGATGTCGAGGACCCAGAACGCGAAGGCCGCACTCAGGAACGACGTGACCAAGAGAAGGAAGGGGCTGGTCAAGTGGTACAGAATGTCCGCCCGGCGCGTTCCCGCGAGATCACGCAGGACCCAGGGCACGAGGTTCCAGGACTGAAGGTGGCCCTGGAACCAGCGGGTGCGCTGCTTGATCCACCGCTTGACGTCCACCAGACCCTGCTGGTGGACGGAGGACGTGGAGCAAAACTCGATGTCCCACTCGTCGATGTGCAAGCGCACACCCAGATCCAGATCCTCGGTGAGACTGCGTGACCAAGGGGACGGACCCAATCCCGTGAGCGCGGACAGTCGCACGAACTGACCGTTGCCGCCCAGCCCCACGCTGCCCAGGTGTCGGCGCCCACGCTGGAAAACATGGGTGAACAGCACGAACTCGATATCCTGCATCCGTGCCAGCAAGTTCTGCTGCCGGTTGTTGATGCGAACCCCGATCTGCACGGCACCCAGTTGCTCGTCGGAGAACAGGGGCATGACATCGCCCAGAGTGTGGGGGTCCAATCGGCCGTCCGCGTCCATGACGCATACGATCACTTCGGATTGCGGCAACCCGGCGATCAACTCACCCGCCACGAGGTGACGGATGGCCGCGTTCAAAGCCTCACCCTTGCCTTGACGAGCTTCCGGTAGGACACGTTGGAACAGGTGAACGCGTGGGTCCGGATGTGAACGAACGATGTCCGCGGTGCCGTCATCGGACCCGTCATCAATCACGAGAATATGGGTCCGCGGGTAAGTGAGACTGGTTAGACGGTCCAAGCTGGCTTCCAGGACGCGATCCTCGTTCAAACACGGAACTACGAAGACCACGGTCTTTCCTGAATCGGAATTTATAGCGTGACCTGGGCGAACTCTGTGTTCACGAGGTTCAAAACGAGAAAGCACCAACAACGTCAATCCGTACAGGACGCTAACCAGTACCAGGGCAATTGCGAGCCATAGGACCAAATCGATCCTGTTCCCAAAAAATATGATCATGACGGATTCTTTACCGTTGACGTGCAGCTTTATTCACGGTGGTGGCCGTGTGTCTGCCCCGAACATGACGACCCGCGTGCAATGCATGTGACCCGCCGGCGATCGCCGTCGCAACGCCGCCCCTGGAGTGCTGCCGCAGCGTCTGCCAGGTGGTGAACGCGCTGGAGATGGTCACGGCGCACAGCATGAAAAGCATGTAGGCGAGGAAGAGCACCATGGCGATCATCAGTAGTAGTCGGCCGCCACTTTGTAGGATCGATTGCGCGGATTCCGAGATGCTGGCCACGCTATTTAAAGGCGTGCTTAAAGCTATGAACATGTGTTTCCCCCAATGGATCAGTCCCGTTCCCCAACAGGACCCACGGCGCCATTCATCGTTGATGTGCCGATTGACCTCAGTGTGGCACCAGAGTCTAGTTACCGCAAGGTTTTTCAACGAGTTCGAATTCGTTGCCCGCACAATAGGGGACTAATCCGAAAGTCCCGGTCACCGGTGATTCCAGGGTGAAATCCCTTTTCACTTCGGGAAACGCGGCTCCCGCGATGGACGCCCGCTCTGCGGCCGTCGCTCACCCGGCGGGTCGGAAAGTGGGATGTCACCGAGGCCCTGTCCTCACCGCCCGGCAGGCGGGCGGTAGTTCTGCCGGCAAGAACAGCCACGCTTCGTTAACCCCCGCGAAACCTTTTGATGAGTAACTCAAAATATGACATATTGAACCTATGACCTCGACCACACTTTCCTCGCAGCCGCAGGACCAGGAGAACGGCGGCCACGGCGCCGTCGAACCCCTGTCGTGGGCTGCGCGGATCCGTGAGGCCGGACTGCGGGTCACCAAGCCCCGGTTGGCGGTGTTGGACGCATTGGAGCGATCCCCACACGCGACCGCGGACGAGGTGCTTGCGGCCGTCCGCACGGTGATGCCCAGCATTACCGTGCAGTCCATCTACGTGGTGTTGCACTCGCTCACCAAGGCCGGATTGCTGCGCCAGCTTGACCTGGCAAACTCTCCTGCCCGGTACGAGACTCGGGTGGCCGACAATCATCACCATGCGGTGTGCACGGTGTGTGGGCGCATCGAGGACGTCGCCTGCGCTGTTGGGCACGCTCCTTGTCTGGTCCCCACCGAAACCCATGGGATGAACATCCACGTGGCTGACGTGGTCTACCAAGGCGTGTGTTCAGATTGCTCGGCTCACCAGGTCGACAAGACGATGACCCTGACGTAGACCCTCCCAACTCCGGAAAACCCACCTGGGTCGACCGGTTCTCTCACCCGTCCCCAACCCAACCTAGGAGTAAGTGATGACGGATTCCATGCCGCACGGCACTGGTTCAACCACTCAGGCGGGCATCCCCGCAGTCAGCGACCGCAACTCGCTGACCACCGGTCCCGATGGAGCGATCGTTCTGCACGACCACCACCTGGTGGAGACCCTGCAGCACTTCAACCGCATGAACGTTCCCGAGCGTCGTCCGCACGCCAAGGGCTCCGGCGCTTTCGGTACTTTCGAGGTCACCGAGGACGTCTCCAAGTGGACCAAGGCAGACTTCCTGCAGCCCGGTAAGAAGACCGACATGCTGGCTCGATTCTCCACCGTGGCCGGCGAGCTGGGCTCCCCGGACACCTGGCGCGACGTCCGCGGTTTCGCGCTGAAGTTCTACACCGAAGAGGGCAACTTCGACCTGGTCGGTAACAACACCCCCATCTTCTTCGTGCGCGACCCAATGAAGTTCCCGCACTTCATCCGCTCGCAGAAGCGCCTGCCGGACTCCGGCCTGCGTGACGGCACCATGCAGTGGGACTTCTGGACCCAGAACCCCGAGTCCGCTCACCAGGTGACCTACCTGATGGGCCCGCGTGGCCTGCCCAAGACCTGGCGCAACATGAACGGCTACGGCTCCCACACCTTCATGTGGGTCAACGAAGCCGGCGAGAAGTTCTGGGTCAAGTGGCACTTCATCAGCAACCAGGGCGTGGAGTTCCTCTCCAACGAAGAGGCCGAAGCACTGGCCGGCTCTGACGCTGAGGCTCACCGCCGCGACCTGTTCGACGCCATCGAGCGCGGCGAGCACCCCTCGTGGGATCTGTACGTGCAGGTCATCCCCTACGAAGAGGGCAAGACCTACCGCTTCAACCCCTTCGACGTCACCAAGACGATCTCCAAGAAGGACTACCCGCGTCACAAGGTCGGCACCATGACCTTGAACCGCAACCCGAAGAACTTCTTCGCGGAGATCGAGCAGGCCGGCTTCTCCCCGGCCAACGTGGTTCCCGGTATCGGCATGAGCCCGGACCGCATGCTGCTGGGCCGTAACTTCGCCTACGCGGATGCTCAGCGCTACCGCATCGGCACCAACTTCCAGCAGCTGCCGGTCAACCGCCCGAAGAACGAGGTGCACACCTACAACTTCGAGGGCAACATGTGGTACCACGACAGCGGTGACCGCCGCACGTACGTACCCAACTCCTTCGGTGACTCCTGGTCGGACGAGACCGGCCCCGTGGACAACGGTTGGGAGGACGACGGCGCCCTGGTGCGCGAGTCGCAAGCCCTCCGCGCGGACGACGGTGACTTTGTGCAGGCAGGCATTCTGGTCCGCGAGGTCTTCTCGGATGCCGAGCGCGACGGGTTCGTCGAGACCGTTGCCGGCGCCCTGGACGGCGTGCAGGAGCCGGTGCTGTCCAACGCCTTCCAATACTGGAAGAACGTGGACGCCACCATTGGTGAGCGCATCGAAAAGGCCGTCAAGGACGCAGCCCAGGACAACTCCGTCCCGGGCATGGGCGTTGACGAGGACAAGTAGGGTCTAAATTCCTCATCCCCCGCCGCCGCGCGGTGGGATTGACGGACCCGCGTGAACGGCCCGGCTGGATGTTCCAGTCGGGCCGTTCGCATGTCCCGGGTGCTTCGCGACCCGTTCACGAGCGTTCCCATTGGGCGGACCTACCCTTGAAGCATGACCTCCCCACACACCCTGGATCTCCCGCCCGTTGATGCTCTCCTCGATACCGTTCGCGTGGTCGCACTCCCGATGCGCGTGAAGTTCCGTGGGGTCACGGTCCGCGAGACCGCGATCTTCCGGGGTCCCGCAGGGTGGGGCGAGTTCGGTCCGTTCCCCGAATACCAGGACGCCGAAGCATCGCAGTGGCTCCGCGCTGGCATCGAAGCCGCCTGGCAGGGGTTCCCCGCTCCCGTTCGCGAGAGCATCCCGGTCAACGCAACCGTCCCCGCCGTCCCCGCGGATCGGGTGGGTGACGTACTCGCCGGGTACGGCGGCGCGGTCCCCGCCGTGAAGATCAAGGTCGCCGAGCGCGGCCAGTCCTTGGCTGACGACGTCGCTCGTGTGGCCGCCGTCCGCGACCTCCTTCCTGACGCGGAGCTTCGCGTGGACGCGAACATGGGCTGGGACCAGGATCAGGCCGTCGTGGCGCTGACCGAGTTGGCGGTGTACGACCTTGAATACGCCGAACAGCCCGTGGCCACCATCGAAGGCCTGGCTGCCGTGCGGCAACGGCTGCGGGACAAGAGCATCGATCTGAAGATTGCCGCGGACGAGTCCGTGCGCAAAGTCGAAGATCCCCTCGCCGTGGCCCGAGCGTGGGCCGCGGATCTCATCATCGTGAAGGTGGCCCCGCTCGGGGGAGTGCGTCGAGCACTTGAGATCGTGCAGGACGCGGGGCTGCCCGCCGTCGTCAGCTCTGCGATCGACAGCTCGGTGGGAATCCGCGCGGGCGTTGCCTTGGCCGCAGCGTTACCTGAGCTGCCGTACGCGTGCGGGCTGGGAACTTTGTCGCTCATGGAAGGGGACGTCACCCGCGAACCGCTCAAACCGCAGGACGGCTTCATCGCCGTGCGAGACGTTGCCGTGGACGAAGGCCTGCTGGATGAATTCGCGGTCACGGGGGAGCGACGGGACTGGTGGCTCGACCGGATCCGCCGGGCCCACGCACACCTGGTGAGTTAGCGCACCGCGCTCGCCTCGGCGGCGTGCGACTCAGCCCCGGGCTCGATAGGCACCTCGTACAGCCGCAGCTTGAGCAGCGCGAGCGCGGCGAGCACCACGATCACGGACACACCGATGTAGAGCTGCGTGGGGGTCCACCCGGCGTCCAGCAGCACGCCCACCAGAACGGGCGCCAGGATCGCGCCGATGCGTCCCACGCCAATGCCCCAGCCAACGCCGGTGGTTCGCACGGCGGGAGCATAGGTCTGCGGTGCCACGGTGTAGAGGCCGGCCACGCAACCGTTGATGAGCATGCCCACGATCACGCCGCTGAAGAACGCGAGGGTCGGCATGGACGTGGTCGTAATGAATACCACCAGCGTCACGGCGGAGAGTAGCGAGAACACGAGCAGGGTGAGGCGGGCATCGCGGCGGGTGGTGATCGCGCCGTAGAGCAGCGCACCGAACGTTCCGCCCATCGTCAGCATGATGCCGCCCACGATGCCTTGTTGCTCTGTCATACCGGACTCGACCAGCAGTTTGGGGGTCCACGAATTGGCGAAGTAGAAGCCGAACATGATCACGATGAACGCGATCCACAGCATCAGGGTGGGCACGCGGTAGCGGCCGTTCAGGAGTTGTGTCACGCTGCCCTGGTTGCTGGCTGCGGCGTCGGGCGGGCCCAGAACCACGTCACTCGGCAGGCCAATGCGGCGAGCAATGCGAGCGATCTTTTCGGCGGCGTCCCGGGGACGGCGGGCGCGGTAGTAGTCCACGGATTCCGGCAGGATCAGGGCGGTGAGCACGATTCCGATCACGGTCAGGATCGCGCCGGTGAGGAACACCGAACGCCAGCCGAAGCCGGGGATCAACTGGGTTGCGCCCATGCCGCCGAGCGTGGCACCCACTCCGTAACCGGCCGCGTAAATGCTCACGGCCATGCCACGGTTGCGATTGTTGGAGTACTCGCTGGTGAGAACCGTGATGGTTGCCAGGATGCCGCCCACGCCAACCCCGGTGAGCACGCGCCACAGCCCCAGCTCGACGGCGCTCCCGGCCGTTGCGGACAAGAACAAGCCCAGGCCGTTCAGCACCAAGGCGACCAGCAGAATGTTGCGCCTTCCATATCGGTCCGCGAAGGGACCCAGGAGCAGCGCGCCCGCGCCCATGCCGATCAGGCCAGCGCTCAAGAGCCAGCCCAGCTGGGAACCGGACAGCCCGAACTCCGCAGTCACGGAGGTTGCGGTGAACGCCATCGCCAGGACGTCGTAGCCGTCCAGGGCATTCAAGAAGGTGGCCATGGCCACGATGACCCACTGGTAAACGGACATTCTGGACTGATCAATGGCGCGACGAATGTCCAAAGAGATGCCTTTCGAGGATTGTCACCGGTGTTGGGTGACGGCTGGCGCGAATCGGGAAGTCTCCGCATGAGCAGCCTAGTCAGGACCGAAGGATTCGATGAGACTGATGACACACGAGGTCACGTGGACCGGGTCGAGACGGCATCGGCACATCCGCCGATGGGTAGCCAAGCAATTAACCTCCCGTTTCATCTGCGGTCGCACCCGGATCACCCACGGGTGATGAGCTATGCATCGAAAGAACTCGCTGACATGCCTATCCGCATGTCGTCACCCAGGGGGACTCCATGACCCAAACGCCCGAACGCCGCAAGCTCCTGCCCATGCTGGGCCACGTCAACGGCAAGCGCAGCCCGCTGACGTGTGAGCTCAAGTGCGGCAGCCAGTGCACCAACCCGGACTGCAACCAGTCCAACAACGAGTACGCGCACGACATCATTTCTGCGGCGGTCAGCCGCCGTTCCGCTCTGGGCCTCGGCCTGGCAGGTGCCGTCACGGTGGGGGTCGTGGCCGGTACCTCTGAGCCCGCCAATGCAACCTACGCGTACTGGGGTAAGGGCCGCGGTCGTTTGGACTTCAACCCGATCAAGCCCGTGGACATGACCGTGGACGATTTCAACGTCCCGGAGGGCTACGACTGGTCCCCGATCATCCGCTGGGGTGACCCCTTGTTCTACGATGCTCCGGACTTCGATCCGGAGAACCAGACCCCGGAGGCCCAGTCCAAGCAGTTCGGCTTCAACGCCGATTACCTGGACATCCTGCCGGATCCGAACGGTCTGACCGGCGTGCTCGTGAACAACCACGAGTACACCAACGAGAACACGATGTTCCCCACCGGGGAGCAGGAGAAGAACCTGGCCAACGTGGTGCGCACCGCCATGGCTGCGCACGGCATGTCGGTCGTGGAGATCACCCGCACCAAGGTCGGCGAGCCGTGGTCCTACGTGCGCGGTGGCGCTCGTAACCGCCGCATCACCCTGAGCACCCCGTTCGTGGTGGACGGTCCCGCCGCAGGTTCGGACCTGCTCAAGACGCAGGACGATCCCACGGGTAAGCGCGTGGCTGGCACTCAGAACAACTGCGCCGGTGGCGTGACCCCGTGGGGCACCATCCTCTCCGGTGAGGAGAACGTGCACCAGTACTTCATCACCTCCGGCACCGCTGAGGAGAAGCGCTACGGCTTCCCCACGGCCATGCCGTCCCGCCGCTGGCCCGAGGTCGAGAAGCGTTTCGACGCTCGCATCGAGGGCTACAAGAACGAGCCCAACCGCTTCGGCTGGATCGTGGAGATCGACCCGCAGAACCCGAACTCCGCGCCGGTCAAGCACACCGCGCTGGGCCGGTTCAAGCACGAGGGTGCCAACGTCCACGTGGGCGACGACGGCACGGTGGTTGCCTACTCCGGTGACGACGAGAAGTTCGAGTACATCTACAAGTTCGTCTCCTCCCGTAAGTACAAGGAGGGCGACAAGCGCCACAACATGAAGCTGCTCTCCGAGGGCGACCTCTACGTGGCCAAGCTCAAGGGCAACTCCAACCCGGCAGAGATCACCGGTAACGGCACCCTGCCCGCAGACGGCGAGTTCGACGGTTCCGGCGAATGGCTGCCCCTGATCAAGGGCGGCAAGTCCATGATCAAGGACATGGCCGTGGACGAGGTTCTCGTGTACACCCGACTGGCCGCGGACAAGGTGGGTGCCACCAAGATGGACCGCCCGGAGGACGTGGAGCCCAACCCGCACACCGGCAAGGTGTACGTGGCTCTGACCAACAACTCCGACCGCGGCAAGCCCGGCTTCGCGCAGGTGGACGAGGCCAATCCGCGTACCGGCAACCGCGACGGCTACGTTCTGGAATTCACCGAGCGCCACGGTCGCGTGAACTCCACCCGCTTCAACTGGAACTTGTTGCTGGTCTGCGGTGACCCCACCAAGGACTCGGGCACGTACTTCGGCGGTTACCCCAAGGACAAAGTCTCGCCGATCTCCTGCCCGGACAACGTGGCCTTCGACCGCGCCGGCAACCTGTGGGTCTCCACGGACGGCGCGCCGTCCAAGATCGGCTACAACGACGCCCTGTTCAAGGTGGGCCTGATCGGCTCCGAGCGCGGCCGCGTGCAGCAGTTCCTCTCGGTCCCGCAGGACGCCGAAACCTGCGGTCCGGTCATCCACGACAACGAGGACATGGTCTACGTGGCCGTGCAGCACCCGGGTGAGGACGGCTCGTACGAAGAGCCCCGCTCCTACTTCCCGGACTATGCACTGCCCACCCGCCTCGAGGAGGGCGAGTTCTCCATGCCTCGCCCCGCCGTGGTGCAGGTCTTCAAGCTCGAGCGCGACAAGGATCCGGAGTTCCCCGGTGGCGTGAGCGACAAGCCGGGCAAGGGACACGGCCGCGGCAAGCGCCGCAAGAACGGCCCCAAGGGTCCCAAGTACCGCGGCTACCGGGGCAAGTCCAACGCGGATACCCGCAACCGCGCTCGCCGGGCCCGCCGTTCCTACGAGGACTGGAGCTTCCAGGACAGCGGCGGCGAGGGCAACATCACCCGCCCGCTGCCCAAGCGCTGAGCCAGCACCAGCCACGCTTGAGTGCGTGATCAGACCCGTGCGGGGTCGCGATTATCCGCGGCCCCGCACGGGTCTTTAGCGCGTCCAAGTCGACGACGCCGCTCGCGCACCCGTGTGCCCTACCTCGCCCGACATTCCGGCACGGTTTTGCTCGGGACACGCGGTGCCCGCTGCGAAGTCGAGCCTGAAATGTCACCGGGCCGAGCGGCGTCGTCCTGGGGTACCCGCGACCTATGTGACGCGGTGTGACGTGATGTGACTCCCCGTGACAACGGGCTGTGAGGCCCGCCCCGACGTCGGTAGCTTTTATGCAACGGGTCACGCAGAACTGCGCCGCTCGGGGACTTCACCCGTTCCTCGAAAACTCGTGGCGCACCTCCGATCACTAATTTCCGTTCAAGGAGCTGCCATGGCCGCGCACACCACGTCGACCGAAACGCCTTCCAAGTCAGCCGCACCGCGTGTGCGCGGACCCCGCCCGGGTACCAACTTGGGCCAGTGGAAGATCAGCGGCAAGGAACCCCTCAACCACAACGAGGAGTTCAAGTCGGAAGGCAACCCGCTGGACGTCCGCGAACGCATCATCGACACGTACTCCAAGCAGGGCTTCGACTCCATCCCCACGGATGACGTGCACGGTCGCTTCCGCTGGATGGGCCTGTACACCCAGCGCAAGCAGGGCGTGGACGGCGCGTCGACCTCCAAATTGGATGCGGAGTCGCTCTCGGACAAGTACTTCATGATGCGCATCCGCACGGACGGTGGCCGCCTCAACGTGGCCCAGGCTCGCGTGATCGGTGAGATCTCCCGTGACTTCGCCCGGGATACCGCCGATGTCAGCGACCGTCAGAACATCCAGCTGCACTGGGTGCGTATCGAGGACGTGCCCGAGATCTGGGAGCGCCTGGACTCCGTGGGGCTGTTGAGCGTCGAGGCCTGCGGTGACACCCCGCGCGTGTTCCTGGGCAGCCCGGTCGCAGGCGTGGACGCCCACGAAATCATCGACTGCACCCCGCAGCTGGACGCCCTGAGCGAAGCCTTCGTGGGCAATCCTGACTTCGTGAACCTGCCCCGCAAATTCAAGACCGCGATCACCGGCAGCAAGAGCCTGGACGTGGTGCACGAGATCAACGACGTCAGCTTCGTGGGTGTCGAGCACCCCGAACTCGGCGTCGGCTACGACCTGTGGGTGGGCGGCGCGCTGTCCATCACCCCGCGTCTGGCCGAACGGCTGGGCGTGTTCGTGGCGCCGGAAGACGTGGTGCCGGTGTGGGCCGCCGTGGCCGGGATCTTCCGCGATTACGGGTACCGCAAGCAGCGCACCAAGGCTCGCCTGAAGTTCCTGCTGGCCGAGTGGGGCACCGAGAAGTTCCGCCAGGTGCTCGAGGACGAATACCTGGGCCGAAAGCTCCCGGACGGCCCCGCACCCGCCCGCGCGGTGGGCCGCCCCGATCACGTGGGCGTTCACGACCAGCACGACGGCAACAAGTACGTGGGATTCGCCCTCACCGTGGGTCGCCTCAACTCGGATGCGTTGCTGGCACTCGCGGACGCCGCTGAGGCCGCCGGTTCTGATCGCATCCGCCTGACGCCCTACCAGAAGGTTCTGGTGCTGGACGTTCCCGAGGATCGCGTGGCCGAGCTGACCACCGCGCTCAAGCCCCACGGCATGGACGCGCACCCCAGCCCGTTCCGCCGCGCGACTATTGCATGCACTGGCATCGAGTTCTGCAAGCTCGCGTTCGTGGAGACCAAGGGCCTGGCCGCCCAGGTCATCGACCAGCTCGAAGAGCGACTCACGGACCTTGAGATCACCAATCCCATTTCCCTGCACATCAACGGCTGCCCCAACTCGTGTGCCCGCATCCAGACCGCGAACATCGGGCTCAAGGGCCAGTTCATCGGCGAGGAGTTCGTGTTCCAGGTCCACCTGGGCGGCGGCCTGGCCTCCGCCGACCGCGAGGAGGGCGGCCTGGGTCGCACCGTGCGCGGCCTGAAGGTCACCTCCGACGACCTCACCGACTACGTGGAGCGCGTGACCCGCCGCTACATGGCAGAAACCAACGGCGACCTCACCTTCGCCGAGTGGGCACAGAACGCCGAGGAGGATTCTCTGCGATGACCACACCTACTACTTCATCCACTTCGTCACCCACGACGACGCCGCCAGCGGCACCTACCGTGGCCACGTCACCCAACGCGAGCACCTCGCAGGCCGCAACCGGCGAGACCAAGGCGCCCGGAGCGGCGTCGTCGCCCCAGCGAACCCGTTCCGAGGCCGAGCTCAAGGCTCTGGTCGAGGAAGCCAATGAGCTGTTCGGCGGGCGTGACGCGGACACCCAGGAACTACTGGCGTGGGCCGGGAAGACCTTCGGTAAGTCGCTCGCGGTGGCCTGCTCGATGGCCTCGGACACCGTGGTGCCCGCCCTGGTCAGCCAGCACATCAAGGACGTGGACGTGCTGTTCCTGGACACCGGCTACCACTTCCAGGAGACCATCGAGACCCGGGACGCGTTCGCCTCGGACTGGCCCGTGAACGTGCGCACCCTGCTGCCGCGGCTGACCGTGCCGGAGCAGGACGCCGAGTTCGGTCCGAAACTTCACGACCGCGAGCCGGCCACGTGCTGCGGGATCCGCAAGGTCGAGCCGCTCGACAACGCTCTGGAGGGCTACGAAGCCTGGGTGACCGGGCTGCGTCGCGAGGAAACGCCCCACCGCGCGAACGCCGCGCCGGTCGAATGGGACGAACGCCATCACATGGTCAAGATCAACGCCATCGTGGACTGGACCTTTGACGACGTCGTGAGCTGGGCCGAAACCAACCTGGTGGTGGTCAACCCACTGCTGACGCAGGGATACCCGTCCATCGGTTGCGCTCCGTGCACACGAAAAGTTGCCCCCGGTGAGGATCCGCGCGCTGGTCGCTGGTCCGGGCTGGGCAAGACAGAATGCGGGATTCACGTATGACCACCACAACCACTTCTACTGTTGCTTCGACCGCGAACTCGAGCGCACTGACCCAGCTGCAGCGGCTGGAAGCCGAGTCGATGCACATCTTCCGCGAAACCGCCTCCGAGGGCGAGCGCCCCGTGCTGTTGTTCAGCGGCGGTAAGGACTCCGTGGTCATGCTGCACCTGGCCGCCAAAGCCTTCTGGCCGTGCCCCATTCCGTTCCCCGTGCTGCACGTGGACACCGGGCACAACTTCCCGGAAGTCCTGGAGTTCCGTGACCGCACCGCCGAGCGACTCAAGGTGCGCCTGGAAGTTGCCAGCGTGCAGGACTACATCGACGACGGTCGGCTCAGCGAACGCTCGGACGGCACCCGCAACCCGTTGCAGACGGTGCCCCTGCTGGACGCAATTACGGACGGCCGCCACGACGTCGTCTACGGTGGCGCTCGCCGTGACGAGGAGAAGGCGCGCGCCAAGGAACGCATTATCAGCCTGCGCGACGAGTTCGGCCAGTGGAATCCGCGCGATCAGCGACCCGAGCTGTGGAGCCTGTACAACACGCGCCACCGCCCGGGAGAGCATGTGCGCGTGTTCCCGCTGTCCAACTGGACCGAGCTGGACATCTGGCGCTACATCGCGGCAGAAAACATCGAACTGCCGCGGCTGTACTACGCGCACGAGCGGGACGTGATCCTGCGCGACGGCATGCTGCTGGCCGTGGGGGAGTACGTGACCCCGCGCGACGGCGAGGACATCGAACGCCGCACCGTCCGCTACCGGACCGTGGGAGATATGAGCTGCACCGGTGCCGTGGAATCACCGGCCGCCAACGCCCAGGACGTCCTGGCCGAGGTTGCCACCAGCACACTCACCGAACGCGGAGCCACGCGAGCGGATGACCGTATGTCGGAAGCCGCCATGGAAGACCGCAAGCGAGAGGGCTATTTCTAAAATGAGCGTTGACACCCAAGGAAGCCTGCTGCGCATTGCCACGGCGGGCAGCGTGGACGACGGCAAGTCCACCCTGGTGGGGCGCTTGCTCCACGACACCAAGAACATCCTGGTCGACCAGCTCGAAGCCATCGAGCGGGTCAGCCAGGCGCGCGGTCTGGACTCCGCGGACCTGGCGTTGCTGACCGACGGCCTGCGCGCCGAACGCGAGCAGGGCATCACGATCGACGTGGCCTACCGCTACTTCGCCACGCCCGCCCGGAATTTCATCCTGGCCGACTGCCCGGGACACGTGCAGTACACCCGCAACACCGTGACGGGTGCCTCTACCGCGGATGCACTGATCATCCTGGTGGACGTGGAACACGGAATTGTGGAGCAGACCCGCCGTCACCTGGCAGTGGCCGCGCTCTTGGGCGTGCCGCACCTGATCGTGGCGCTCAACAAGATCGACCTGGTCCCGGACGCCGAGCAACGCTTCGCGCAGTTGAATTCGGACCTGCACGAACTGGCCGATCAATTCGGCGTGCTCGCATTGCAGACCATTCCGATCTCCGCGCTGCGCGGGGACAACGTGGCGGAGAAGTCGCCGAACACCCCGTGGTACGAGGGTCCCAGCCTGCTGGAATGGCTCGAGACCCTGCCGGATTCCGCGGAACTGACGCAGTCGGAGCGGTTCGCGTTCCCCGTGCAGACGGTGCTGCGCCCGCAGTCCGCTGCGGTGGATCCGGAACTGGTGGATTACCGCGGCTACGCGGGACAGATTGCCGCCGGAACCGTGCGCGTGGGTGGCACGGTCACGGTGCAACCGGCCGGTCGCCAGACCACGGTCGAGGGCATCGACCTGGCCGGTCAGCCCTTGGAGGTAGCGGTGGCCGGGCAGTCCGTGACCCTGCGACTGAGCGATCAGATCGACATCACCCGTGGTGATCTCATCTCGGGCGTGGACACGGGTGCCGAGCCCAGCCAGTCCGTGGAGGCCGTGGTCTGCTGGCTCGACGAGAAACCGTTGCACGAGGGCCAGCGCGTGCTGCTCAAGCACACCACGCGGGTGGTGCGGGGGATCGTGGGTTCGATCGACGGTCGGCTTAACCTGGACTCCCTCAGTGCGGAATCCGTGGATTCCTTCGGGCTCAACGACATCGGACGGATCACGGTGCGTGTGGCCGAACCGATCTTCGGCACCGGGTACACGCAGTCCCACGCGTTGGGATCGTTCCTGCTGATCGACCCGCAGACCGGGCGCACGCAGGCCGCGGGCATGATCCAGGACGACAGCGTCGAGACTCCCGGGGTGCTGGGAAGTCTCAAGGCCGAGCACGGGGACTGGCGCATCTGAGGTGCGGCGGCGGCGTCGTTGATCGGACGACGCCGCCCCACGGCACTTTGGCGCGTGACCTCGCCATAAGGCGCTGCATTACGTGGTCGACTGTGAGTGTCCACGCCGATTACTAGAGTGGGCTCCATGATCACTCCAAGCCTGCTGACCGCTACCATCGCACTGAGTGCCCTCGCACGGGCGGGTATGGAGCAGATGGTCGTCGCACCGGGTTCACGGTCCGCACCCGTTGCGTACGCCGCAGCGGCTGCCGAGGCCAGCGGGGCATTGCGAGTGCACGTGCGGATCGACGAGCGCTCGGCGGCCTTCACGGCCCTGGGAATTTCCCGCTCCACCGGGCGTCCCACGGCAATTCTCACCACCAGCGGCACCGCGGTGGGCAATCTATTGCCCGCGGTCATGGAGGCCTCCCACTCGGGAATCCCGCTCGTAGCGTTGACCGCTGACCGGCCCCCGGAGCTGCGCGGAACCGGAGCCAACCAGACCACGTACCAGCCGGGAGTCTTTGAGTCTTTCGTGCGTGCCCAGGTGGATCTGGTGCCGGACGATCAGAAGGCCGCTGAGGAGACGCTTGACCGCGCGCTCGCCGCGGCCGGGGGGGATGACACCACTGCCCCGGGGCCGGTGCACCTGAACCTCGCACTGCGAGATCCGCTCTACCCCTGGGCCGAGGAAGACCACGTGTTCCTCAAGAACTGGGCCGAGGAGCTCGCAGCGGAACTCAAGGAGAACCGCCCCGCGCGGCTCGCGCACCCCTGGGCCGTGTTCGACGAATCCCTGGTGACCGAGAATTTGGAAACCGATACCAGTGGACTTCCCCGGGACATCGGCAGGAATTTCCGCATCCACGACGTGCACGGTGGCAGCATCCCGTCGCCGTTGGGGGAGAACCCCGGTAAGCGCCCCACCACACCGGACGGCGCGCGTGCCGTGGTCATGGCCGGTGACGGCGCCGGGCCCGCCGCAGCTCGTTTTGCGGAGGAGGCAGGCTTGCCGCTGATGGCCGAGCCCTCCTCGAATGCGCGTTTCGGCAAGTCAGCCGTGCACTCGTATCAGAATGTCCTGGAACTGGACATCGTGGATTTTGTAGACACCGTGGTGCTCGTGGGGCGTCCCACGCTGTCCCGGCAGGTCGCAGCCATGCTGCAGCGCGAGGACGTTCGCGTGCTGGCGGTACGTCCCGGACCGGTGCCGTGGTTCGAGGAAGGCCGCCGCGACGAAGAGGTCGTGCACACGTTCCAGGAAGCACTTGAACTACTCGGGCCCGTCCGCGATAACTGGTTCGAACTCTGGGAAGCCACCGGCATTGCTGCGTGTGACGCCCTGCGGACCCAGGCGAACTCCACTCCCATCCTGACCGGGCCGCACGTGGCCCACGCCGTGTGGGATGCCTGCGCCGCGGACGGCGCCGTCCTGGTGGCAGGTTCGTCCAACCCGATCCGCGACCTGGACCTGGTTGCCTGGCCGGATGATCCGGTGGCCGTGGTGGCCAATCGAGGAGTGTCCGGAATCGACGGCACCGTGGCCACCGCACACGGTGTGGGCTTGGGAACGGGCCGCCCGGTCCGCGTTTTCCTGGGCGATCTCACCCTGCTTCACGATGCCGGCTCTCTGCTGGTGGGCGAGGGCGAAGAAATCCCGGATGTGCAGTTCGTAGTGCTCAACGACAAGGGCGGCGGGATCTTCGGCAAGCTCGAGCACGGCGCCGTGGCGGAGGACGAGCGATACACAGGCACCGTGGAACGGTTCTTCGGAACTCCGCACAATGTGTCCTTGCCGGATCTGTGTGCCGCCTACGGGGTGGAGTACAGCGAGGCGAATACCGCCATCGAACTGGCGGCGCTGTTCGCGGCCCCGTTGCGCGGACGACGGGTCATCGAGATCCCCATCGACCGTGCGGGATTGCGTGAATTCCACAAGGGCATCCGCGGGGCTGCCCAGGACGCGGCCAGGGAATATCTGGCGAAGAACCCGATCAAGGCGTGACCCCGGCCTGGTCCTGATCCGGGGTACCCAGGGCTCGTTGCGCACCCCTGACTAGCATGGGTGCATGACTAAACAGCAGACTGTTTCCAGCAATTCGCCCCGCACCGCTCTGGTTACCGGGGCCACCCGTGGTATCGGTCGTGCCGTGGCCGAGGGCCTCGCGCGAGATCATGTGGTGTTCGTGGGCGGCCGCAGCTCCGAGGATGTCGAGCGCGTGCGTTCCGAACTCAAGGGTTTCGGGCCGGGCACACGACCGTTCGTTGCAGATCTTGCCGACGACGCCGCCGTCCAAGCAGCCTGGGCGCCCCTGGCCGACGAGTTCCCCGGCCTGAACGTGGTGGTGCACTCGGCCGGTATCGCCCCCATGGCACGGGTGGAAGAGGCCACCCGTGAGCAGTGGCGCGAGATCTTCGAGGTCAACGTCTTCTCCGTGGCGCAGCTGACCAAGCTCGTGTTGCCCCAGCTGCGGGCCGTCGGCGGGGACGTGGTGGCTATCAACTCGGGGTCGGGCTTCATGGCCGGGCCGGCGTCGTCGTTGTATTCGGGCACCAAGTTCGCCCTGCGTGCCTTTACGGACGCGCTGCGCGAGGAAGAGCGCGAGAACGGTGTGCGGGTGTCGTCAGTGCACCCCGGCCGCGTCGCCACCGACATGCAGGCAGAACTGCACGCCTACCAGGGCAAGGAATATCGTGCCGAGGAATGGATCCAGCCCGCCCAGATCGCCGCGGCCGTGCGCGTAGCCGTGGATGCGGAACGGACCTCTCAGGTCGAGGTCATCACCGTGCGACCTTCCGGTATGCACTAGGTCCCTGGCGACCCCCTTGATGTCGGGCTCTCTCTGACCAGTTTCTGTGTATTCGGTGGTCGGGGAGGGCCCGAATCGCCATGATCAGCCCTGCATTAGGTAGCAAATTATACAAACTACGACCAACTCATATGCAGGCTGTTATTTAACACCCCCTGGCGAAACCCTGGGGGTTATCCCCGTGTGGTAAGGCTCACAGTAGTTCAGGATTGAGATCTAACGCGCAACCATTCCGGAAACGCACCGGGAGTCTAGGGGCTCTCCGGAAGATCTTTGATCCGAGAGGACCACCACTATGAGCAACACACTCGTTGCCGCGGACCCGCGAAAAGAGGCGAGGACCGCCGCTTGGGTCGCAGGTATCGCCTGCACCGCACTGATTTTCGACGGCTTTGACCTCACTATTTACGGAACCGTCCTCACCACGTTGATGGCAGATCCTTCCCACATCGGCGCACTCGATGCCGCCACCGCGGGCACCCTGGGTTCCTACGCATTGATCGGCGTGCTCATCGGCGCCCTGATCTGTGGCTCCATCGGCGACTACGTGGGCCGCCGCCGCATCATCCTGGTGGGCATCGCCTGGTTCTCCATCGGCATGTTCGTCACCGCGCTCTCCACCTCGATCTTTGCTTTCGGCGCGCTGCGCCTGATCACCGGTATCGGCCTGGGCGCGATCCTCGCCACGGCCGGCGCCACCATTGCGGAGTTCGCTCCCGCCGGGCGTCGTAACTTCTACAACGCCATCGTGTACTCGGGTATCCCCGCCGGTGGTGTGCTCGCCGCACTGCTGGGCATGATCCTGCTCGAGCCCCTCGGCTGGCGCGGCCTGTTCATGATCGGTGCAACTCCCATCCTGTTCCTGTTGCCCATCGCGTTCTTCAAGCTTCCCGAGTCCCCGCGTTGGCTGCTCTCCCGCGGTCGTCGTGAAGAAGCTGAGGCACTGTCGCTCAAGACCGGTACTCCTCTGCTCGAGGAAGTTGTCGTCCAGAAGGCCGGCGCTACTCCCGCCAAGACCGGTTTCGGCGCAGTGTTCTCCCCGCAGTTCCGTGCGGGTGCCATCCTGCTGGGCTTCATGTCCTTCTCCGGTCTGCTGCTGACCTACGGCCTGAACACCTGGCTCCCCAAGATCATGGAGAGCTACGGCTACGGCAAGACCTACTCGCTCGCGTTCCTGCTGGTGCTCAACTCCGGTGCCGTGATCGGTGGTGTGGTTGCATCCAAGCTGGCCGACCGCCGCGGCCCGCAGTTCATCGTCGCCACCGCGTTCGTGATCGCAGCCATCACCCTGGTGCTGATGACCTTCCAGTTCCCGCTGCCGGTGCTGTTCATGTTCATCGGTATTGCCGGTGTGGGCACCCTGGGTACCCAGGTACTTATTTACGGCTTCACCTCCAACTACTTCACCACTAATGCTCGTGCAGCCGGTGTGGCGTGGTGTTCCGGATTCGGTCGACTGGGCGGCATCTTCGGCCCGCTCATCGGTGGCTGGTTGGTTGCAGCTGGTCTGGGCGGCGCCACCGCGTTCTACATCTTCGGTGGTGTGGCACTGTTCGGCGCACTCGTGACCGTGTTGGTTCCCCGCCAGAAGGCTGTGGAAGCAGCCAAGGAAAAGGCAGAGGAAATCCTGGAGTCCACCGACAACCAGGACACCAACACTCCCTCTACCGTCCTGAACTGATTTTCCGGGAACGACAGTCGGCCAGCCAACTAGCGCGCTGACCACCGACTGCCTCGGGAAACATAGAAACACCAAGGGTGCCGTTGCTCATTGCGAGCAGCGGCACCCTGCTTTTGCGTGCTGGCCCTCGCTTCAGTCGTCCCACCGCTTCACCTGCCCCACCACTTCACTCGTCCCACCACTTCAACCGCCCCACCACTTCAACCGCCCCAACCGCCCCACCAGCCGTGCGCTGGCACTGGCCCCCACCATCTGGTGCGCCGTTAGAACCTACTCCCGCATCTGATGCGCCGTTAGAACCTTTCTGGCACCGCCGGAGGGCCCTAACGAAACCTCACGCGTCTTCCACGGCGCTCCCGGAACCTCACACGCACGGCTTCTGCTCGCCGACGGCGCACGGGTCGAGTGGTCTGGCGCGCCGCTGCGACCACCTCCCGCACTTGATGCGCCGTTAGAACCTTTCGGGCGGCGTAAAAGGGTTCCAACGCAACCTCACGCGGGTTCCTCGGCGCTACCGTCCCCTCACGTGCGTGGCTCTCACTCGCCTATCGTCCGCTCATGTGCGTGGCTCTCGCTCGCCCCCCGCGCTGCCTGCTGCTTACGTAGGCACCCGCCACGTCGTGCCCGCCGACGGCGTTCGCGAACCTATTGCTGTTTCGCACACGGGCGCTGCAGTCGCCTGAAGCGCCGCCAGGACCGCATTGCCCATCTGATGCTCCGTTGGAACCTTTCTGGCGCCACGGAAGGGCCCTAACGAAACCTCACGTGGGTTCGACGGCGCTCCCGGAACCTCACACGCACGGCTTCTGCTTGCCGACGGCGCTCCCGGAACCTCACACGCACGGGGCTTCTGCTCGCCGACGGCGCTCGGAGACGCACCACCGCATCGCGCGCCGTCCACTGCCTCCTGACGACGGCGCTCGGCTCGTTCCCATCTCCCCTCGCCGTGCGGAGGGGCCTCCACAGATGCCTCATTGGCAACGTGTGGGCAAGGAAACGGCTTGGTCTGTGGAAAAGGTGACCGAACGGCGTCGAAAATTTCTAGGGTCCGTTCCATGAGAACTCTCGAAGCCATGGACCTGGGACCGAAACTCACGGTGCTGAGCGCCCGGGAATGGGAACGACGTCCCAGAGATCTCCGGCGCAGACCGTACATGCAGCAACTGGCCAGGGGAGCGTGGGTTCGGAGCGCTGAGCCGCTGAATGTTCAGCAGCAATCGGTTCTGTTGCGGGATCACCTGGACCAACATCGAAGCCAGGTGGCGATTACTGGGTTGACCGCGCTGGTCATGCTGAACTTTCCCGTCGATCACGCCTACGGCTGGGAAGAACGGCTCTTGAGACACCCGTCGGCACCGCGGGCTCGGGAGTTCGTAGCGCGATCCAACACCACGCATCTGGCATGGAACGGAACGAGGATCGCCTCGAACCAGAGACTGACGCGGGTGTCCAAAACACTGGGCTTGCCGGAGATCGTGGGTCCATGGGATTGTCCGTTGACTCACCCGATGGAGGCGCTTGTGGTGGCGGCGCCGGTCCTCCCGCTGTGGAGAATCACCGCGTGTTTGGATGCTCTGATCTCGCTGCGGGTCTTGGCTGAAGGGCGCACCGTGATGGAACCGCTCACTGTCGATCAACTGACGGACCTGCTCAACCAGCTGCCACCGCGGGCTCAGAGCGTGGTGCGGGTTCGGCAGGCCATGGCACTAGTCCAGGGGCCCACGATTTCCGCGATGGAAACTCTGCTCCGATTAGTGCTCCTCAACTGCGGACTACCACCCATGGAGAGCAACTTCCCGGTCATGATGGGCGGCAAGTATGTATACCCGGATCTCGCCTGGCCGGAAGACATGGTCGCGCTCGAGTACAACGGACGACCTCACTGGGAGGACGGCAAGGCGTACGGAGACGAGAATTATCGGATTCAACGCCTGCGCGATCACGGGTGGCAGGTCCGAGTGGTGGTGATCGACGACCTCAGGGATCCCAAACGGCGCAGAGAACTCCTGCAGTGGCTGTTCCACCACCTGGATTCAGCACGCGCCAAACGTTGTCAGAGCCAACCGCCACGCCTGAGGGGTCGTTAGAACCCTCCAGCCACTCGAAAAAGGTTCCAACGGCCCCTTAGGTGTGTTCCAAGGTTCTAGTGGCGCCTGACGTGTGGGGCACCAGATGTAAGTGGCACTCGGGGCCCAGGCGCTGTCATGAATCCCAGCTCCGGCGACCCCTGTCCAGGCCTACTCCGGCGTGTCCACCTTGGTGGGATTGAGCACGCGGGACAGGAAGGACTGCGTGCGTTCGTGCTTGGGGGAGCCGATGACCTCGCGGGCGGGGCCTTCTTCGACCACCACTCCGCCGTCCATGAAGACCACACGGTCGGCGACGTCGCGGGCGAACGACATCTCGTGGGTCACCACGAGCATGGTCATGCCCTCATTCGCGAGCTTGCGCATGATGGCGAGCACGTCACCCACGGTCTCGGGATCCAGGGCCGAGGTGGGCTCGTCGAAGAGCATCAGATCCGGGTTCATGGACAGCGCACGAGCAATGGCCACCCGCTGCTGTTGACCGCCGGAGAGCTGACCGGGGCGCTGCTGCGCCTTCTCGGCCAGGCCCACGCGTTCCAGGTTGGTCATCGCGGTCTGTTCGGCCTCGGACTTGGAACGCTTGAGCACCTTGATCTGCGAGACAGTGCAGTTCTCCAACACCGTCAGGTGGGGGAACAGGTTGAACTGCTGGAACACCATGCCCACGTTGCGGCGCATGGCATCCACATCGATGTCAGGGTCGGTCACGTCGAAACCACTGACCGTGATGTCCCCGGACTGCGGTTCTTCCAGGAGGTTCAGGCAGCGCAGCAGCGTGGACTTACCGGAACCGGAAGGCCCGATCAGGCACACCACTTCACCGGAGTTCACGGTCAGGTCGATTCCGCGCAGCACCTCAAGATCGCCGTAGGCCTTGTTGAGCCCTCGCACGGACACGGCCGGCGTCTCGGCGGGTGTAGATGCCTGAGTGTTTTCGGTTGCAGATGTGGACACCGTGGCTCCTAGGAGGACTTCTTGACGCGGTCGGTCTTGGTTTCAAAGCGGCGGGACAGGATGCCCAGCGGCACGGTGATGATCAGGTAGCAGATACCCGCCGCGACCAGCGGGGTCAGACCCGCGCCGGCACCCGAGATGCCCTCGCGGCCGAACTTGGTGAGCTCGTACTGCGACAGGCCCATGCCCAGCAGATAGACCAGGGAGGAATCCTTGGTCAGCAGGATGACCTCGTTGGTCAGCGGGGGCAGCACGATGCGCAGCGCCTGTGGAATCACAATGGTCACCATGGCGCGGGTGTGGGACATGCCCAGCGAGCGGGCCGCCTCGTACTGGCCCTTGGGCACGGCTTGCAGACCGGCGCGCAATGACTCGGCGATGTACGCCGCCGCCACCACGCCCAACGCGATCATCACGGTCACGTAGTGGTTGAACCTGAAGCCGAACGCCAGCGGAATGCCGTAACCCAATGCCAGGAACACCAACAGCGCCGGAACACCGCGGAAGAACTCGATGTAAAGCGTGGCGATCCACCGATAGGGCGCCACGGAGGAGAGCTTCATGAGCGCCAGGATCACGCCCAGGGTCAGACCCACCACAAAGCCCAGGGCCGTGTAGATGAGCGTGTTCTTCAGAGCAATGGTGATGATCCCGGGGAACTGATCCGCAATCACCGCGGGGTTGAACACTCGTTCGTACAGAACCTGCCAGTCCGCGAGAACGACCAGGGCGATCAACACCAGCACCAACAAGGCGTACTGGATGCCCCTCGACAGCTTGGCGCGCTGCCGGGTGGTCATGGCCATCAGTTTTCTCCCTCAGTCATCACAAAAGTCATCGCAATCGTCACCGCAAAATCTCGTTCAATATCTCGCACTCCGCTGACAACGGGCGTGCCGGGCGAGAGACTCGCCCGGCACCCGTTGTCAATCACATCAAAGCTGGTTCAGGACCTGGTTCGAGGGACCGGATCAGAGACCAATCCACTCTTCGCGCATCTTGTCCATGGTGCCGTCCTCGTTGAGGCGGTCCAGGGTCTTGTTCACGGAATCGAGCAGTTCGGTGTTGCCCTTCTTCACGGCCACACCCAGGTTCTCACCGGTGTCCACGGTCTCGACAATTTCGAGGTCCTCATTCTCGTTGGCGCGGTTGCCCAGCGTGGAGATGTTACCGGACACGGCCTTCACACCGCCGGTCTCCAAGGACTGGAACATGAGCTCCACATCCTCGAACTGCTGAATGGTGGCGCCCTTTTCTTCGGCGTACTTCTCACCGGAGGTGGCCTGCTGGGCCCCCACGGATGCGTCACCGATGGAATCGAAGCTGGTGATACCGGAATCCTTGGTGGTCAACAGGCCGATTTCGTCATTGAAGTACGGCTTGGAGAAGTCCATGGAGGCTTTGCGCTCGTCCGTGATGCCCATGCCGGAGATGACCATTTCGCACTGGTCGGTGTCCAGGGCGGCACCGGACTCCAGGGTCTCGAAGTTGGCCTGGATGAATTCCTTCTCCTTGCCCAGGTCCTTGGCGATCTCGTCCGCCAGGGCCATGTCGAAGCCCACAACTTCGCCGTCGCGCTCGAACTCGAACGGGGGATAGGGCGAGTTGGCGCACACGGTGATCGTGCCGCCCTCGCCGCCCGCCTGGGAATCGGAATCGGACGTGGATTCGCAACCGGTCAGGATCAGGCCGGTTGCGGACAGCACGGCCAGTGCGGGCATTACACGGCGAAGCTTGGACATGGGATCTCCCTCGAAAAGCAAAAGCGCTATCTAGTTTGGGGAAAACCTTACTACGCCGTTATTTCCGGCGACATCAAGCGGCGCCCACGCAGCCCCACGCCCGCGCGAGAGAATCAAACCCGCGTGGCGGGCAACGCCTCGAGCATGGGCCGCAGTTTGGCCCAGGTCTCGGCGAGTTCGGCCTGCGGATCAGATTCCGCGACGATCCCGCAGCCAGCACTCACGCGCGCCTGTTGCGCATCCAACTGTACGGCGCCGCGCAGGGCAATGCCCCATTCGCCGTTACCGGAGGCGTCCAGCCACCCCACGGGCCCGGCATAGAGACCACGGTCCATGCGCTCAAGGTCCTCGATCACACCGCCGGCCACATCGGTGGGCGTCCCGCACACGGCAGCGGTCGGGTGCACGGCCTCGGCCAGTTCCAGCGGGGAGGGCAGGGTGCCGTCCACGCCGGTGCGCAGTTCGGCGCGCACGTCCGAAGCCAAATGCCACACATTGGGCAGGGCCAGGATGAAGGGTTCTTCCTCACCGTGCACGGTCTCCGCGTACGGGGACAGCCCCGCCAGCAGCGAATCCACGGCGAACTTGTGCTCGCGTTGTTGCTTGTCGGAGCCGCCCAGCGTCACACCCGCGAAGTCTTCTGGATTGGCGCCTTCCGGCAGATCGTGCCGGTCCAGTGTTCCTGCAAGCACGCGAGCGGACGCGGTTCCTTGCTTGACGCGGATCAGCATCTCCGGAGTCGCGCCCAGCAACCGCCCAGTGTCCGGATCGTCGATGCCACCGGGCCGCACACAGTACGTCCAACACGAATCGTACCGGTCGCTCAGCCGCACAAGCACCGCACTCAGGTCGATGGGCTGCCCCACATCGACCACAACGTCCCGCGCGAGCACCAGTTTCTCCAGGTCACCGGCCTGAATCATGTCCACACCGTCCGCGACGGCCGCCATCCAGCGGTTCTCGTCGAGGGCGCCCGGGGTCGCGGTGGGGTACGACGACGCCGCACTCGTCGTTTCGGACGAGGGTCGCGTTTCGATCGCGGCCGGTGCCTCGACCACGAGAGCCCGCCAGGCGGCGTCGACGTCGGACTCGGTGAGAGTTTCGGAACCGGGGCGGATCAACGTGACCCACGCGCCGTGGTCATCGGAACCGATAACCAACTCCGGGACCACGAGCCCGGAACTCACGGTGGAGGACGGTGAGAAGGCGAACGCGCCGAAGGCGAGTAGGCCGGTGCCGGGACGGTTGACACGATCGTCCACGCCCGCGGCGTTGCGCACCGCGTCCCACCACACACGAGCGGAGGTGAAGCGGGTGCCACCGCGCACCCGGAACTCGGCGGAACGGCCCAGCCCCAACAATCCCTGACCGCGCAGAATCCACGTGGCCGGATCCGGACTACCCAGCAGGCGGCGGACATCCGGACGGGTCGTGAAATCGGCGGCGGCCTGCACGTCGGTTGCGGGCACCGTGAGAACACTCAAACTGGGCGGGGAAGTATCGATGGTCATTGCCCTCAAGCATAGGACGGCTGCGGGCGGAGAAAGCTCACCGGCAATGACACAATGGACGACGGACCGAGCAGTAACGGCTATGGGCACACGGAGGGCCACGGCAGAGTGAAGGTATTGATCAGCGGGGGAGGGCCCGCCGGAGCCACCGCAGCCTATTGGCTGGCCACCCAGGGAATCTCGGTCACGGTGCTGGAAAAAACCAGCTATCCGCGCGAAAAGGTGTGCGGCGACGGACTGACCCCGCGCGCCGTGAAACAAATGCAGCTCATGGGCCTGCCTCACGACAGCGAGCACGGCTACAAGCGCAACCAAGGGCTGCGACTCGTGGCCGATGGAGGCACCGTGGAATTCCCGTGGCCCGACCTCACCGACTTCCCCTCCTACGGACTGGTGCGCACGCGCGCCGGTTTCGACGAGGACCTCATCCGCCATGCTCAGCGCGCCGGGGCCACCGTGATCGAGCACCGTTCCGTGCAGGACGTGCTGCGTGATGACACCGGGCGGATCATCGGCCTGCGGGCCACCGTGATGGACCCGGCGACCGGGCGCCGCACCTCGGAAACCGAGGACTACCACGCGGATCTCGTGATGGCGGCGGACGGAAACTCGACTCGCACCGCTGTGGCCGCCGGATTGCACCGCCGCAAGGACCGCCCCATGGGCGTGGCCGTGCGCACTTACTACCGCTCCCCGCGCTCCGAACTGGACTGGATGGAGGGCTGGCTCGAACTCGTGGACGGCACCGATCCCAAGCGCTCACTGCTGCCCGGCTACGGCTGGGTCTTCGGCGTGGGCGACGGTACTGCCAACGTGGGCCTCGGCATCCTGGACACCTCGCCCGCCTTCGGGAAACTCGACTACCGTGCCGTGCTGCGCGACTGGGCGGCGTCCATGCCCGCCGAGTGGACCTTCGACCCTGAACATCAAGAGGGCCGCGTGGGTTCGGCGGCACTGCCCATGGCCGCCAACCGCACCCCGCATTACATTCCCGGGCTCATGTTGCTGGGTGACTCCGCCGGACTGGTGTCCCCGTTCAACGGCGAGGGGATTTCCAACGCCATGGAATCCGCGCTGTTCGCCGCATCCTGCGTGGTCGACGCAGCCTCGGCCAATGGCCCGCAGCAGCGCGAGAACGCGCTGGCCCGTTATCCGCACATGGTGCACGACGAATGGGGCGCCCACTTCGTGCAGGGCCGGGCGCTCGCCGAACTCATCGGCCACCCCGCGCTGTTGAGCGCCGGTGTGCGAGCCGGAATGCGGATGCCCCAGCTGATGCGATTCGCGGTGCAGGTCATGACCGAGCTTTCTGATCGCCCCGCCCACACCCTGACCGACCGTGCCGTAGCGCTCATTGATGCGCTGACGCCCGCCCGCTGAATTCTCGATAGAGTGGTACACCGTGACTGAAACCAGCCGACTGAATGGCTCATTGCGTTTGCCCGCAGGATTTGAGCTCATTGCCCAGGACGACCACCTGGGTCCACTTGTCGTGGAATCACTCGCGCAGATCGAAACGCGGCTGGAAGAGGCTCTGCGCTCCACCGATCAACTCGCGGATGTGACCGCCCGTCACCTGCTGCAGGCCGGTGGCAAGCGCGTTCGTCCGTTGCTCACGCTGCTCGCCGCAGAAGCCGCCGGTGAAGTCAACCAGGACGTGATCGAAGCTGCGGCGGTAGTCGAACTGACCCACCTGGCCACGCTCTACCACGACGACGTCATGGATTCGGCCCCCCTGCGCCGCGGTGTGGAGACTGCGCAGACCGTGTGGGGCAATTCCGTTGCCATTCTCACCGGTGACCTGATTTTCGCCCGGGCATCGGCCATGGTGTCCGAACTCGGTCAGGAACCGCTGTTGATCCAGGCCAAGACCTTTGAGCGGCTGGTCATCGGTCAGCTGCAGGAAACCACGGGTCCCGTGGACGGTCAGGATCCCGTGGAGCACTACCTCAACGTGCTGGCCGGCAAGACCGGTTCGCTGATCGCCGCGAGCGGCCAGTTCGGTTCGCTGCTGGGCGGTGCACCGCGAGACGTGATCAACATGATGGTCGAATACGGCGAGAAGGTGGGTCTGGCCTTCCAACTGGCCGATGACATCATCGATCTCACCGGCCACGACGACGTTTCCGGCAAGACTCCGGGCACGGATCTGCGCGAAGGCGTGGACACGCTGCCCGTCCTGCTGTTGCGCCGCGATGCGCAGAGCGCGGACCAGGCCGTGGCGGATTCCGCACGCGAAGTCCTGGAACTCATCGATGGGGACCTCTCCAGCGATGAGGCACTGGCACGGGCCGTGGCCGCCGTCAGTGAGCACCCGGTGTCCGCGGAAGCGTGGGACACGGCCAACCGGTGGGCCGATGACGCCATTGCGGCGATCCAGCCGCTGCCCGAAACCGTGACCAAGGCGGCACTGATCGAATTTGCCCACGCGGTGGTCCACCGAGAAGGCTGATACCTCAGTAAGCTGGGGGCTATCCAAAAACCGCCCCGCGTTACGCTGTGATCCAGACTGATGCTCGGGCGGGATGTGTTCCCCCTGTGAGGATCATCGAATGTCCACAAAACCTTTACGTGGTGGCGCTTCCAACGAGGCTTTCTCGGGACGCACCATGTTCATCTTTGCCGCCATCGGCTCCGCCGTTGGTCTGGGCAATATCTGGCGTTTCCCCTATGTCGCGTATGACAACGGTGGCGGCGCGTTCCTTATCCCTTATCTGGTCGCACTGCTGACTGCCGGCATCCCTCTGTTGATGCTCGACTACGCGGTGGGTCACCGTTACCGTGGCTCCGCGCCCTTGGCGTACCGCCGCTTGCACCCCAAGCTCGAGGCCATCGGTTGGTGGCAGCTGGGCATCTGCGTGATCATCTCGCTGTACTACGCCATCATTCTGGCGTGGGCCATGCAGTACACGATCTTCTCCTTCACCAAGGCGTGGGGAGATGACCCGGCGGCCTTCTTCATGTCCGACTACATGCAGGTCTCCGAAGAAGTCACCATCAGCTTCAACTTCATCTGGCCGGTCTTCATCGCCACCGCCATTGCCTGGTTGGCCCTGTTGGTCGTTCTGATGATGGGCGTGCAGAAGGGCATCGGCCGCATCAACGCGATCCTGATTCCGCTGCTCGTGGTCATGTTCCTGATCATGGTGGGCATCGCTCTGACCCTGCCCGGCGCAGCCGGTGGTCTGGACGCCCTGTTCACTCCATCGTGGGAGGCCCTGGGCGACTCGTCCGTGTGGGTTGCCGCGTACGGACAGATTTTCTTCTCGCTGTCCGTGGGCTTCGGCATCATGATCACCTACGCCGCCTACCTCAAGCCCAAGTCGGACCTGACCGGTTCGGCGTTGGTGGTAGGTTTCGCCAACTCGAGTTTTGAGATTCTGGCGGGTATCGGCGTGTTCGCGGCACTTGGCTTCATGGCCGCCGCTGCGGGCACCGGCGTCGGTGATGTTGCGACCTCGGGTATCGGTCTGGCGTTCATCGCCTTCCCGACCATCATTTCGGAGGCGCCGTTCGGCGTGCTGATCGGTGTGCTGTTCTTCGGCGCGCTGGCCTTCGCAGGCTTCACGTCCATGATCTCGATCGTGGAAGTGATCGTGGCCGGTTTCCGCGACAAGTTGGGCCTGAGCCGCCGCACCGCAGTGGCCGTGGTGGTCATCCCGCTGGCTGCTGTCTCGCTGCTGTTCTTCCCCACGACCACGGGTTTGAACCTGCTGGACGTGACGGACGCATTCGTCAACAACTTCGGCATTGTGGCAGCCGCACTGGTGTCGGTGCTCATGCTGACCGCTGGTTTCTCCGCCCTGCCCACCCTGCGCGATCACCTCAACTCGGTGTCCTCCTTCAAGTTGGGCCGCACCTGGATGATCGTGGCCGGTGCCGTGACACCCGTGGTGCTCGGTTACATGTTGATCGACCAGCTCACGCTGAACCTGGCCGAGGGGTACAACGACATGCCCGCCTGGTTCGTGAACGTGTTCGGTTGGGGCATGGCCGGCAGCCTGGTGGTCATCGCGTACCTGCTGTCCAAGCTGCCCTGGTCCCGTCGCACGGCGGCGGCCTTTACCAGCCCCGCGCCCAGCGTGCAGGACGCTTACCTGGATCGCGACATGCTGACCCAGGACAAGTCCTTCACCCACTACCGAGACACCGCGATGCGCAGCCCGGCGTTGGATCAGGACTACTCATTGCGCGCCATTCAACACGGCACCGTGGTGCACCAGCGCGCTCCCTGGGATGAGGGCAAGGCAACCGCCGACGACGCCCCGGCGTCCCGTTCCGCGGGCCAGCCCACCCATGACAATCACGAAGGAGGTGCCCGATGAGCACCACCGCAATCGTCATGATGGTCGTCGCTATCGTGCTGGTGTGGGGCGGACTTGTGCTCTCCATCATCAACATTCGACGGTCACCGGAAGAGGTCGACGAGCTGGATCCGGACTACCCGGAGCAGCCCGATGGGTTCGGCAACCCGGATCAGCCGGAACAGGGGGAGCGCTCCCGCGTGAGCGAACCGACCCGCTGAGCGGGCGCCGTCGTCACGAGGCGAACGCATGATGAGGGCCGGGGCCAGCCAGGATTCCACGAGGAATCCCGGTGCGCCCCGGCCTTCGCCGCACCCGCGCAGGAGCAGGGGCTAGGCCGCGTCCCGCTCGCGCTGCAGCCTGCGTGCGCGAGGTGCGCGAACGGCGTCGAGAATCATGAGGAGCACGGCGCACCACACGATACCGAAACCGATCCAGCGCTCCAGCGGCATGGACTCGTTGAGCACGGTGATGGCCAAGATGAACTGGCCGATCGGTGCCACGTACTGGATCATGCCTACGGTGCTCAGGGGCAGCCGGGCGGCCGCGGATCCGAAGAGCAGCAGGGGGACCGCCGTGATGATGCCGGAGGACGCCAGCAGCCAGAAGTGGCCCGCGCCCTCGGAGAACAACGTGATCTGACCGTCGGAGTTCAGGAAGAATACGGCCGCCAACGCCAGGGGAGCGATCGCCGCAGTCTCACCGGTAAGCGTGACGAGTGCCGGATAACGGCCGCCGATCGTTGATTTCACCAGCCCGTAGAAGCCGAATGAGAAGGCCAGGGCCAGCGACAGCCACGGCACGGATCCGTAGACCACGGACATGATGAGCACAGCCAGAAAGCCCACCGCTATCGCAGCCCACTGCAGGGGCCGGAGCTTCTCGCGCAGGACGATCACGCCCAGCAGGACCGCCACGATGGGGTTGATGAAGTACCCCAGGGAGGCTTCCAGCGTGTGGCCGGTGGTGGTGGCCACGACGTACAGCAGCCAGTTCGTGGCGATCAGTACACCCGCGATCACCAGCGCAATGACCGCCTTGCCGTCCCGGAAGAGCCGCACCAGCGTGCCCAGGGACCTCGTGAGTGCCAGCAGAATCAGGCAGAACAGCACAGAGAACAGCACCCGCATCGAGACGATCTCGTACGCGGTGGCGGGCAGCAGGAGCACGAAGTACAGAGGCAGCAGGCCCCACAGGCCGTAGGCGCCGAACCCGTACAGAAAACCGGCCCGGGTCCTTTTCTTACGATCAGGTCCCGAGCCGGTCTCAGCGTTATAAGTCACCGTCCGATCCTAACGGCGGACGGCCACTCGATCACACTCCGAAGAAACGACTGAAGAAGCCCTTCTTCTTTTCGCCCTTCTTTTCCAACTGCTCGTTGGTCTCCACTTCTTCGCCGTCGACCACGGCGGGAGCGGAGATGTCCTCGGCGGCATCGGGGCCGGCCACGGTTTCCCGGCGGGCGGCGGCGTCCTGCTCGCGCACCTCACGGATCTCGAGGTCTTCGCGAACCTCCACGACCTCGCGCTCGTCACGTCCACGATCAGCCACGACGGTTTCTTCCTCGCGCGGGATACCCGGCTGGGAAGCAGCCAGGTCCGGCTCGGGGATGCGCGCCATGGTGGTGGTGTCCGGCTGCGGGGACGCCTGCGGGCCCGCAGTGGGCTCGCCCTTGTCTTCCGGATCCGGCAGCACGGTTGTCTGCACACGACCGGGAACGGCCGGTTCCTGGGTGGGCTCCTGGTCGAACGGGCGATCGCCGTCGCGCACCTCGCTCGCGGGAACCGCAACGTCGTCCTCGGGTTGTTCCGGTTCGGGAGCCGAAATGTCCTCGGTGGACAGCTCCTGGGGCAGGGGCTCTTCCTCGGTCGCCGACGCCGCCCTGGCCGCCTCGCGCTCACGACGCTCGTTCTCAGCGGCCTCGCGTTCGCGCTCGTTCTTCTCCTCGGCCTCGGCACGTTGCAGCTCGCCCAGCTGAACGGCGAGCTTCATGGCGACCTGGCGATCCTCGCGCAGGGCCTCGCGGTGGGTCTCGGCCTGGCGCTCGAGCTCCTCGAGTTCCTTCTCACCGACGGAAGGTTCGGCGGGTTCCACCCCGGTGATCTGGTGATCATCGAACCAGAAGCGCTGAGCGCCGTCGTGAACGGTGACCACGCACGTTGCATCCGTGTCCCACTCGACGTGAGCGCCTCGCAGGGCGGCATAGCTGTTCACGGCCAGATTGTGGTCCACGGCGGTGTCGGTGGTCAGGGACTCGCCGATCACCTGCATCATGCGCTGCTCGGTCAGGCGGGGCAGCTCGAAAGCATCGCCCTCGAGCAACAACCACGCGGTGATGTTGCCACCGGCGCGTGCGGGGTAGTGGGCGTACAGACCCGTGACGGCCTTGGAGGCCAAGGTCAAGCGACGTGCCAAGCCATCCTGGATGGGCTGTTCGTCGGTGGTGAGTTCGTCGACTTCCAGCCGCTGGCCGGCCTCCTTGGCCTGGACGGCTGCGGAGACGACCTCAGGGTTGAAGTGACCCAGTTCCTGCCAGGACCAGATCCAGCTACCGCGGGAGGCGGACTCGGTGCCCAACAGGTACGGGGTGAGTGTGACCGGCGGGGTCGTCTGCAGGGTGAACGACGGCGCGGAAAAATCCACGTCCCAATCCGCACCCTGAGACAGTTCCGCCAGCACTGCCTGGTATTCGGTGGAGATGAAAATCGAAGCGTCGATCAGCTCCTGCAACGTTTTTGTCATACCACCCAGGCTAACAACTGGCACGGCCCCTCTGTGCAGCCCATGGCGGTTTTGACCGCGTCTGGCAGAAAGATCTCAGGCTGCTGACGTCGCGGCCGCGTTCGATAGGGTTGTTTGCAGAGGAACGCGGGGGAATCCCGCTCTACCAATGGGCGCCGGTTGCCGGGCCGAAGGGACACCTACTCACCATGACCTCAACTCCGCACGCCGAACAGAACTCCGGTACACGCAGCGAACGAGAGCTGGTGGCGGAGATCGGGCGTTGGGTGCTGTCCGTGCTTCGGACCGAGTCCGGCTGGGACTCCATGCGTGTCGATTTCAAGCCGCAGGGTGATCGCGTGTACTTGCGAGTTGCGGAGAACCGGGACGGCACGGCTATCCCCGGTGCGGCCGGGCCCATTAAACAGGGCAGCCCCGTGTTGGATTCACTCGAAGAGTTGCAACGCAGTTGCTACCTCAAGGGACGCGGGACGTGGTTCTCCACAAGCGTCACGATCGCTGCGAAGGGTTGGCCAGACCCTGAATACCGATTCGCCGCTCGGTACAACTACCACGACCTGCCACCGCAATTCTCGAACGAAGGCCGGTACGGAGCCCAGGACATTGCCACGCATCTCGGCACCTACCCTCGCACCGTGGCACGCACGCCCGAGTGGGCCATCGGCATCACGGGGGAACAGGGAATCGACCTCGAGTTCGTCGACCCCGCCGAGGACCAGAGCGCCCAGGCCGACGACGCCCACCCCCGGTTGCGCGCGGCCATCGCCCAGTACGTCGCGAACCCCGTGGACCAGGCCATGGCCAATGTGCTCCGCGAGGCCATGACCGGAATGGTGCTGCTGGACATCACCGGTTCCGACCTGGTGCCGGGCGAAGACGGCCAGCCTGTGGGTCCGGAATCCAATATTCGTGTGCAGGCCTTGGGGCAGAAGGACGGCACCCGTGCGTTGGCGGTCTACACGACCACCGAAGAAGCGCGCACGGTGTTCCGTGAGAACAACAAGGACTCCGAGAAGACCGAACCCGTGCTGTTCCGACAGCCGTCCGGGGCCGTGCTCAACATGGTCGCCACGGACCCGCAGTACGACGAGCTGGTGTACGACCCCGGGGGAGAAAACCCCATGCGCATCAAGCGCGAACAAATCGAATGGGTCAACAGGACCCCGCAGAACCGACCGGTCAAGGAAGCCCTGCTGGACAACAACATGTCCGGCTTGCTCGCAGCCGTCCTCAACCCCAACGGTCAGTTGTTGTTCGGAACACGGGATCAGGACGGCAAGTCCATGCCGGTGATGGTCCAACCGGAGGACCCCAACGCGGCGCCGGACACCATCATGGTGTTCACCTCCGCCGCGGAAATTGCGGCCCTGGACACCAGCCTGCAGGTTCGCGCGGCACCCTCGCGTGAGGTGTTGAAGTTCGTGGTGGATTCGGGTGCGGCGGGCATGTGCGTGAATGCGCTGCCGCCGGTGGCTACGATTCCCACCCAGCAGTTGCGAGAGCTTCTCGACCTGGTCGCACAGCAGGAGAACCAACAGCAAGACGAACAGCACTAATGGCCACGCTGCTGTACCGGGTAGGCGCCTGGTGTGCCCGGAAAGCTCCGGCCGTCATGATCGTGTGGCTCATGATCCTTGCACTCGCCGGAGCAGCGGCATTCGTGTTCGCCAAGGGAACCAGTAGCCAGTACTCGGTTCCGGACGCCCCGTATCAGCGGGTGCTGGACGAGATGAACGAGCGCATGCCGGAGGCCACCTTCGGCTCAGGCACCGTGGTGTTCCGTACGACGGGCGGTCAAGCGTTTTCCGAGAAGGAGCGGGAAGAGATCACTTCGGCCCTGGACGGTGCCGTTGAGGACGTCCCGGTCATTTCTTCGATCACGGACCCCTTCGAGGCCCAAGAGCAACTGGACGGCGCCGCGCGGAGCGTGGCCGAGGGGCAGCAACAACTGGACTCGGGTCAAGACGAGCTCCAACGTGGCGAACGTGAGCTCGAGCAGCAGCGCCGCGACTTGGACCGCGCTTCGCAACAGCTGGACCGGTCCCTGGAGCAGTTGCCGGGAAACCCGAGTAGAGAGCAAGCGGCTCAGGCGAATCCCGCCATGGCCGATCAGATCGAGCAACTCGAGGACGGCCAGAGTCAACTTGAGCAGGGCGAGGCCCAGCTCCGGGACTCCCGGCAGGAACTCGAGTCACGGTCGGAAGAACTGAGTACGGCCCAGCGTCAGACGGCGCTCACCGAGGAACAACGATTCGTCAACGAGGACGGGACAGTCGCCCGAGGGGTCGTGGATTTCTCGGAGAGCACCACGTCCATGAGCGCTGAAGAACGCGATCACGTCACCTCGGCGATCAGTGGGGCGCTGCCAGCAGGTGTCGTTGCAGACTATTCCGTGGAGATCACCCAGGACGTCTCAGGGCTCGTGGGCTCCACGGAGCTGATCGGTATTGCGGTGGCGGCCGTCGTCCTGTTCATCGTGCTGGGCAGTATCGTCATGGCCGGGCTGCCCGTGGTCAGCGCCGTGATCGGGTGCGGCACCGGAGTGGCCCTGGTCTACGCGTTGTCCTCCGTGGTGGACATGACCGCCACCGATCCGGTGCTCGCACTCATGCTGGGCATGGGCCTGGGGATCGACTACGCACTGCTCATCACCCACAGACACCGCACCAACGTGCTCGACGGAATCCCGCTGCGGGAATCCATCGCGCGGGCCACCGGCACCGCGGGCACGTCCGTGCTCTTCGCGGGCTTGACCAACGTGATTGCCCTGGCGGCCCTGGCCACCGTGGGCATCCCCTTCCTGGGGACCATGGGCTTGGCCGGCGCTGGCACCGTCATGCTCGTCATCCTGGCCTCGGTCACCGTGACCCCGGCGTTGTTGTCCCTGGTCGGCCACCGTGCAGTGCCCGCCAAGAAATGGCGCGAGCGCGGGTTCACCGAAAACGGCGAGAAGGTGGCTCGACAACGTGAGGTGGGCCCAGCGGCGTCGGCGGGTGAGCTGGCTTCCCGAATGTCCGCGCGAGCCCAGGCCCAGCGCATCGAAGCCGATGTCCGGCGCGAGGCCCTGGCTGCCGGCAACGAACCGGAAGCCCTCGCCCTGGCGCGCGCCAACAAGGGGTGGGGTGCGTTCGTGACGCAGCACCCCATTGCGATGATCGCTGTGGCAGTGGTCGTGCTTCTGGCCCTGGCACTGCCGGCTATGCAATTGCGGCTCGGCCTGCCCGACGGCGCCGCGGAACCTCCCGGGTCCACCGCCAACACCGCCTACCACGTGGTCTCCGAGAACTTCGGCGCGGGGGCCAACGCTCCCATCGTCACCATGGTGTCGCTGCCGGATGAAAGCCCGACCCGCGAGCGGGCCAACGCCGCGGCCGTGGATGCCGCCGAGTACATCGCTGGCATGGACGGTGTGGTTACCGCGGTGCCGGCAACCATCAGCGACGACTTCCGCACCGCGCTCGTGACCGTGACACCGGAGACCGGTCCGGCGGATTCTCGCACCGAAGAACTCGTCAAGGACCTGCGGGACCAGCGTGAGGAGATTCAGGACGCGACCGGCACCGACGTGGGATTCACCGGGCAGACCGTGGCCAACATCGACATCTCGGACACGCTCAACGCCGCCCTGCCCGTCTACATGGCCATTGTGCTGGTGCTGTGCCTGGTCATCATGCTGCTGGTGTTCCGCTCGATCTGGGTGCCCGTGATGGCCACGCTGGGCTTCATCTTCTCCACCGTCGCTAGTTTCGGCGCGGTGGTCATGGTCTACCAAATGGGCTGGGGAGCTGACTTCTTCGGCGTGCACGACCCCGGACCCATTCTGGCGTTCCTGCCCATCCTGCTGGTGGGGGTGCTGTTCGGGCTGTCCGTGGACTATCAGATCTTCATTGTCTCGGGCATGCGCGAGGCGTACATGCGAGGCTTCGAGGCGCACGACGCCGTGCGGGTCGGTTATCGACAGGGCGGCACCGTGGTGACCGCGTGCGGTGTGATCATGGTGTCCGTTTTCGCAGGCTTCATCTTCGCCCACGTGTCCGTGGTGCGGCCCATCGGGTTCGCCCTGGCGTTCGGCGTGGCCATGGATGCGTTCCTGATTCGCACCACGTTCATCCCCGCCACCATGCAGCTGCTCGGCAAACACGCGTGGTGGCTGCCGCGCTGGCTGGACCGGATCCTGCCCAACGTGGACGTGGAAGGCGAGAAACTCAATGAGCGTCTTGCCGCCGAAGACCGGAAGGGCCGGGAGATGTTGGTCGAGACCGTCTGAGGCGGCGGCGTCGTCCATGAGGCCGCGGAATGGGTCGGGACAAGGTGGGCCAGGAGGCAGTTGACCGGGAACAAGGAAGTGGCCCCGGAACGAGTAAGGTCCCGTCCCCGCGTGAAGTGGGAACGGGACCTTCTGCTCGGTGACTGGCCGATCAGCTACTGACCGGCCCGAGAGAACGAACGATCAGATGCCGTACGCGTCGTTGCCAGCATCGCGAGCAACGGCCTCGCGTACGCGTTTGCCGAGGTCGGCGTCAACGTTCTCCCAGTATTGGAAGGCGCGTTCCTGGATGGCCTCGTCGGCCACGTCACCCACGTGACCCGCGATGTTTTCGATCGTCATGGCCTTCTCTTCGTCGTTGAAGACCTCGCGGTACAGCGTGCCCGCCTGACCGAAGTCATCGTCTTCGGAGTGCAGGGTGGCCGCGGCGCGCAGCATATCACCGTCGGATTCCCAACGCAGCTCATCAGCGGCATCCTTGCCACCGGCAACCGGGCCACCCGTGGTGTTGGGGGCGTAAACCGGCTGATTGGGGTGCTTGAACGAGTAGCGCATGGGGCCGTCGTGCGAGTAGGAGTTCTGCTCGGAACGGTACGGGTAGTTCACGGGCAGATCCGCGAAGTTCGCACCAATGCGGTGACGGTGGGTGTCCGGGTAGGAGAACACGCGGGTCATCAGCATCTTGTCCGGGGAGATCTCCACGCCCGGGACCGTATTACCCGGGGAGAACGCAGCCTGCTCGATCTGAGCGAAGTAATTCAGGGGGTTCTGGTTCAGGGTGAACTTACCCACCTTAATGCGGGGGTAGTCCTTCTTGGAGACCGTCTTGGTGACGTCGAACGGGTTGAACCGGTAGGCCTTGGCGTCCTCGTACGGCATGATCTGCACGTACACGGTCCACGAAGGGAAGTCGCCGTTCTCGATGGCTTCGTAGAGATCGCGGCGGTGGGCATCTGCGTCCGCGCCGGCGATTTTCTCCGCCTCATCACCGGTCAAGCATTCGACGCCCTGGTCCGAAACGAAGTGGTACTTGACCCAAAAACGTTCGCCGGCCGCGTTGACCCATTGGAAGGTGTGCGAGCCGTAACCGTTCATGTGACGGTAGGACCTGGGGATACCGCGGGGGCCCATCAGATAGGTCACCTGGTGCGCGGACTCGGGGGACTGGGTCCAGAAATCCCACTGCATGGTGTTGTCACGCAGTGCCGAGCCCGGAAGCCGCTTCTGGGAGTGGATGAAGTCCGGGAACTTGATGCCGTCACGGACGAAGAAGACCGGGGTGTTGTTACCCACGATGTCGAAGTTGCCGTCGGTCGTGTAGAACTTCAGCGAGAAACCACGGGGATCGCGCCAGGTATCCGGAGACCCCTGCTCGCCGGCCACCTGCGAGAAACGAGCCAGCATAGGAGTCTTGGTACCCGGCTGGAACACGGCAGCTTTGGTGTATTGGGAGACGTCCTCGGTGATTTCGAGTTCACCGAAAGCACCGGAGCCCTTGGCATGCACCACTCGCTCCGGAACGCGCTCGCGGTCAAAAGCCGCGAGCTTCTCGACCACGTACGAGTCATGGAGAACGATGGGGCCGTCAGCACCGACGGACAGCGAGTGCTCGTCGGACGCTACTTTCTTCCCCAATTGGTCGGTGGTGGCCGAGCCAGTCATTCGCAGGCCGTGTTCATGGGGAGTGGTGTCAGACATGGTTCCTCCTGGGTGATGGACGGGATCCGACGGACGTGCGGTCAATTACTGAACGGCGGAGCTGTTCGCCATGTCTTGCTGACATTGCGCGCAGATCCCCCGATACACCACCTCGGCGGACAGCAGTTTCATGCCGTGGTCCTCCGAGGGCGTGAGGCACGGCGAGTGCCCCACCGCGCACGCGACATCCGCGATCATTCCGCAGTTGATGCAATACGCGTGATGGTGGTTGTCTCCGGTGCGGGTTTCGTAGCGCGCAGGAGAACCGGGCGGTTCGAACTTGGACACCATGCCAATGGCCGTGAGATCCGCGAGGACCACGTAGATGGACTGAACAGAGATGTTCGGTAGGACCTGACGGACCCGCCGTACGGTGTCGTCCGCCGTGGCGTGAGGCATTGCGTCCACCGCGTCGAGTACCGCGAGACGTTGTTTGGTGACCCTGCGTCCGTTCGAACGCAGCTGCTCGGCCCACTCCTGCTGTGAGGGGTGGCTTGCGCCTGTCTGCGTGGTCTCCATGGCAACCACCATAACTTTATTTTGAGTAGCTCACAATAGAGCTGAGTGGCGTGCGTCTCACTCGGAGGGTTCCAAAAATCTTTTCGGTTTTCGCGTCACGATTCGGACGTTCGGCTGTCTACATAGTGAATCTCGCGCGGGCTGCGTGTGATTCCGGACGGCCTTTTCGCTCGGAGGTCGCCGTACCGCCGCAGTCGGAGCACAAGGACCGGGGAGGGCCCTGCGTCGCGGTGGGCTAGAGCGACCAACTTCCGAGTGGGCTGCTCGGGATGGGGGAGAGACGGGTGACATAGGAGACGGGGGTGCGGACGAGGGGAGACACCGCACCCCCGGCCCACCTCTTGAAACACTTGGTATCGGTTTTGTCACAGTCGGTATCTCAAGCCATGTAGTGCCGGTGTGCTGACACAATAGATGGACCTGTCAGCACCCTTAAGGCGCCATGGAACATCACCGACGTCCCACTCCGAGGGACGGCCAGCAGAATTCGACACCAGCGGCCAACGACGAGCCGTTGCTCGACGCTGTCCGAAACGGGGATAACCAGGCGTTCGGTGAGCTGTACGAGCGTCATCGTGGCGCGGTGTTCGCCGTAGCCCGTTTACACACCCACAGCCAGGCCGAGGCCGAGGACATCACCTCGGAGGCCTTCACACGTGTGCTCGCGCTCCTGAAATCCGGTGGTGGTCCGCGACAGTTCTTGCGCGCCTACCTTGTCACCGCCGTTTCACGCTTGGCCGCCGATCGGGCCAATGACCTCAATCGCACCCAACCGCAGGAACCCCAAGAGCAGGGCAAACTGGATCGTGTCCAGCTCTTCGACGACACCCTGGTGCGACAGGTCGACGCCGCCGTGGTTGCCAGGGCTTTCGCCTCACTGCCCGAGCGTTGGCAAGAGGTGCTGTGGTACCTGGAGATCGAGGGATATCGGCCCCGTCAGGTCGCCTCCGCGGTGGGTATGCAACCCAACGCTGTTTCCGCACTGGGAAAGCGCGCCCGCGATGGCCTCCGCACCGCGTACATGCAGCAGCACGTGTCCGCTCAGGCGCTCGAGGAATGCGGTGAATACTCCGCGCAGCTGGGAGCGTTCGTGCGCGGCACGCTCACCCCGTCCAAGATGAAGCTCATGCAGGACCACCTCGATTCCTGCGAACGGTGCACCGCCGAATACCTCCAGCTCCAGGACCTGGGTGTGGGCCTGCGCGGCTGGATCCTGCCCATCCTGGCTGGTTTGCCTCTCTGGGGCGATGCCTCGGAGCGGCTCATTGCCGCACTCGGCACGGCGGGTGCCGGGGGCGCCGCTGGCGTCTCGGGTTGGTTGTCCGGGACGACGGCGCCGCTCGGGGCCGGTGCCGAGGGCGCCTCAGTTCCTGCAGTGGCCACGGCCACGTCTGTAGGCAGCGCGGGAGCGGCGGCGTCGGGGGCGGTCGCCACTACTGCAGCCGGCGGGTTCCTGGCAGGCTCGGCCACCAAGGTCATTCTCGCGGCGGCTGGTGTAGCCGTTGCCGGAGCGGGCACCGCGGGCATCGTGACTGCGGTCCAACCGGACTCGTCCGAAGTAGAGATCACACGGCAGGCGCAGCCGGCCACGGATGGGCCCGCCGGAGTCGGCACGGGAGAGGGCGCATCTACCGGTGATACCGCCGGGGGTTCTGCTGGCTCTGCGGACGGGTCCTCGGATGTTGACTCCGGTGGCGGCCCAGGTTCTTCTGCCGGATCCGATACCTCCGATGAAGCCGAGGGTCAGGCGGAAGCCGGTGGCAACGGCAAAGCTGATCCCCCCACTGGCGATTCCGGCGGCCGCCAAGCAAACGCGGGTGCCGATAAGGCAGAAGGCGAATCCAACGGCGGATCGGACGGGAAAGAATCCGATGTGACCGGTGCGCCGCTGGGGGCACAAAGTCCGAGTGTTGGCGGTGAGAGAGCCAGCGGCGAGCAGCCCGGTGACGTCCTCGCTGGTACTGGTGCGTTACTGCCCCCGTACTCGGACCGGGACTCGGGCCCGGACTCGTCGTCTTCGAGAGATACCCCTTCGGGCATCGACATGCCCTCGTTGCCTGGGGATACCGATATTCCCCAGCTCGAAGTACCATTCATTCCCACCCTGCCGGGCCCTGAGCTGCCTCTTGAACCTCCGGTTTCGGAAGATACGGGTCCTCCGGACGGCCCGGTTGTGGACCCGCTTGACGGTGATGAAGAAGATGGGACGCCCGAGATCCCCGGGCCCATTGACACTTCGGATCCGTTGATCACTCCTGTTCCCGAAGTACCTGTCCCTGAAGCACCTGGCATTGAAGACCCAGTGCCCGGCGATCCTGTCATTGAAGACCCAGTACCCGGCGATCCTGTACCCGGCGATCCGGATACAGACGATCCAGGTACGGATATTCCAAGTACGGATATTCCAGGTACGGATGTCCCAGAGCTCCCGGGCGAGGACAACAGCGGAAACGACAGCCCAGGGAATTCTGGTAACCCGGGCAACGGCAACGGCAACGGCAACGGCAACGGGAATGGGAACGCGGCACCTGAGGGAACCGGCAATACGAACCCGGGCATTCCGCAACCCCAGCCGGGCGCCCCGGAGGTGGGCGCGCCGGTGAGGCCGGGAGCGCCGTCGTTGCCTGAAATCCCGCCGCTGGACGGGCCGGGCACCCAACCCACCGCTCCCGCGGTGAATCCCAATGCGCCGTCGCCAGCTGTACCGACTGTTGAACCCGTGGTGCCCCCGGCTGAGGACGTGGGCGATCGAAACGCGGATAGCGCGGAGAATCCCGGCGATGTCACAGGCTGGTGGGGAACACTTCCAGAAGGTTGGACGTTGTCCGAATGGATCGTCATTGTCTTTACCGGCGGGCGCCCGTGATCTGTGCGTAGTAATGCCGGTGCGGAGGAGAAGGTGGAATGCACAAGCATTACAACGGGCTGAAAACCGTGCTGCTGTTGGGTGGCATGTGGGCGGTGCTGCTGGCCATCGGCGCAATCATTGCCGGTGCAACGCGCAGCTCGGTGTTCATCGTGATTTTTGCCGTAATTGGCCTGGTCGGTACCGCGTACAGCTACTGGAACTCCGACAAACTGGCCATCCGTTCCATGCGTGCGATCCAGGTGACGCCGCAGCAGGCGCCCACCATGTACCGCATCGTGCATGAGCTCTCCCAGCGGGCGGGCCAGCCCATGCCGCGTTTATACATTGCCCCCACTATGAGCCCCAATGCCTTTGCGACCGGACGCAACCCGGAGAATGCCGCCGTGTGCTGCACTGAAGGCATTCTGCAGATCTTGGACGAACGGGAACTCAGGGGAGTGCTGGGCCACGAGTTGATGCACGTTTACAACCGGGACATCCTGACTTCATCGGTAGCCGCGGCCGTTGCGGGTCTGATCACGTCGGCGGCGCAGTTCTTGCAGTTCGCCGCCATCTTTGGTGGCCGCGGCGGTGACCGTGGGGGAAACCCGTTGGTCGCGCTGCTCATGGCATTCCTGGCACCCGTGGCGGCCATGGTCATTCAGATGGCCATCTCGCGGACCCGCGAATACGACGCCGACCAAGACGGGGCTCAGCTGACCGGTGACCCCCTCGCACTTGCTTCGGCGCTGCGCAAGATTGAGGGTGGTGCCTCCCAGCGCCCCATGAATCCCAACGATCAGAAGGTGGTCAACACCTCGCACCTGATGATCGCCAACCCGTTCCGCGGTGGCGGCCTCAAGAGCATGTTCCGCACTCACCCGTCGACCGATGACCGGGTGGCACGCCTGGAGAACATGGCGCGTAGCGGCGGTTACTACGGTCGCTAATCGATTCAAGATGAAGGTGCGGCCGCGACTTAATTCGCGGCCGCACCTTCATTTACGTTAAGGCTCGTTTTACCCTACGCAAAACACCATAGACTCGTGGATGTTTGTCAATGAGGCCTTCGAGGCGGCGATATCGATGTTTATAATCGGTGAGTTCGTCCGTTCTCTCGAACCATGCGCTAAAGAGGAGATTCGCATTGTCGATATACAGCGCCGAATTATTTCTCATGATCTTCGCGTAGGTGGCAACTAATTCGTCACGTGTGAACACGCTGTTCAACGAGTCAGCGCGGATACGGTACCGGAAAAGAACTTCATCGATCCGATGTACTCCGCGTCCCAATCCAACGATTTTCAGCCAAAAGTCGTGGTCTTCACGAAAATGTAGAGTTTCATCATAACCTCCCACGGTGAACCAGTCTTGTTTTCGAAACAAGGTGGTTGCAAAGATGATGCCTTCGGTTAGCATCAACTTTAGCGAATATGGGGGAAGTTGCCATGGCCCGGTAGCGTCGCCCATGAATTCTGCCTGTGCATAAACTATCCCAATCGTGGGCTCACTATCTAGTATCTGCGCCGCTTTTGATACGTAAGTGGGGGCAATATAGTCGTCCGCGTCCACGGGGAGGATGTAATCGCCCGTTGCTGCGGTGATGCCGACATTCCGAGCTGCCGCCGACCCTGCATTGTCTTGTCGAATAACTTTGACCCCGTGCCATGGAGGGTTCTCCATGAGAGCTATGGTCTTGGGGTCCGTTGAGCCGTCGTCGACAATGATCACCTCTAGATCAGGGTGATCTTGGTTCAGAACCGAATGCACGGCTTCATCTACCCATTCATGGGCGTTGTAAACCGGCTCTTCACAATCGAGGGTGTAGTTGCGGTCTGAAGCCGCCGGCCTCGAGCAGGCTGCGGGCGATGTAGT